>CAMLBO010000013.1 GCA_946478305.1 uncultured Enterobacterales bacterium
GTTGTAAGACGAAATCGGGCTTATTTGGCGTCGGCGAGCACTTTGCTGACGATATCCACGGCTTCTTTCTCAATTTTTTCGCGGTGTTCTGCACCGAGGAAGCTTTCACAATAGATCTTGTAAGCCTCTTCAGTACCGGACGGACGCGCGGCGAACCAGCCATTTTTGGTCATCACTTTCAGACCGCCGATGGATGCCCCGTTACCCGGCGCATTGGTCAGGCGAGCAGTGATCGGGTCACCGGCCAGAGTGTCAGCTTTCACCTGTTCAGGAGAGAGCTTAGCCAGCGCAGCTTTCTGAGCATGTGTGGCAGGAGCCTGAATACGGTTGTAGCTTGGTGCGCCAAAACGGGCGGCCAGCTCATCGTAATGTTCCTGTGGGTTCTTGCCGGTGACGGCCGTGATCTCCGCCGCCAGCAGGCACATGATGATACCGTCTTTGTCGGTGGACCACGGTGTGCCATCAAAGCGCAGGAACGAAGCCCCAGCACTCTCTTCGCCACCAAACCCGAAGCTGCCGTCGAACAGACCATCAACAAACCATTTAAAGCCCACCGGCACTTCCACCAGCTTACGGCCCAGGTCTTCGACCACGCGGTCTATCATCGCGCTGGAAACCAGCGTTTTACCGACGGCCACGTCTTTGCCCCACTTAGGACGATGCTGGAACAGGTACTGGATAGCCACAGCCAGATAGTGGTTCGGGTTCATCAGGCCTTTTGGCGTAACAATGCCGTGACGGTCATAATCCGGGTCATTGGCGAAGGCCAGATCGAACTTGTCACGCAGCGCCAGCAGACCGGCCATCGCGGACTCAGACGAACAGTCCATGCGAATTACGCCGTCGTGGTCGAGATGCATGAAACGGAAAGTCTGATCGACCGAATCATTCACCAGCGTAAGATCCAGTTCATAATGCGCGGCGATGCGTTTCCAGTATTCGATACCGGAACCGCCGAGCGGATCCACACCGAGCTTCAGGCCCGCTTTCTGAATCGCTCTCATGTCGACGATTTCGCCCAAACTTTCTATGTAAGGCTGAACCAGATCAATCGCCGTCAGATGACCGCTTTTCCAGGCGGCATCCAACGTCTGGCGCTGTATACCTGCCAGTTTCGCCGCCAGCAGAGCATTGGCACGTTTTTCAATCACCGACGTCAGATCGGTATCCGCCGGTCCGCCATTGGTCGGATTGTATTTGATGCCACCGTCTTCTGGCGGGTTGTGCGATGGCGTGATAACAATACCATCGGCCTTCGCGCCGCCTTTGCGGTTGTGCGTAAGGATCGCGTGCGATACTGCCGGCGTCGGCGTGAAGCCGTTGTCTTCCTGGACGATAACGTCAACGCCGTTGGCGGTCAGCACTTCCAGCACGGAAATAAAGGCGGGTTCAGACAGCGCGTGGGTGTCTTTACCCACGTAGCACGGACCGGTTGTGCCCTGCTCTTTACGCACTTCTGCGATCGCCTGCGCGATGGCCAGAATGTGATTTTCGTTAAAGCTGTGGCGCTCTGCGCTGCCACGGTGTCCTGAAGTACCGAATTTCACCGCATGAGCAGTATTCGCAGGGTCCGGTTGCAGGACGTAATATTGTGACGTCAACTGCGCCACGTTAATCAAATCGCTTTGCTGAGCAGGTTGCCCTGCACGAGGGTTATTGGCCACGGGCGCTTCTCCCTTACGCTGAAATTAGAGTGTACCGCACACTTTGTCAGTCAGTTCCGCGGGGAACTGCATCAATTGCATGATGTGTTCAATCATGCTGCGTTTGCGGCCTGTGTTGGTATTGGTGATAACCCAATACGGCGTTCCGGGAACGTGTTTGGGCTTGGTATGAATACCGTTTTGCAGCAAGGTCTGCTGGTCACCGGCGAAATAGGTGCGCGTGCGGCCATGAAGAGAATCGGTCGCGGCAGCGAATTCTTTAGGGTTCAGGCAGTACAGCGCAGACAGAATCAGCATGAAACGGTTTACCGCTTTGGTCTGCTCTGCATATTCATCAGAGAGCAGCAGTTCCCGCACGGCACGCACTTTGTCGCGTGCGGTGTTGGCGGCAGGTGCTTTCTCCTGGGGAGCGGCAACAGAAACCGGCGAACCCGCAACGGCAGGTGTGGATTTCACTTCCTGACCGGCAGAAAACTTCAGCATACGGCGTAAAATATCCGACGCTGTTTCACCGATATGCTGCGTATGGCTGGCAATATAACGGTAGAGTTCTTCGTCAACCTCAATAGTTTTCATCTTTTTCCAGTACTGTTTTTTCTACTAATTTCATTTAAAAGGATTATACAAATTTATCTGCGCTCGCGAACAGATGAATTGTGACGCGGCACAAAAAGCAGATTTATCCCCACTTTCCTCTCACGCCTTCATCCGCTGGCTTCGCATTGTCCTGCTTATCCCACTTTGATGTATGGCAGAAAACTTTCCGTTTTAAAAATTTTCAGCCATACATGATAACCTAATGAGATTGTTTATCTGCATGAACTTCACCATGAAATTACATTATCGCCTGCAAGAATCTGCCACCCCGGACATCGCAACCTTACCGGTTTTACTGATCCACGGTTTATTTGGCACGCTGGACAACCTTGGCGTGCTGGCCCGCGACCTGAAACAACAGCATAGCGTGTTGCAGGTCGATATGCGTAATCACGGTCAGTCCGGGCGCTCTGACGATATGTCGTATGCCGCGATGGCGCAGGATTTACTGGACACCATGGATGACGCGGGTTTCCAGAAAGCCCTTGTTATTGGTCACTCCATGGGGGGGAAAGCCGCGATGGCCATGACAGCGCTGGCACCCGAACGCATTACCAAACTGGTGGTGATTGACGTCGCGCCGGTCGATTACCAGACACGCCGCCACGATGAGATTTTTGCTGCCATCAACGCGGTCACTGAGGCTGGCGTGAAGGACCGCAGTGGTGCAGCAGAATGTATGCGCGACTTTATAAAAGAAGAAGGCGTGATTCAGTTCCTGCTGAAATCATTTCAGCAGGGAGAATGGCGCTTTAATGTCCCGGTACTGATGGCTGAGTATGACAAAATCACCGGCTGGGAAAATGTTCCTGCCTGGCCACATCCGGCACTGTTTATCCGCGGCGGACTGTCGCCTTACGTACAGGATAAATATCGTGACGCCATTGCCAGCCAGTTTCCAGAGGCTCGGGCCCATGTGGTGGCCGGAACGGGTCATTGGGTGCATGCGGAAAAACCCGACGCCGTACTGCGCGCTGTACACCGTTTCATCGATGAAGCCTGATGTGGGATAAGCTGGGGATAAATTGTGCAAAAAGGCTGCATAACTTAGTCACTTAGCTATAATTCCGGGCTTTTACCCGTTGTGGACCCCGGTGCGGCTGGGGTATGATTGCGCGCTGAAATTTTGCCCCCGCGGAAAGGCGCGTATTGCGTCAATGCGTTTTGTGGAAGGCAAAAAGGGTTAGGGTGTTTAGCCCGAAATATGTAAGGCAATCGTCTGAAACGGCGTGCCGTTTTCCGATGTAACTTCCCTGGTTTTACCGCTACCTATGGCAAAAGAACAACTGGATCGCACGACGCTGGATCTGTTCGCAGATGATCGCCGTCCGGGGCGTCCGAAAACAAATCCGCTTTCCCGCGATGAACAGCTCAGAATCAACAAGCGTAACCAGCTACGCCGTGATAAAGCGAGTGGCTTGCGACGCGTGGAGCTGAAAATGAACGCTGACGCTGTTGATACACTCAATAAGCTGGCGGAAGAACGCAATATCAGTCGCAGCGAACTGATTGAAGAGATGCTGCTTTCGCATCTTAATCAGGTAAGCTAAAACAAAGCGGGTAGCCGTTTCCGGATACCCGCCTGTTTTTCTCACGTCTTATTTTTCTTCATTTTTTTCTTCATTAATCCCCAACTTAAAACGTTTCCCAGTTCTCACTGCTTCTGCCGCCTGCCAAACCTGTATCAGGACGCAGCAAGGGGGATTTATGCGGATGTGTCGTTTTCTGGCCGACACGCGTGACGCTGTCTTTCAGCTTGAAGGTGGCGACGGCGTTATTGAGTAACGCTGCCTGCTCCTCCAGAGAAACGGCCGCCTGAGAGGCTTCTTCCACCAGCGCGGCGTTCTGCTGGGTGACGCTGTCCATCTGCGTCACTGCGATCGCTACCTGACTGATACCTTTACTCTGCTCATCTGACGCCGAGGCAATTTCAGCCATGATATCGGTGACATGGGTGATAGAACGAACCACGTCATCCATAGTAGAACCGGCGTTTTCCACCAGTTTAGAGCCACTGTCCACCCTGGATACCGACTCGCTGATCAGCTGTTCGATCTCTTTGGCAGCCTGCGCGCTGCGCTGCGCCAAATTACGCACTTCGCTGGCCACCACGGCAAAACCACGCCCCTGTTCGCCCGCACGCGCGGCTTCTACAGCGGCATTCAGTGCCAGGATATTGGTCTGGAAAGCAATGCTGTTAATGACTGAGGTAATTTCTGCAATTTTCTTCGAGCTGCCGGAGATCTCTTTCATCGTACTGACCACATCCGCCACGATACTCCCGCCTTTACGAGCGGTGGCGGAGGCATCCACGACCAGTTGGCTGGCGTGATGAGCGTTGTCGGCATTGTGTTTAACCGTTGCAGTGAGCTGCTCCATGCTGGCGGCGGTCTCTTCCAGTGCCGACGCTTGTTGCTCAGTACGTGATGAGAGATCGTTATTTCCGGCGGAGATCTCGGAAGCCCCCTGATAGATGTTATTGGTACAGTTACGGATAGTTTGTACGGTATTGATCAAGCTGCCCTGCATGGCGTTAAGTAATGGGATCAGTTTTCCCGCGCAGTTTTTACCGAACTCTTCCAGGTCATGTGTCAGATCACCACGGGCAATAACCGCAAACTGATCACGGATCTTATTGAGCGGGTTGACCAGTCCCCAGACGAGATAGCGATCGGTCAGGAACAGAATCACAATACCCAGCGCAAAAGCGACCAGCAGTATGATTTTACTCATCCGGGTCAGACGGCTGGATTCCTCTTGCGATTGTTGTAATGCGACGGCAATCAGGCCATTGACCTTTTCAACCGATGCGCCAAATTTCACACTCAGCGGTACGACTGACACGTTAGAAATCTGCTTGTAAGCCTCAACATTTTTACTGCTGGCCGCGTTAAACAGGGGAGTAGCGCCCTGCTCTGCTAACGCTGACCAGTCGGTAATAAGTTCCTGTACTACCGCATCATCTAAGCCGGGGTGGGTTGCAGTTCTAAATGCGGCCAGCGCCTGAGTCATGTTAGTCAGAGCCAGTTTGGCACTGTCAAAAATTTCAGGGCCTTTGTTTGGATCGCTTTGCAGTAAGGCCATTGCTCGGGTAAGTCGAGTTTGCGAACGGAAATACTGGTCGCTGCCTTTATGTACGAGGGTCAAGTCGTTGACCAACGCCACATTAATTTCGGCATTTTTGGTCAGTGAGTTAAATGACGTAATCGTGTAGATCGCAACGCAGGCCCACATGACGCAAAAGACGCCGAGGATCCCTAACATCGCTGTCCTGATGGTAATATTTTTCAAAAATTGCACAGTGTGCCTCTCGTGAAACGTTATCGTTTCTTTTTATGAGATTAACGGGGATGCAGAGAATCAATACAGGTCACCGTCAGGCATAAGCCCCGGGACATGGTTGAACACCTCTCCGGGCATCGATTTCTTTATTATGTTGAGATTGCTCTCGCATCTTCTATCGGCGCTACGTGAGTAAAATTTAGGAACGAAGTGAAATTATTTCATATTTGCGAGTACCCGGATCTTCAGCAGGGACAAGGCTTATATCCCTACTAACGTCATAAAACACACGAAGGCGATAACGCTTCGCATTAATGACCGATAGACTTATTGTCCGATCCGTACCGGTGCGTGCAGGCATGTTCTCCGGGCGGCGAGTTTGCTATTATCTGCAGCATTATTGCCTGCGATGCAGGGCACTTCATTGAGAACAAGAGGTTAGAAATCTTATGGCCGTAGTAGGTATCTTCTTTGGATCCGATACAGGTAACACCGAAAACATCGCTAAAATGATCCAGAAGCAGCTGGGTAAAGAGGTTGCCGAAGTACATGACATTGCCAAAAGCAGCAAAGAGGATCTGGAAAAATTCGATATTTTGCTGATCGGTATTCCTACCTGGTATTACGGTGAAGCACAGTGTGACTGGGACGACTTTTTCCCAACGCTGGAAGAGATAGATTTCGAAGGTAAGCTGGTCGCACTATTTGGCTGTGGCGATCAGGAAGATTATGCCGAGTATTTCTGTGACGCGATGGGCACCGTGCGTGACATCATCGAGCCACGCGGCGCAGTGATCGTGGGCCACTGGCCAACGGCAGGTTACCACTTCGAGGCCTCTAAAGGCCTGGCTGATGACAAGCACTTCATTGGTCTGGCAATCGACGAAGATCGTCAACCTGAACTGACGGCTGAACGTGTGGATGCCTGGGTTAAGCAGATTTCACAAGAGTTGAGTTTGGCCGAAATTATTGGCTAACCTTCATTGGCCCTGAGGTATTGGCATAAGGATTGATCATTCACATCGCTGCCCTGAGTGATTGATTCGCCATTGAAAGGGCCAAACTATTACTGAAATTAACAATTTAACCGCTACAAAATTGTAACTTTCAGCGGTATCAAGGTACACTGAGTTCAGGTGTTTTTTCTATTGATCAAGCCGTTGCGATCCTTTCGTGACAGCAATGAAAGATGCGATCTTTGTTAACAGACTACCGTTTCATCATGAACCGCCATCACAGGCTTCATGCCTCAACGTGATTACCATAGTAACAGGACTGAATCCGCATGACTGACAACAATACCGCACTGAAGAAAGCTGGCTTAAAAGTCACGCTTCCGCGACTTAAGATTCTGGAAGTGCTGCAAGCGCCGGAAGGTCATCACGTCAGTGCGGAAGATTTATACAAGCAACTGATTGATATGGGTGAAGAAATTGGTCTGGCGACGGTTTACCGCGTATTGAACCAGTTTGATGATGCCGGGATCGTTACCCGTCATAATTTCGAAGGCGGCAAGTCCGTTTTCGAACTGACTCAGCAACATCACCATGATCACCTGATCTGCCTGGATTGTGGCCGTGTGATCGAATTCCGTGATGAATACATCGAAGGACGCCAGCGCGAAATTGCCAAGAAACATGGCATCAAACTGACCAACCACAGCCTTTATCTTTACGGTCACTGCGAATTGGGTGACTGCCGCGAAGACGATAACCTGCATAACGATAAACCCGCGCTGTAAGCCTCAGGTTTCACGTCATGCGTTCTGTCATGCAGAACATCCATTAACCGCTGAAAAGCGGTTTTTTTATGCCTGTGTTTTCATGCTGTCCTCATTTTACAAGCGTAAAAAAACCCCGGCAAGCCGGGGTCTGATAAGGCAGAGATTGTGTGTCAGGCTTTGCCATCAACCTGCTCAGCACGGCTGAAACGCTTGCCGTCAGCTGACGCGGAGCGGACCCACACATCGCCGCTGACCTGCAGTTTTTGCGCGTTATCATAACGCTGCCACTGCTTGCCCCCATCCAGTGAATACTCGATAGTCAGACCGGGCAGAGAAACGTTAGCCTCCAGTTTCCCTCCCGCAACGCGGGCTCCAGGCACCGGCAGACGATAAGCAACACCCGCCGCGTCCATCTTCGGCAGCTCACGTTGGCCCATCAGGTTGGCGAACAGCAGCCACTCTTTATGCACCGCCTCACTATTAACGTGATGCGTTTTGCCACCGGCAAATTCACGACCGGCTTTGTAATCCATTTCCCAGTCCGCACGGTGCCATGCGCGCTCGGCCAGCGGCAGCAGACGCGGATAAATCATGTATTCCATTCGGTCATCGGTGCGGACCACTTCGCTCCACAGCTGGGCTGAGAGACCGTGAGCACCCGGCCACGGTTTGTCGCTTTTCGCTTCGAAGACATTACCGTCGCGGTCAACCGAGGTTTCGGCGTTCTGCGGCAGGTTGTCCGGTGCAAAGCTGAACACCTTGGCTTCGTCACTGAAGCGCGTACCCCAGTAGTAGCCTTTTTCCTGTGGATTCACTTCATACGGGAAATCGAAGTAGACGTAATCCGGGTTAGAAATAACCACTTCGTAGCCTTTGTTGGCCCAGTCATTAGCCGTGTCAAAACCACCCCAGTAGAGAGTGTCCCAGAAGTTTACACCGGTACGTTTAGTGGCGAATGAGGTGGAGTCTTTGGCATCTTTCAGGCCATCCTGCCAGGCCTGCATTTTCTCAATACCGTGGGCATTGACCAGTTTACTGACTTCAACCGCGAAGTAGCTTGGCAGGTGCTCAACGTCCTGAACTTTGCCCTCTTTGACCATCGCCTGACAAACCTGAGACTGCGCCCAGGGCTTGTCCTGCTTGCTGAGATCGATAATGCCCTTACCTGGTTCAATCTTGCCGTTTTCATCCTGATAGCCAGGGCCGAGGAAGATATTTTTGGCTTCATCCCCACCGAAGTGCCAGGTAGTCAGCGGCTGGCCTGCAGCTTTATGCATATCGGCGATTTCGCCAATCACTTTATCAACAAAGCGTTTTGACGAGTCGAGGCAAGGGTTGAGATAGCCGTGGCGATCGTAGAACTGTACGCCAGTGGTATTTGAAGTATCAGTCGGATCCAGCAGGCGGAACTCATTCGCCTCTTTCTCTTTACCCTCTTCCATCAGTTTTTTGTAGCGCGCTTCCATCGAGATGACCGCAGCACGGGCATGTGCTGGCATATCAATTTCAGGAATAACCTCGATCTCACGCGCCTTAGCGTACTTCACGATGTCGATATAATCCTGACGCGTGAAGAAACCGCTGCCGTTATTAGTGGTATCCGGTCCTGAACCCAGTTGCGGCAACAGGCATGTCGTTTCTGTCAGGTCGTGGCAACGCTTGCCACCAATTTCTGTCAGCTCCGGCAGGCCCGGAATTTCGATACGCCAGCCCTCATCATCGCTAAGATGGAAGTGGAAAGTGTTCAGCTTGTACGCTGACATTTGATCCAGCAAACGCAGCACGGCCGCTTTGCTATGGAAGTTGCGTCCGACGTCGAGGAAAATCGCGCGGTAATCAAAGCGCGGTGCATCTTTGGCGTCAAGCTGGGCAATTTTCTTGCTACCGTCTGACGGAATCAGGCTCAGGATCGATTGCAGTCCGTAAAACACCCCGGCCTGATCGTATCCTGTCACTTCAGCGCCTTTCTTGCCGATATTAAGGATGTACGCCCCAGAAACTGCCTGTTTTCCGGAAAATTTAGTCTTAGAAATATGGGTGGTAATCGGGTAACCGGGAGAATTTTCAGCAATACCCAGCAGGGTAAAGCGTTTGACAATGGCATCGGCCGCCGGCTTTTCCATCGCACTGAGATCCAGCGCCACCCCTTTAGCTAAATCCACATCACCGGCATGCACTTTGACTTCCAGCGGCGTAGGAACGATCTGCCCGCGCAGCGTTGCAACGGGTAAGACTGACAGCGATTCGTTTTTCACAAAACGGCTGGCTGGCGTCATCAGCACGTTATTATCCGTGGAGGTGCGCTTCCACTGGTCGCCTTTAAACGGCGTCACAAACTGATGTAAATCTTCGGTATCGGTATTGGTCAGCACTCTCGGCTGAGCATTGCCGGAAGTGGCATACCAGCGCGGGATCAGGTCACTTTCAAATAGCTGCCAATATTCACCGACAATCGGAATAGTGACGGTTTGATTGGCCGCAAAACCGGTAAACTTATCGGTGGGTTGCAGTTTGTGCAGGTCACCGGTGATGCGCGTGATGGTGAACTGGTCGTTATCAACTTTCAAAATACGGCGAATGTTATGAAAGTATATGGCCCAGTCTTTACCTTTTATCTCCTGACCAGCGTTGGTGAGCGTGATGGTGGCCGTATTACAAGATGCCCAGTCGGCCCCCAGCGCACTGCAATTCGTCCCGTGCTCACCCGCCTGATTATCCTGCAGCGCATAGTTCACTTTTAACTGGCTGAGTTGATCCACCAGTTGTTGGTCAGCCATGGCACTGCTGGTCCCGCCAAGCATGCCCCCCATCAGGGTGGCGACAGCCAGCGCTTTTATTTTTAATTTTCCCATCTCAACATCATCCTTAATTTGTTGGAGCAGGCGAATTGTTGGCTTTGATTTCTTGCCAGATTTTGCTGCAATCATCAGCATAGGCTTGGCCGTCACCGGTTTTACGCGCGGTCAGACAGTGCTGGTAATCAATGACACTGACCGTTTCTTTCTCTGCAAAGGCCTGATGTTCTTTGATAGTTTTCAGCTTTTCGAGTATCACCTGGCAGGTGGCGAGTTTGTCTGGCGCACCGTCTGCGGTGTTAATACAGTTGCTGTACGACTGGCGTAATTTTGCTTTTTCCGCCTTTTCTGCTGAAGCAGAGGGATCCGCACAAGCGCTCAGTACCGCGACCGCAGCCAACATAAACAAGCCATTTTTGATTGATTTCATTTTCATAGTATTTTTCATCACGACAGCGGGCCTCAGAAGATAGTGAACGGAGCGATGACGATAAACTTCACGTCTTTCTCATCCTGGAAGATATTGCCGTAACCGCCGCCCCAGCTTGGGATGTCGGAATGGTTGTCGTATTGCGTGTAGTGCAGCTTGAACAAGGTGCCTTTAGCGCGGCCTTCCTGAATGGTGTACAAGCCGTCGAGGCTCCAGGCGCTCTCTTTCAGACGCTGGTTTTGGTCATACATCGGGTTGGTGCTGGGTTTAGCATCCCAGGCGTAAACGTAGGAACCACCGACCGCCAGGCCTGGAAGATCCCATTTCGCCAGGTCATAAAGCACACCGGCATAAACAGCTTTTTCACCGTTGGCGTTGAAGTCAGAGCGGTTATCCCACCACACATCAAGACGGCCATTAGATGAAGAGTACGTTGGCGTCATACGCTGCAGGAAGTAACCCTGATTCCCCTCAGCTTTGACCATGGTGCCTTCAAGGCGCCAGTTAAACTGACCGGTGGTGTAGCCGAATGTCAGCGCCTGTAACCACGCCAGGCCGTCATACAAACTGTTAGGGTCGTTCTGGTTGTTGATACGATCTTCCGCACCGTAGAACTGGTAGCTGGTGGTCAGCGGGTTACCCGCCAATTCCATTTTATAAGAGGCTTTAGCGAAGTATTGATCGACGTAGCTTTCGGCCTGACCGTAAGCCGCTTCCAGCACAAAGTCATTTTTGAAGTCATATTTCGCGCCGAGGGAGTGTATGTAAGAGACGCCGGTGGTCCGGTCATTCTGACGGAAATCATCCATCTCCAGATGCCACGGTGACTTGTACTTGTCCGCCCACATGTAGGAGAAACTCAGCTCACCCGGCTCGCCGAAATCATGTTTGTAACCCGCTTCAGCGCCGCGATAAGTGCCCGGCATAAAGCTCCAGTGTGGCGCTATCAGCGTCTGGCCGGTTGGCTGTATATAGCCAGCGTGGCCCCAGAAATCACCATATTTGAACTTACCTGCGGCTTTATACAAGCTGACTCCGCCTTTATCGCCGGAGTAATCCTCGTTATACGCGTGATTGCTGGAAGAGAAGGCAATTTCGTTAGGATGGCCGCTGTCACTGGCTTCGGCTAATTCAACGGCGGTAAACGCCGCGATGTCGAGCCCGAACATGTCCCAGGCATAGCCAGAAGAGAAGTCCAGATTCAGGTTCGCGGTGGAATGTGAAAGGTTGGTGGCGTACTTATTATAATCGGGGTTGTTCACCGTCACTTTGCTGCCGTCAGGACGGGTTTCTTCTTTGGTTTTGTTTAGATCTTTTCGGTCACGTTCACGCTGCCAGTAATACACCCCACCGGTTAGCGTTGAGTCATCAATAAAACCCGCAGCCTGTGCGTCAGGTATGGCCACCATTGTGCCCCCCAACAACGTGCCGGCAAGCGCGAAGGCGACAGGTTTTATTCTGGCAGGCGGGTTCAGGCCAGCCGCAGCCCCACCCCGGTTAAGGTGCTTAGACATAGTAAATCCTCTTTGACATGTAAAGTTAACGCAAACCCAAACGGGTAACAGACCGGACGCCAATCAGCGAAACCGGCACAAGAAGCAGGGTTAAGACTATTTTTCGCGACGCGAATTATCAATCGGTAATTTAAGATTATTCTCTGAAACATGACAAAGTGCACATAAATGTGTATTTGTGTTACATAGTAAGAAAATCACCATAAGTTGAGAAATTCACCCACATAACGCAAGATAATCAACTTTATAAGATGAAATTAGTGCTATTACAGCACCTATTATGGGAAGGGTTTATCAGGGAGAGTATTTCTGCAGAGGGGGCTTAAATGACATTAATTCGCAGAAAGAAATATAATTATACTCAGTGAGTAACCTCTCCTTTCAGAAAAGGCAGCGTCGGCAGACAAAATTTTGACGTGAAAAAACGCAGCCGAAGCTGCGTTTTTAATTTCCTACGGTGAACACACCAAGCGATCAGACCGCAGGTTTGCTTTCCCAGGTATCACGCAGGCCCACGGTGCGGTTAAACACCAGATGGTCGGCGCTGGAATAGCGATTATCAGCACAGAAGTAACCTTCACGTTCGAACTGAAAACTCACTTCAGGCTGCGCGCCAGCCAGCCCAGGCTCAACAAAGCCCTGAGCAATCACCAACGATTCCGGATTAATGGTCGTCAGGAAATCTTCGGCCTGCGCCGGATTCGCTACGCTGAATAGACGGTCATACAAACGGAATTCAGCTGGCTTACCTTCAGTCGCAGAAACCCAGTGGATCACGCCTTTCACCTTACGGCCATCGGCAGGATCTTTGCTTAATGTATCAACATCATAGCTACAGAAAATGGTAGTGATATTCCCTTCAGCATCTTTCTCAACGCGCTCAGCTTTAATCACATATGCATTGCGCAGACGCACTTCTTTACCCAGCACCAGACGTTTGTACTGTTTGTTCGCTTCTTCGCGGAAGTCAGCCTGATCGATGTAAATCTCACGGGTAAACGGCACCTCGCGGGTACCCATTTCTGGTTTGCTCGGATGGTTAGGCATTTTAACCATTTGCAGCGCATCGCCGGTGAAATTCTCAATCACCACTTTGACCGGGTTGATCACCGCCATCGCGCGTGGTGCATTCTCATTGAGATCATCACGGATACAGGATTCCAATGCCATCATTTCGACATTATTGTCCTGCTTGGTCACACCGATACGACGGCAGAATTCACGGATAGACGCGGCGCTGTAGCCACGACGACGCAAACCTGAGACCGTTGGCATACGTGGGTCATCCCAACCCTCTACGATCTTCTCAGACACCAGCAACTGCAGCTTACGCTTGGACATGATGGCGTATTCGAGATTCAGACGGGAGAACTCGTACTGACGCGGATGACAAGGGATGGTGATGTTATCCAGCACCCAGTCATACAGACGGCGGTTGTCCTGGAATTCAAGCGTACACAACGAATGGGTGATCCCTTCCAGCGCATCGGAAATGCAGTGGGTGAAATCGTACATTGGGTAGATGCACCATTTGTCAGCCGTCTGGTGATGGTGGGCAAATTTAATGCGGTAAATAACCGGGTCACGCATGACGAAGAACGGCGATGCCATGTCGATTTTAGCGCGCAGACAGGCTGCGCCTTCGGCAAATTCACCGTTACGCATCTTGGCAAACAGCGCGATATTCTCTTCCACACTGCGATCGCGGTACGGGCTGTTTTTACCCGGTGCCGTCAGCGAACCGCGGTATTCGCGGATCTGATCCGGCGACAGTTCATCAACGTAGGCCAGGCCTTTGTTGATAAGCTCCAGCGCGTAGTCGTGTAACTGGTCAAAGTAGTTGGAAGAGTACTGAATCTCTCCGCTCCACTGGAAACCGAGCCACTGCACGTCATGCTTGATGGACTCAACGAATTCGATGTCTTCTTTGGCCGGGTTGGTATCGTCAAAACGCAGGTTGCACTGCCCCTGGTAATCTTGCGCGATGCCGAAATTCAGGCAGATAGACTTCGCATGACCGATATGCAAATAGCCATTAGGCTCAGGCGGGAAACGGGTGTGGACCGTCTTGTGTTTCCCGGACGCCAGATCTTCATCGATAATCTGACGGATAAAATTTGTTGGGCGGGCTTCTGCCTCACTCATTGTGCAATTCCTCTACGCGACATTGGCTCTACGGATAACCGCTTATGTTCCAACAAGCCACGTCGGGAAACAACCGTTAGTTACAGAAAATAGGGCTTAACCGGATTTGAAACAAAAAAATGGGAAGAGATTGCTCTCTTCCCGTTAGAATTACCGACTTAAACAGGGAAATTATTTGCCCTGCTTATTTACCTTGAATGTCAAACAGCTTGGTCTGACCTGCCACCACTGAGCCAGTAGCCAGTGAAGCAACGCCTGAGTAGTCATCAATGTTGCTGACTACAACCGGGCTAATCATCGAACGGGCATTGGCGTTCAGGAAGTCCAGATCCAGCTCAAGCACAGGTTGACCCACTTTCACCGTCGCCCCTTCTTCAACCAGACGGGTGAAACCTTTACCTTCCAGTGCCACAGTGTCGATCCCCATATGCACCACGACTTCAGCGCCGGAATCTGTTTCCAGACAGAACGCATGATTGGTGTTGAAGATTTTCACCACGGTGCCGTTAGCAGGAGAAACCACGGTTTTATCGGTTGGGCGAATCGCCACACCGTCACCTACCGCTTTGCTGGCAAAGGCTTCATCAGGAACCTGATCAAGCGCCACGATATCACCGGTCACCGGTGAAACCAGCGTTTCGAGCACAACTTTAGGACCATTTGGCACAGCCTGAGGCTTGATATCCGCCGCTGGCGCAACCGGTGCCGCACTTGCAGCAGCGATCGGACCCGCAGTCATGGCAGTGCGCATCGCGCCTGCAATGATTTCAGCGCGTGTGCCTACAATCACCTGAACGCTCTGTTTGTTCAGACGGATAACACCTGAAGCACCCAGACGTTTCGCCAGGGAATCATTCACCAGCGCCGAGTCTTTCACATTCAGACGCAGACGGGTGATACAGGCATCGATACCGGTCAGGTTGTCTGAACCGCCAATTGCGCTGATATAACGACGTGCCAGAGCGACAGTTTCATCCCCCTTATTACCGCTTGATTCAACATCAACGTCATAACCGTCAGTTTCGTCACCGGCAACAGCCAGTTCACGACCTGGGGTCAGCAGATTGAATTTGTTGATGGTGAAGCGGAACACTACGTAGTAAATAACGAAGAACACCAGACCTTGTGGGATCAGCATATACCAGTGGGTCGCCAGCGGGTTACGCGAGGAGAGCACCATATCCACCAGACCGGCGCTGAAGCCGAAACCGGCGATCCAATGCATGCTTGCAGCGATATACACGGAAATACCGGTCAGCACGGCGTGGATCACATAAAGAACCGGAGCCACGAACATGAAGGAGAATTCCAGCGGTTCGGTGATACCGGTGAAGAAGGCAGCGAACGCCCCCGCCATCATGATACCCAGTACTTTCGCTTTGTTCTCAGGACGTGCGCAGTGGTAGATAGCCAGTGCTGCACCCGGCAGACCGAACATCATGATCGGGAAGAAGCCCGCCTGATAACGACCCGTGATACCAACAACGGCTTTACCCGCTTCAATAGATTGTTGACCACCCAGGAAGTTAGGAATGTCGTTAATACCGGCAACGTCAAACCAGAATACCGAGTTCAGTGCATGGTGCAGGCCAACCGGAATTAACAGACGGTTGAAGAATGCGTAAATACCGGCACCGGCAGAGCCCAGCTTTTGGATGTGCTCACCGAAGCTCACCAGACCGTTAAAGACCACCGGCCAGATGTACATCAGGATGAAGGCAACCAGGATCATCAGGAAAGAGACCAGGATTGGCACCAAACGGCGACCGCTGAAGAACGACAGCGCTTTAGGCAGTTCAACGTGACTGAAGCGGTTGTAGACTTCGGCAGAGATGATACCCACCAGGATGCCCACGAACTGGTTCTCAATCTTGCCAAAGGCGGCAGGAACCTGATCGAGAGGAATTTTCTGAATCATTGATACAGCAGCCGGTGAACACAATGTGGTCACGACCAGGAACCCGACAAAACCGGTTAGTGCAGCCGCTCCGTCTTTGTCTTTGGACATACCGTAAGCCACACCGATGGCGAACAGAACCGACATATGTTCAATAATAGCCGAACCGGACTTTATGAAAAGTGCCGCCAGAGCATTGTCCCCACCCCAACTGACCGGGTCGATCCAATAACCAACGCCCATTAAAATGGCCGCGGCTGGCAGCGTAGCAACCGGAACCATCAAGGCCCGGCCAACTTTTTGCAAGTAACTAAGAATGTTCAACATTTCCCCCTATTCGCCCCAAAGCGAATCACCTAAGTAGTTTAATAACTATGGTTACTACCTTTATAAAAACCTTATATAAAATCTGAATTCACCAACTGCACTGCCGAGTGTAAAAAAATTATTTCGTATCGCAAATTAAAACCTCATTTTTTGTGATAATTGTCACCAAAAAACAGTCTTAACAGGCCACGACGCTGGTCAACATGCAAAACTTATTTTATCATTAAAAAAATCTAGACGGCTTTATGCCACCCCGCAAACCCGAAGACTGGTTTACGCTTACAAAGATGAATTTTTGAACCACAGCTTTAGAATCCCATACAGTATATTCAAGTTCTGAAAACTAAGAGGTGTGTAATGAGACTAATTCCTTTAAATAACACGACCGAAGTAGGCAAATGGGCGGCACGTCATATTGTTGAACGCATCAATGCTTTCAAACCTACAGCCAACCGTCCGTTTGTTTTAGGCCTGCCCACTGGCGGTACACCACTGGAAGCCTATAAACACCTTGTTGCTATGCACAAAGCGGGCCAGGTTAGCTTCAAAAATGTCGTCACCTTCAATATGGATGAATATGTGGGTCTGCCGCAGGAACACCCTGAGAGCTACCACACTTTCATGTACAACAACTTCTTCAATCACGTTGATATTCCTAAAGAAAACATCAATTTGCTGAATGGCAATGCACCGGATGTCAATGAAGAATGCCGCAAGTACGAAGAAAAAATTAAATCGTACGGCAAAATCAACCTGTTCATGGGTGGCGTGGGTAACGATGGCCACATCGCGTTCAACGAACCGGCTTCCTCTCTGGCTTCACGCACCCGTATCAAAACGCTGACCCACGATACCCGTATCGCTAACTCACGTTTCTTCGATAACGATGTTTCTCAGGTGCCAAAATTTGCCCTGACCGTCGGTGTGGGTACACTGCTGGATGCCGAAGAAGTGATGATCCTGGTTACCGGTCATGCGAAAGCGCAAGCACTAGCGGCCGCTGTGGAAGGCAATATTAACCACATGTGGACCATCAGCTGTCTGCAGCTGCACGCCAAAGCGGTTGTCGTTTGTGATGAGCCTTCCACCATGGAACTCAAAATGAAAACCGTTAAGTATTTCCGCGAGTTAGAAGCGGAAAGCATGAAAGGTCTTAACTAACAAATTATGCCCAAAGCCAGTCACGTTGCGGCAAGGCGACAACGAAGCGAACCTCCGGGAACTTACTGAAGTAAGTGACCGGAGTGAGTGAGGCAGCCAACGCAGCAGCAACGTGACTGGAGAAGGGCAAACGTACTAGGGGGCATGATGTACGCACTGATTAACGGCCGGGTATATACTGGCCACGACGTTCTTGATAACCACGCGGTGGTGATCGCCAACGGTAAGATCGAACGTGTCTGTCCGGTAGCCGATCTGCCGGAGAATATTGAAACCCGCGATCTGGACGGCGCACACCTTGCCCCCGGATTCATTGACTTGCAGCTTAACGGCTGTGGCGGCGTGCAGTTCAACGATTCACTGGAAGCCATTTCCGTTGAAACGTTAGAAATCATGCAACAAGCCAATGAAAAATCAGGCTGTACCAGCTATTTACCGACGCTTATTACTTGTAGCGACGAGTACATGAAGCATGGTATCAGCGTGATGCGCACTTATTTGGAAAAATACCCGAATCAGGCGCTGGGCCTGCACTTAGAGGGGCCGTACCTCAGCCCGCTGAAAAAAGGCACTCACAACCCAATTTTCATCCGCAAACCTGACAGTGCAATGATTGACTATCTTTGTGCCAATGCAGATGTCATCACCAAAGTGACGCTGGCGCCAGAGCAGGTTGACGATAAATTTATTCATCAGTTACGCGACGCTGGCATTATTGTTTCCGCCGGGCACTCCAACTCGACCTATGAAGAAGCGCGCAAAGGCTTTGCCGCCGGGATCACCTTCTCAACGCACCTGTTTAACGCCATGCCGGCGATCACCGGCCGTGCACCAGGGCTTGTCAGTGCTATCTTTGATACCCCGGAAGTTTATACCGGTATCATCGTAGACGGACATCACGTTGCCTGGGCAAATGTGCGCAATGCCAAAAAACTCAAAGGTGACAAGCTGGTGCTGGTTACCGATGCCACGGCACCGGCAGGCGCTGATATTGAAGAGTTCATTTTTGCAGGCAAAACAATATACTATCGTGATGGACTCTGTGTAGACGAACATGGCACGCTCAGCGGATCGGCGCTGACCATGATCGAAGCGGTACAAAACAGTGTTGAACATGTGGGTATTGCGCTGGACGAAGCGCTGCGAATGGCTACGCTGTATGCAGCACGGGCGATTGGGGTAGACGGGCAACTCGGTACGATAGAAGCCGGGAAAGTCGCCAACCTCACCGCGTTTACGCATGATTTCAACATCACGAAAACTATCGTTAATGGTGACGAAGTTTAATTGAGCGGATAAGGTATTGATGACGACTGGCGGACAGGCACAAATCGGCAACGTTGATCTGGTTAAGCAGCTAAACGGCGCGGCGGTTTACCGCCTGATTGATCAGCAGGGGCCGATTTCCCGCATACAAATTGCGGATCACAGCCAACTGGCTCCGGCCAGCGTCACCAAAATCACCCGCCAGCTATTAGAGCGCGGACTGATCAAAGAAGTCGATCAGCAGGCTTCCACCGGGGGCCGCCGCGCCATTTCGATCATCACTGAGACCCGCCCTTTTCATACCGTCGCCATCCGTCTTGGGCGCCATGATGCCACTATTACTCTGTATGATCTGAGTGCCAAAGCGCTGGCAGAACAGCATTATGCCCTGCCGGAACGTACGCAGGAGACGCTTGAAAACGCCCTGATCTCCGCCATTGCACAATTCATTGAGATAAACCAACGCAAAATCCGCGAACTGATTGCCATCTCGGTGATTCTGCCCGGTCTGGTTGATCCTAATAAAGGCATCGTGCGCTACATGCCGCATATCAGCGTGGGCAACTGGAAATTGGTTGATGCGTTAGAAGCGAAATTCAAAGTCACCAGCTTTGTGGGGCACGATATTCGCAGTCTGGCGCTGGCAGAGCACTATTTCGGTGCAACCCGCGACTGTCAGGACTCCATTTTGGTTCGTTTACACCGGGGAACAGGCGCTGGGATCATCGTCAATGGGCAAATTTTCCTTGGCAGCAACGGCAACGTCGGCGAGATTGGTCACATTCAGGTTGATCCATTAGGCGAGCACTGCCACTGCGGCAACTTTGGCTGTTTGGAAACCGTGGCAGCAAATTCGGCCATAGAAAACCGCGTCCGTCATCTGTTGATCCAGGGATATCCAAGCAAACTGACGCGGGATGACTGTTCTATCGCTGCTATCTGCAAAGCCGCTAACCGCAGCGACGGACTGGCCTGCGAAGTGATCGAGTATGTTGGACGTCACCTCGGGAAAGGTGTCGCAATCGCTATTAACCTGTTTAATCCGCAAAAAGTCGTGATTGCCGGAGAGATAACCGACGCAGAGAAAGTCCTGCTGCCGGCCATCCAGAGCTGCATAAACACTCAGGTATTGAAGGATTTCCGTCGCAACCTGCCCATAGTGAAATCCGAATTAAACCACCAGTCCGCGATTGGTGCTTTTGCGCTGGTTAAACGGGCTATGCTCAACGGCGTGCTGCTGCAACGTCTAATGGAAAATTAAGGCGTGTTATAGTGCCGTATTGCAAAGGATGGATGAGTGAATATGACGATTAAAAATGTAATTTGTGACATTGATGGCGTACTGCTGCATGACAATACTGCGGTACCCGGAGCCGACCTGTTCCTTGCCCGTATTCAGGAACAAGGTATGCCACTGGTTATGCTGACCAACTACCCTTCCCAGACCGCGCAGGATTTAGCTAACCGCTTCACCGCCGCCGGTCTCGACGTTCCGGAAAGTGCGTTTTATACCTCTGCCATGGCAACCGCTGATTTTCTAAAGCGTCAGGAAGGAAAAAAAGCCTATGTCGTCGGCGAAGGTGCTTTGATTCACGAACTGTATAAAGCAGGCTTCACCATCACAGATATCAACCCTGATTTCGTGATCGTAGGCGAAACCCGGTCCTATAACTGGGACATGATCCATAAAGCTGCCTTCTTTGTGGCTAACGGCGCACGCTTTATTGCTACCAACCCTGACAGCCACGGTCACGGATTTGCCCCGGCGTGTGGCGCGCTCTGCGCACCGATTGAGAAAATCACCGGCCGTAAGCCTTTCTATGTTGGTAAGCCCAGCCCATGGATCATCCGCTCTGCTTTAAATAAAATGCAGGCCCATTCCGAAGAAACGGTGATTGTAGGTGATAACCTGCGCACGGATATTCTTGCAGGTTTCCAGGCGGGGCTCGACACCGTTTTGGTACTGTCAGGTGTTTCAACCCTGAATGACGTTGAGGAGATGCCTTTCCGTCCAAGCTGGATTTACCCGTCCGTGGCCGATATCGATATCTTTTAATCCCCTGTCATCTGTCTGGCCGTCCGGCCAGACTTCAGCTTTCTCTCCTTCTATTTTTTGTCACCCTGAATCTCCTTCGCAGGTCAGTTCTGGCTAAAAAATTGCACATTCAACAATTAATCCCCGCTTAAACTGATAATCCATCAAAGATCGCGGCATGACTACAAACTATTTTTCATCAAAACGTTAAATCACTTGCACACTATGGTGGTTTTATCGCATTTTCATAATCAACAACGCAGCAAAGTCGAACCTTAAATGAGAAATCGACAAAGTGCTTAGCAAACACAACAAAATGACCGTCAGTTAAAAGTCGTTAGGAGAAAGAAATATGTGTTCTATTTTCGGTGTGCTCGATATCAAGACAGACTCAGTTGAACTGCGCAAAAAAGCGCTTGAACTATCTCGCCTAATGCGCCATCGCGGCCCGGACTGGTCTGGCATTTTTGCCAGCGATAAAGCGATTCTGTGCCACGAACGTCTGTCGATTGTCGACGTCAACAACGGCGCACAACCGCTCTACAACGCAGCACACACACACGTATTGGCCGTTAACGGTGAAATTTACAACCATCAGGCATTGCGCGCTGAGTTGGGTGATCGTTATGAATTCCAGACCGAATCCGACTGTGAAGTGATCCTCGCGCTTTACCAGGAAAAAGGACCAGAATTCCTCGATGAATTGCAGGGCATGTTTGCCTTCATTTTGTATGACACAGAAAAAGAGGCCTACATGATCGGCCGCGACCATCTCGGCATCATCCCTCTGTATTATGGTCACGACGAACACGGCAACATGTTTGTTGCCTCTGAGATGAAATCCCTGGTGCCAGTTTGCCGCACCATCAAAGAGTTCCCGGCAGGAAGCTATCTGTGGAGTCAGGACGGAGAGATCCGTGAATATTACCATCGTGACTGGTTTGACTACGACAACGTAAAAGATAACGTGACCGATGCCAAGGCGCTGAAAGAAGCACTGGAAGAATCAGTAAAAAGCCACCTGATGTCTGACGTACCTTACGGCGTTCTGCTGTCAGGAGGGCTGGACTCTTCAGTTATTTCTGCCATTACCAAGAAATTTGCCGGTCGCCGTATTGAAGATAAAGACCAGAGCGAAGCCTGGTGGCCACAGCTGCACTCCTTTGCCGTGGGTCTGGTGGGTTCGCCCGACCTGAAAGCTGCGCAGGAAGTCGCCACGCATCTGGGTACCGTGCATCATGAAATTCACTTCACCGTTCAGGAAGGTCTGGACGCAATTCGTGACGTGATCTATCACATCGAGACTTACGACGTCACCACCATCCGCGCCTCGACGCCGATGTATTTAATGTCACGTAAAATCAAAGCGATGGGCATTAAAATGGTGTTGTCTGGCGAAGGGGCTGACGAAGTCCTGGGGGGTTACCTTTACTTCCATAAAGCGCCAAATGCCAAAGAGTTCCATGAAGAAACCGTGCGTAAATTGCTGGCATTACATATGTATGACTGCGCACGCGCCAACAAAGCGATGTCTGCGTGGGGCGTAGAGGCCCGCGTGCCCTTCCTGGATAAAAAATTCCTCGACGTGGCAATGCGCCTTAACCCGAAAGACAAGATGTGTGGCAACGGCAAAATGGAAAAACATATCCTCCGTGAATGTTTTGAGTCTTATTTGCCGCACAGCGTGGCGTGGCGTCAGAAAGAACAGTTCTCCGATGGCGTGGGTTATAGCTGGATTGATACCTTAAAAGAGGTCGCCGGACAGCAAATTACTGACCAACAGCTCGAAACTGCACATTTCCGCTTCCCCTATAACACTCCGGGTTCTAAAGAAGCGTACTTGTATCGCACCATTTTTGAAGAATTATTCCCGGTGCCGAGTGCAGCAGAGTGCGTACCAGGTGGCCCATCGGTGGCCTGCTCTTCTGCCAAAGCCATCGAATGGGATGAGTCATTCAAAAACATGAACGATCCATCAGGACGCGCAGTGGGCGTGCACCAATCGGCCTATTGATTTGATGTAAATCGCAGAGATTAATGCCATTAACGGGCCTTTTCAGGCCCGTTTTTTCGTGTCTAAAGCGCATAAAAATAATGTGTTTTGCTGAATTAATCAGCACACTGGTTATAAGCCAGACAAATGAAAGCTTTCCGGGCTTTTTCGTCAAAAAAGAGGTTGACGCAAAACGGTCAACTCCGCATAATGCGCCCCGCAACGCCGATGAAGGTAGCGCGAAAAAAAGATGGCTACGTAGCTCAGTTGGTTAGAGCACATCACTCATAATGATGGGGTCACAGGTTCGAATCCCGTCGTAGCCACCATCTTTTTTGCGGGAGTGGCGAAATTGGTAGACGCACTAGATTTAGGTTCTAGCGCCGCAAGGTGTGCGAGTTCAAGTCTCGCCTCCCGCACCATTTCCAGACATCGGTAAGCAGTTGGGGTATCGCCAAGCGGTAAGGCACTGGTTTTTGATACCAGCATTCCCAGGTTCGAATCCTGGTACCCCAGCCATTTTCTTTCTCTTCATATCTCTGATGTGTTGGTAAGGAAAATCCAATTTGAAGTAGTTGTACTGTTGGGGTATCGCCAAGCGGTAAGGCACTGGTTTTTGATACCAGCATACCCTGGTTCGAATCCAGGTACCCCAGCCATACTTCTTATTGATAAGCACTTGAAATTTATTATTAAATTAGTTAACTTGTGCTTGAAGTTTTGCAGTAAGTCAGTAAAATTTGGCTACGTAGCTCAGCTGGTTAGAGCACATCACTCATAATGATGGGGTCACAGGTTCAAATCCCGTCGTAGCCACCATTTTATTGTCTGATGAGTGTTCAGATTTACCTTGTACTTTTGGGGTGTCGCCAAGCGGTAAGGCTCTGGTTTCTGATACCAGCATACCCAGGTTCGAATCCTGGCACCCCAGCCACATTAGAAAGGCCCGCTCAGGCGGGCCTTTTGCTTTTTTGCATTTCACTCATACTTTCCCGCGCATTTTCCGAACAGGCTAACCGAGGCATATTCGGTCAGCCTTGCGTCGTTAAATCCCTAAAGCATATTTCAGCGCTTTAGTCTTCAGCACCCCGGCACGTTGCGCCGTCATCAGTGCCAGATTACGCAGCACTTTAACCGGCGCTAAATCATTGCTGAAGGCGGTATAGAACAGATCCATGCCACTTTGCATCATCAGATTATCCAGACGACGTTGGCGCTGATAGCGTAACAGCACGCGTTCATCACTCCAGGATTCCTCACGGTCACGGGCTGTCCCCAGCACGTCCAGCAGAGCTTCGACATCGCGGTAGCCGAGATTCACGCCCTGCCCGGCCAGCGGATTGATGGTGTGTGCCGCATCTCCAATCAATGCCAACCCCGGCAGCACATATTTTTGCGCGTGCCGGCGCACCAGCGGGAAAGCCCCCGCAGAGAGCGCATTCACTTCACCAAGCCGCGTCGGGAAAGCTTTCTTCACTTCAACGGTAAGCTGCTGCATATTCAAAGATTGCAGATAACGGATACGCTGCGGGCTGTCGTACCACACCAGCGACGCATTATTCCCCGGCAACGGCAGGAAGGCCCGCGGCCCGGACGGGAAGAATTGTTGCCAGGTGGTGTCCTGGTCCGGCGATGAGGTTTCGACGTTGATCAGCATACAGTTTTGACGGTACTGCCAACCGTCAATGCCAATCCCCGCCAGTTGACGCACTAATGAGTTGGCTCCGTCTGCCGCCACGACCAGCCTTGTGCTGATGACTTCTCCGGTCGTTAGCTGCAAAGACCAGCTTTTGTCTTCATGCGAAAGCAGGTGCCGTAATTTCGACGGACAAAAGCGGGTGAGATTTGGCAAAGCATCGAATTGCTGCCACAGAGCCCGTTGTAAAATCCGGTTTTCCACCATGAAGCCCAGCTCAGGCAGGCCTAATGATGCTGCATCGAAAATAACCTCAGAACCTTCATTCTCCCAGGTTTCCAGACGACAGTATGGCGTTGAACGCATCTGTTCCACCGCAGTCCAGGCACCCAACTTGTGCAGAAAACGCACCGACGCACAGCCGATAGCAGAAATACGCAAGTCGACCGGCGATGAGGGATCGAAGGGGCCAGGGCTTTCATTTTCAATCAGAGCCACGCTAAAACCATGCTGCGCCAGCCCCAGCGCTGCCGCAGCGCCTACCATGCCACCGCCGACCACGACTGCATCAAAGGATTTTTCAGAGTTGTTCATTTTCATCCGGCTTGATAAGGGAATTCACTGAGTAAAGTGTACCGGATTTTTGCCTGGTCTTCAGGGCCTAAGCTGCTACTGGTCACCACCTTTGTGAGGGTTTACACTATGCTCCCTGAACGTCGCCGCCGCTCTGCCCTCTGCTTTTACTCTGCAGAGCGGACTCAGATTTAACGTTTTTTGACCCGCATTGAGTAATGACAAACCGATGATTAAAAAACTGCACATTAAAACCTGGGGCTGCCAGATGAATGAGTATGATTCATCAAAAATGGCCGACCTGCTCGAAAGCACCCATGGATATCAGCTGACCGACATCGCGGAAGAAGCAGATATCCTGTTACTGAATACCTGTTCTATTCGGGAAAAGGCTCAGGAAAAAGTGTTCAGCCTGCTCGGCCACTGGAAATTACTTAAAAAGAAGAATCCTGATGTGATCATTGGGGTGGGTGGCTGTGTAGCTTCACAAGAAGGCGAGATGCTGCGACAGCGTGCGCCATGCGTAGATGTGGTCTTTGGTCCACAAACGCTGCACCGCCTGCCCGAAATGATCAATCACGTGCGCGGTACAAAAAGTCCTATCGTCGATATCAGCTTCCCTGAAATTGAGAAATTTGACCGTCTGCCAGAACCTCGCGCCGATGGCCCAACGGCCTTTGTGTCGATCATGGAAGGCTGTAATAAATACTGCAGCTTCTGCGTCGTGCCTTACACCCGTGGTGAAGAAGTCAGCCGCCCGAGCGATGACGTACTGTTTGAAATCGCCCAGTTGGCGGCGCAGGGTGTACGCGAAGTCAATTTGTTGGGTCAGAACGTTAATGCCTACCGTGGCGCCACCTTCGATGGAGGGACATGCAGTTTTGCTGACCTGTTACGCCTGGTTGCAGCCATCGACGGCATTGACCGCATTCGTTTCACCACCAGCCATCCGGTAGAGTTCACCGATGACATTATCGAGGTTTATAAAGACACGCCGGAACTGGTTAACTTCCTCCATCTGCCGATTCAGAGCGGTTCTGACCGAATCCTGACCATGATGAAACGCCCGCATACGGTACTGGAATACAAATCAATCATCCGTAAGCTGCGCGCCGTGCGTCCCAATATGCATATGAGTTCAGACTTCATCATTGGCTTCCCGGGTGAGACCAATGAAGATTTCGAAAAAACGATGAAGCTAATCGCCGAAATTAATTACGACGTGAGCTTCAGCTTCATCTACTCTCCCCGCCCTGGGACGCCAGCTGCCGACATGGTGGACGACGTCAGCCTGGATGAGAAAAAACAGCGCTTACAAATTTTGCAGGACCGCATCACCCAACAGGTCATCCGTTTCAGCCGGGCAACACTGGGTACCGTGCAGCGTATTCTGGTGGAAGGGACATCCCGCAAAAGCGTGATGGAGTTAACCGGCCGTACAGAGTGTAATCGGGTGGTGAACTTCGAAGGCTCGCCAGACATGATCGGTAAATTTGTGGATGTTGAAATCGTCGACGTCTACACCAACTCCCTGCGCGGCGTGCTGGTGCGCACCGAGGAGCAGATGGCGCTGCGCCTGCATGAATCACCGGAATCAGTGATTGCCCGCACGCGCAAAGAAAATGAAATTGGCGTCGGTATCTACCAACCCTGACACCGCCGTTTTAGGTATAAAGTTCATTCGCAGGGCGCCTTGGCGTCCTGCTTCTTTTTGGCGCTTCGGTATAAAAGTCACCAACGTGACCTTCAACACGGTTTAATTTTTCGAGACAGGCCGCATATTGTCACTAAGGTTGTACCCGCTTCAACGGGTAACAAGGCATATTTTGCCAACGGCATGTATTATTAACCAAGGTATGGTGAGCTTGGCGCTGGTTTTTCACGAGGCGCGCAAGCCAAAATGTCAGGCACATGAACAGGTCCCGAGTGGCCCAGAGGACGAGTTTGAACGTTGTAACACAAGAGATTTTGCTGGAGCCCGAAGACAATCAGCGTTTGTTGAGCCTGTGCGGGCCGTTTGATGACAACATTAAGCAACTGGAGCGCCGGCTGGGCGTTGAAATCAACCGTCGTGATAACGCCTTTAAGCTGGTTGGTAAAAGTCTACCGGTTAACGCCGCTATCAATATTCTGCGCAATCTTTACGTAGATACGGCACCTGTACGCGGCGAAACGCAGGATATTGATCCGGAAAAAATTCATCTGGCCATTAAAGAGAGCCGAGTCCTTGAGCAGACCGCCGAAAGCGTGCCTGACTACGGCAAATCGGTGATCATCAAAACCAAACGGGGCATGGTTAAGCCACGCACGCCCAATCAGGCACAGTATATTGCCAATATTTTCGACCACGATATTACCTTTGGTATCGGCCCGGCCGGTACCGGTAAGACCTATCTGGCGGTTGCGGCTGCCGTTGATGCGCTGGAGCGTCAGGAAGTGCGCCGTATCCTGCTGACCCGTCCTGCCGTAGAGGCCGGTGAAAAACTGGGCTTCCTGCCGGGCGATCTCAGCCAGAAAGTCGACCCGTATTTGCGTCCGCTGTATGATGCGTTGTTCGAAATGTTAGGTTTCGAGAAGGTCGAGAAACTGATTGAACGCAATGTGATTGAAGTGGCCCCACTGGCCTATATGCGGGGTCGTACGCTCAATGACGCCTTTATTATTCTGGATGAAAGCCAAAATACCTCCATTGAACAGATGAAAATGTTCCTGACCCGCATCGGCTTCAATTCAAAAGCGGTGATAACCGGCGACGTCACACAAATCGACCTGCCGCGTCATCAGAAATCCGGCCTGCGCCATGCCATCGAAGTGCTCTCGTCCGTTGAAGAGCTCAGTTTTAACTTCTTCCACAGCGAAGACGTGGTCCGACACCCGGTAGTAGCACGCATCGTTGTCGCCTATGAAGCCTGGGAAGAAGAAGACCAAAAACGCCGCGATGCGATAACAGAGCAGCGCCGCCATGAATCCCATCAGCCGTCGTCCCAACAGGTTAGTCAATGAGTCAGGTTATTCTCGATTTACAAATTGCATGTGAAAACAGTGAACGTTTACCGGCTGAAAGCGATTTTCAAAAATGGCTGGATGTGGTCTTGCCACAGTTTCAGGAAGAGTCAGAAGTCACCATCCGTATAGTCGACGATGCTGAAAGCCACGAGCTGAATATGACCTATCGTGGTAAAGACAAATCCACCAACGTGTTATCCTTCCCGTTCGAAGCACCTCCGGGTATGGAGTTGCCGCTGTTGGGTGACCTTGTCATCTGCCGTCAGGTAGTTGAAAAAGAAGCTCAGGAGCAACAGAAAGTCCTGCTGGCGCATTGGGCGCATATGGTTGTTCACGGCAGTCTGCATCTGCTAGGGTATGACCACATCGTCGATGAAGAAGCCGAGGAAATGGAGTCTATCGAGATCGAAATTATGCAAAGTCTGGGCTATCCGGACCCGTATATTTTCATTGAAGATGCCGAGAAAGACGATATTCGAGATTAGCAGTAACGCCTCACCTGCCGTGCGGCAGATGACCCGTTTTGCTGATCATTTGTTCCCTTAATATGAGTAAATTTAACCAAACGCCATGAGCGATGACCATTCACAAAATAGTGACAGCCCCAGTCCCAAGAAGGGCTTCTTTTCCCTTATTCTTAGCCAATTGTTCCACGGTGAACCAAAAAACCGTGGCGATCTGGTTGAGCTGATCCGTGATTCCGAACAGAACGACCTGATCGATCCCGATACCCGTGACATGCTGGAAGGCGTGATGGATATCGCCGAGCAGCGTGTTCGCGACATCATGATCCCACGTTCGCAAATGATCACGCTCAAGCGTAATCAGCCGCTGGAGGAGTGCCTCGATGTCATCATCGAATCCGCACACTCACGCTTTCCGGTGATCAGCGAAGATAAGGACCATATTGAAGGCATCCTGATGGCCAAGGATCTGCTGCCATTTATGCGCACAGCTTCCGAGCCGTTCAGCATCGATAAAGTGCTGAGAACAGCCGTGGTGGTCCCGGAAAGTAAGCGGGTTGACCGCATGCTTAAGGAGTTCCGCTCGCAGCGTTATCATATGGCTATCGTCGTCGATGAGTTCGGCGGGGTTTCCGGTCTGGTAACCATCGAAGATATTCTTGAACTGATTGTCGGTGAAATCGATGACGAGTATGACGAGGCGGAAGATCTTGATATTCGTCAGCTCAGCCGTCACACCTACACTGTCCGCGCTCTTGCCCCGATTGAGGACTTCAACGAAGTCTTCCAGACCAATTATAGTGATGACGAAGTCGATACCATTGGTGGGCTGGTGATGCAGTCGTTCGGCCACTTACCGGCGCGTGGTGAAACCATTGAAATCGACGGTTACCTGTTCAAAGTTGCGATGGCAGATAGCCGACGTATTATTCAGGTTCACGTAAAAATACCGGACGACGCGCCGCAACCGATACTGGAAGAATAATTACTCCATGGCAATTGCCTCTTTATACCAACGCCAGCGGGTTCGCGCCCTGCTGGCGCTCTTATTCGGTGCCTGTGGCACACTCTCCTTTTCACCTTATGATTACTGGCCAGCCGCTCTTGTCTCACTGTTCGGCTTACTGGCCCTGACACTCGACCGACGTCCCGGCCAGTCCGCCTGGATTGGTTTTTGCTGGGGCCTTGGTCTGTTTGGCAGCGGTGTAAACTGGGTGTACGTCAGCATCGCCACCTTTGGCGGAATGCCGGAAGCCATTAACCTGTTTTTAGTGGTGCTGCTGGCCTGCTATCTCTCGCTCTACACCATGGTATTTGCCGGTTTACTCAGCCGACTGTGGCCGAAAACCACCTGGTGGAAACTGGCGCTGGCAGCCCCTGCCCTGTGGCAGGTCACGGAGTTTCTGCGTGGCTGGGTACTAACCGGTTTCCCGTGGCTGCAGTTTGGTTACAGCCAGATTGACGGCCCCCTTAAAGGCCTTGCACCGATCGCGGGTGTGGACAGCATCACGTTGCTCATGACCACTATCAGCGGCCTGTTGGTTTATGCCGTATATCAGCGCCGCAAAGTGCCAGCGGTGATTGCACTGGCGTTGCTGCTGTTACCTTGGTCGCTGCGATATGTGCACTGGTATCAGCCGCAGGAAGATAAAAAGGTCGATGTCGCCCTGGTCCAGGGCAACATTGAACAGTCGATGAAGTGGGATCCGAAAGCGTTAGTTGGCGCACTGCAAACTTATATGGATCTCAGCCGCCCTTATCTCGGTAAAGCCAAGATGATTATCTGGCCAGAATCTGCCATTTCAGATATCGAATCTGAACAGCAGCAGTTTCTTACCATGATGGACGACCTTTACAGATCCAAAGGCTCTCAGTTAGTGACAGGGATTATTGACGCGCGTCGCACCAGTGAATATATGCATGTTTATAACAGCGCCATTGTGCTGGGTGGCGAAAAGCAATATCGCTACCCGGACAGCAACCGCTTCGATAAATACCATCTGGTGCCGTTCGGCGAGTTTGTTCCGCTGGAATCGATCCTGCGTCCGCTGGCCCCGTTCTTTGACTTACCGATGTCAGGGCTGAGCCGCGGCGATTATATTCAGAAACCGCTGCAAGTCAGCGGTATGAATCTGACCACCGCAATTTGCTATGAAATTGTCTTCGGCGAGCAGGTGCGCGACAACATGCGCCCGGATACAAACTTCCTGCTGACCATATCCAACGATGCCTGGTTCGGGCACTCCATTGGGCCATGGCAGCACTTCCAGATGGCGCGAATGCGTGCATTGGAACTCGGCCGTCCGCTATTGCGCAGCACCAACAATGGCGTAACCGCCGCCGTGGATGCCAATGGCGACGTGATTGCTCAGATCCCGCAATTCACCCGTCAGGTGTTGAACGTGGAAGTCACACCAACCACGGGAGTGACGCCTTATGCGCGCTTCGGCTGGTGGCCTACCTGGTTCGTCACTCTGGTAATGGCAGGCATCGCGCTCATGCTTAACCGGCGGCGCAGCCTCAAATAATCCAGGCAAATCCCTGACAACGGGCGCTTAACGGCGCCCGTTTTTTTTGCGCCCAAAAAGCGGCCTGTGGCACGCATCTTGCTACATCTAATTGAAAGTTATCTGTTTACTTATTTTTGCTGACAGGATGCATCATTTTGGAACACATCGTTTAAAAAACAGCCCCCATTGTGGTGCAGCGATGTTTTATTGCTTTGATTTGGTGCGCGCCCTGTCTCAAAAAAGAAACATTATAGTTTCATTATCTTCACATTCAGCTATTTTCGAATCAGGTAAATTGAGTAGCTAAATACTTTACGACCTATAAGTGCTTCCTGATCCATCCGTTTGGATCCTTAATGACAGCAAAGGAGTTGGACCATGCAAATGCGCAAATTGGCGTTATCGGTACTGCTGGCAAGTCTGGCAGCAAGTAGCGTAGCCCATGCAGAAGACCTGACCGGTACCCTGAAAAAAATTAAAGATAACGGCGTTATCGTCGTTGGTCACCGTGAATCCTCTGTGCCATTTTCTTACTACAACAACGAACAAAAAGTGGTGGGTTACTCTCAGGACTACTCCAACGCCATCGTTGATGCCGTGAAGAAACAGCTGAATATGCCTAACCTGCAAGTGAAGATGATGCCAATCACTTCGCAAAACCGTATTCCTTTACTGCAAAACGGGACTTACGATTTCGAGTGCGGTTCCACCACCAACAACCTGGAACGCCAGCAGCAAGCGGCTTTCTCTGACACTATTTTCGTCATCGGTACGCGTCTTCTGGTGAAAAAAGGTTCAGATATCAAAGATTTCGATAATCTGAAAGGCAAAACAGTGGTTGTCACCTCAGGCACCACTTCTGAAGTTCTGCTGAACAAATTAAACGAAGAGAAAAAACTGGATCTGCGCATTATCAGCGCCAAAGACCATGGCGACTCGTTCCGTACTCTGGAAACGGGCCGTGCCGTTGCCTTTATGATGGATGATGCCCTGCTGGCCGGTGAACGTGCAAAAGCCAAAAAGCCTGATGACTGGGTCATTGTTGGCACACCGCAATCCAAAGAAGCTTACGGCTGCATGATGCGTAAAGACGATGCCGGATTCAAAACGCTGGTTGATGACACCATTGTGAAAGCACAAACCTCCGGCGAAGCGACTAAGTGGTTTGAAACCTGGTTCAAACAGCCAATTCCACCGAAAAACCTGAACATGAACTTTGAACTGTCAGATGACATGAAAGCCCTGTTCAAAGCGCCAAACGATAAAGCACTGTAAGAAATACCCGACAGACAGGTATAACCAAGAGAAGTATCAAGTATAAGAGCTGGCCCACCAGCTCGTGATGATGGTCCGAAAGGGCAGACAGACCGGATGCGGGGTGGTCGTTCCCCACCCCGCATTTTCCGTCACTCACCCGTGTGTTGGTTACGTCATCACTCAAGGGGTAGTTTATTACCCGCGTTATGGAGTTTTTATGTCAATAGATTGGAACTGGGGCATCTTTCTGCAACAAGCCCCCTTTGGTAATACCACTTATCTGGGCTGGATTTGGAATGGATTTCAGATCACCGTCGCACTGTCGATTTGCGCCTGGATCATCGCCTTCTTCGTCGGCTCCCTGTTCGGTATCCTGCGTACCGTCCCCAACCGTTTTCTCTCCGGCATCGGTACCTGCTACGTCGAACTGTTCCGTAACGTACCGCTGATTGTGCAATTCTTTATCTGGTATCTGGTGGTGCCTGAGTTACTGCCGGAAAACATCGGTATGTGGTTTAAATCAGAGCTGGCACCTAACGTGCAGTTCTTCAGCTCATCTGTTATCTGCCTGGGGTTATTTACCGCCGCCCGCGTCTGTGAGCAGGTGCGCGCCGCGATTCAGTCACTGCCAAGCGGACAGCGCAACGCCGGTCTGGCAATGGGGCTAACACTGCCCCAAACCTACCGCTACGTGCTGCTGCCGAATGCATACCGCGTGATCGTGCCGCCAATGACCTCCGAGATGGTTAACCTGGTGAAAAACTCGGCGATTGCCTCGACCATTGGTCTGGTTGACATGGCCGCACAAGCCGGGAAATTGCTGGACTATTCTGCTCATGCGTATGAATCCTTTACTGCCATTACCGTCGCCTACGTCATCATCAATGCAGTGATCATGCTGCTGATGCATTTTGTAGAACGCAAAGTCCGCCTGCCGGGCAACATGGGAGGTAAATGATCATGCATGATTTTGACTGGAGTTCGATTGGTCCCGGCCTGCCCTACTTATGGCAAGGGATGCTGATCACACTGCAAATCACCGGTATCGCGATTGTATTCGGTATTCTGTGGGGAACCCTGCTGGCTGTAATGCGCCTCTCGACGTTTAAGCCCATCAGCTGGTTTGCTGCCGCGTATGTGAATTTGTTCCGCGCCGTTCCGCTGGTGATGGTGCTGCTGTGGTTTTACCTGATTGTGCCAAGTTTCCTGCAAAAGGTACTGGGGCTGTCACCCAAAACTGATATCCGCCTGATTTCCGCCATGGTGGCCTTTGCGCTGTTTGAGGCGGCTTACTATTCCGAAATTATTCGTGCCGGGATCATCAGCATTGCGCGCGGGCAATCTTCTGCTGCCCTGGCGCTCGGTATGACGCAGTGGCAGTCGATGAAGCTGGTGATTTTACCTCAAGCATTCCGCGCGATGGTGCCGCTGTTGCTGACTCAGGCCATTGTACTGTTCCAGGATACTTCGCTGGTCTTCGTTCTGGGTCTGGCGGACTTCTTCCGCAGTGCCTCTAACATCGGCGACCGTGACGGTACGCTGGTTGAGATGGTGCTGTTTGCTGGACTTATTTACTTTGTTATCAGCCTTTCCGCCTCTTTGCTGGTGCGCTATTTGAAGAAAAGGACCGTTTCATGATTTCACTGAAAAATGTTTCTAAATGGTATGGGCACTTCCAGGTGCTGACCGATTGCAGCACCGAAGTTAAAAAAGGTGAAGTTGTGGTGGTTTGCGGCCCGTCCGGGTCAGGTAAGTCAACGCTGATTAAAACGGTTAACGGCCTCGAGCCGATTCAGAAAGGGGAAATTCTGGTCAACGGCACGCCGGTCAACGACAAGAAAACCAATCTGGCGCAGTTGCGCGCGAAAGTCGGCATGGTGTTCCAGCATTTCGAGCTGTTCCCGCATCTGTCGATCATTGAGAACCTGACGCTGGCCCAGGTGAAAGTGCTGAAACGCGATAAGGCCGCCGCGAAAGATAAAGGGCTGAAACTGCTCGAACGCGTCGGCTTGTCTGCCCATGCCAATAAATTCCCCGGTCAGCTGTCAGGTGGACAGCAGCAGCGTGTGGCTATCGCCCGTGCGCTATGCATGGACCCGATCGCAATGCTGTTTGACGAGCCAACCTCGGCGCTGGATCCGGAAATGATCAACGAAGTGCTGGATGTTATGGTCGAGCTGGCCAACGAAGGCATGACCATGATGGTGGTTACCCACGAGATGGGCTTCGCGCGCAAAGTAGCAAACCGGGTTATTTTCATGGATGAGGGGAAAATTGTTGAAGATCGTAATAAAGACGACTTCTTCAATAACCCGGAATCCGATCGCGCTCGCGATTTCCTGGCGAAGATCCTGCACTGATCATCGCAGAATGCCAGTTCACGCATTGAAAGATAAAGCCGCCACTCGCAGGCGGCTTTTATTTTACTCAGGGTTCGAACGCTTTTCGGCTGAACTCCGTCCCGCCGCATTCAGGACATTTAGAGAGTATCTCCGGCGTATAGACTGCCAGCGTAAAGTGACATTTCTCACACACCAGATTTCCGAGGCCAACGACTTCACCGCTATGGTAGATACCATGGTGGTTTACGTCCTTTAGCACCTCTTTCCACTCCAGCTGAGTTTTGTCAGTCATATCTGCCAGCTCTTTCCACAGACTTTCTTTGATGATGCGCATAAAGACGCTGTCATCTTCTTTATCCTCTACCGGAGCCACCTGCTGATTTGCCGTGTAATGACGGGCAAACTCATGGAGGTCGCGACGGACGGAATAGGTTAACTGTTCAATTTGCAGATCGGTCAGCTTCCCTTCCCTTTCCAGCGTAGCGCGGGCATCCTGAACCAGGACGTCAATATCGCGTTCGCCGTTTTGCAAACGCCCAGTTAATGATGTCACTAACTGACGATAATACTGCGCAACATTGTTCATAAGTTCCCCTTAGTAAAACAACATTTAACCGACTTAACTCGTCGAACCTCTTAATCCATTTTAGTCGTAAATCACTGATCCAGTACGGACAATATCCCGAGGTGCCTCGCACTTTAAGAATAATCACGCCCCGTGAAGCAGAAAACCCTCTTCTCAGCGCGCTTGGTGTTGTTGCCTCAGGCGCTTATCAGCTATGCTATGCGGATCTTTTGATTAAAACTATTTGAGCTACAGGCGTAGCTGTTTTTCACTCACAGGACCACCGGCCGCCATGCAAGAGCAATACCGCCCAGAAGACATAGAGACACAGGTTCAGCTTCACTGGCAAGAGAAGCAGACCTTCAAAGTTACCGAGCAACCAGGAAAAGAGAAGTATTACTGTCTCTCCATGCTGCCCTATCCGTCAGGCCGCCTGCATATGGGCCACGTGCGTAACTACACCATTGGCGATGTGATCTCCCGCTATCAGCGCATGCTCGGTAAAAACGTTCTGCAGCCGATTGGCTGGGATGCATTCGGTTTGCCGGCGGAAGGTGCTGCAGTGAAGAACAACACGGCCCCTGCACCCTGGACTTACGAAAACATCGAATACATGAAAAACCAGCTAAAATTGCTGGGCTTCGGCTACGACTGGGATCGCGAACTTGCGACCTGTCAGCCTGACTACTATCGCTGGGAACAGTGGTTCTTCACCAAGCTGTACGAAAAAGGCATGGTGTATAAGAAGACCTCTGCAGTGAACTGGTGTCCGCATGACCTGACTGTGCTTGCAAACGAACAGGTTATCGACGGCTGCTGCTGGCGTTGTGACACCAAGGTGGAACGCAAAGAGATCCCACAGTGGTTCATAAAAATTACTGCCTATGCCGATCAGTTGCTTAACGATCTGGACACGCTTGAGAGCTGGCCTGAGCAGGTCAAAACCATGCAACGTAACTGGATTGGTCGTTCTGAAGGCGTCGAAATCACTTTTGACGTTGAGAACAGCGAAGAGAAAGTGACCGTATATACTACGCGTCCTGACACCTTCATGGGCGCGACGTACGTTGCCGTGGCCGCAGGACATCCGCTGTCCCTGCAAGCTGCCGCAACACAACCTGCGCTGGCTGATTTCATTGACGAATGCCGCAATACCAAAGTCGCTGAAGCTGAAATGGCAACGATGGAGAAAAAAGGCATGGCCACTGGCCTGTTTGCCATCCATCCGCTGACCGGCAAAAAAGTGCCAATTTGGGTCGCTAACTTCGTACTGATGGAGTACGGCACCGGTGCGGTGATGGCTGTTCCAGCCCATGATCAGCGTGACTGGGAATTTGCCACTAAGTACCACCTGCCAATCAGTCCTGTCATTCTGAATGCAGACGGCAGCGAGCCCGACGTCACCTCAGAAGCACTGCTGGAAAAAGGCGCGCTGTTTAACTCGGGTGAATTTGACGGACTGACGTATGAGCAAGGCTTCAATGCTATTGCTGATAAATTGGTCAGCCTCGGCGTTGGTCAGCGTAAAGTTAACTACCGCCTGCGCGACTGGGGGGTTTCACGCCAGCGCTACTGGGGTGCGCCAATTCCCATGATCACGTTGGAAGATGGCACTGTCATTCCTACACCGGAAGATCAACTGCCGGTTATCCTGCCAGAAGATGTCGTAATGGACGGCATTACCAGCCCGATCAAAGCCGATCCTGAGTGGGCAAAAACCACTGTCAACGGAATGCCTGGCCTGCGTGAAACGGATACTTTCGACACCTTTATGGAGTCTTCCTGGTATTACGCACGCTATACCTGTCCGCAGTACGATCAGGGCATGCTGGATCCGGCTGCGGCCAACTACTGGCTGCCGGTTGACCAATACGTAGGCGGTATCGAACACGCCATCATGCACCTGATGTATTTCCGTTTCTTCCACAAGCTGATGCGCGATGCCGGTCTGGTCAATTCTGACGAACCTGCAAAACGTTTACTGTGTCAGGGAATGGTACTGGCGGATGCCTTCTATTACACCGGCAACAGCGGCGAGCGCGTCTGGGTTTCCCCGGTCGATGCCACCGTTGAGCGCGATGATAAAGGCCGTATCGTCAAAGCCACTGACCCGCAAGGTCGTGAGCTGGTTTACGCCGGTATGAGCAAGATGTCGAAGTCAAAAAACAACGGCATCGACCCACAAGTGATGGTGGAAAAATACGGTGCGGATACCGTGCGTCTGTTCATGATGTTCGCTTCACCGGCAGAAATGACGCTTGAATGGCAGGAATCCGGCGTTGAAGGCGCTAACCGCTTCCTGAAGCGTGTCTGGAAACTGGCCTTTGAACATTCCGAAAAAGGCGCGGCTGTTGCTCTGGATATCGCGTCCCTGAACGAAGCGCAAAAAGATCTTCGTCGCGACCTGCATAAAACGATCGCCAAGGTGACGGATGATATCGGGCGTCGTCAGACCTTCAACACCGCCATTGCGGCCGTGATGGAGCTGATGAACAAATTGGGCCGTGCCCCGCAAGAGAGCGAACAAGATCGCGCCCTGCTGCAGGAAGCCCTGTTAGCCGTGGTTCGTATGCTTTATCCATTCACTCCACATATCTGCTTCAGTTTGTGGCAGACTCTGGGTGGCGAAGGCGACGTTGATACCGCTCCATGGCCACAGGCTGACGAGCAAGCTATGATTGAAGACTCCAAGCTGGTCGTGGTTCAGGTCAACGGTAAAGTCCGTGGCAAAATCACCGTGCCGGCAGATTCTACCGAAGAGTACGTGCGCGAACGTGCAGCGCAGGAACATCTGGTCGCTAAATATCTGGATGGAGTTACTGTACGTAAAGTAATCTACGTTCCGGGCAAACTGCTTAACCTGGTTGTGGGTTGAGACAAGGAGGAGTTGTGCGACATCGTATTGTGATGCTGTTACTCGGTGCGGCGGTGCTGGTCACGTCCGGCTGTGGGTTCCACCTGCGTGGTGTGACGAACGTGCCCGACCAAATGAAAACCATCGTGCTCGACAGTTCCGACCCTTACGGGCCGCTGACGCGTAATATTCGTACGCAGCTGCGTCTGAACGGTGTGACCATTGTTGATGATCCGAAGCGCAAAGATATTCCGTCACTGCGTATCTTGGGTGAAAGAAGTGGCCAAACTACAGCTTCTATCTTCCAGGATGGTAAAACCGCCGAATACCAAATGGAAATGACCGTCTCTGCCCAGGTACTGTTACCAGGGAAAGATCTCTATCCTTTGCAGGTAAAAGTGTTCCGTTCCTTCTTCGACAACCCGTTAACGGCGCTGGCGAAGGATAACGAACAGGACATCATTACTGAAGAGATGCGTCAGCAAGCTGCTCAGCAGCTGATCCGTAAGTTGCTGACCGTACGTGCTGCCGAACAAGAGAAACTAGAAGCAACTGCTGTTGATAGCACACCCGTTGTTATCACCACAAAATCCTCAGCTAATGAAATGGCCGCTGAGAACGGGACAAGCCTGTCAGACAGCAAAACGGTTACCCCTAAACCGGCCAACCCGTTCGCTCAATGATCCGACTTTATCCTGAACAACTTGCCGCGCAGCTCCGAGAGGGGCTGCGCGCCTGTTATTTGTTATGCGGAAATGACCCGCTGCTGCTCCAGGAAAGTCAGGACAGCATTCGTAAAGCAGCCCAAGCGGCGGCCTTTGAGGAACACTACACTTTTACCCTTGATGCTCATACCGAATGGGACGCTATTTTCAGTATCTGTCAGGCACTAAGTTTGTTCGCCACCCGCCAAACCCTGCTTCTGATCCTGCCTGAAAATGGGCCACCGGCACCGATGGGTGAGCAACTGGTTAAACTCACCCCCCTTTTACATGATGACATATTGTTGATTCTGCGCGGCACCAAGCTAACAAAGGCGCAAGAAAACAGTGCCTGGTTCAAAGCCCTCAGCGATCGTGGTGTGTTTGTCAGTTGCCAGACGCCAGAACAGGCGCAGCTTCCCCGCTGGGTAGCAAAACGCGCTAAAGAGCTCTCCCTCGAACTCGACGAGCCAGCCAATCAGCTATTATGCTACTGCTACGAAGGCAATCTGCTTGCATTAGCGCAGTCACTCGAGCGCCTGTCGCTGCTTTATCCCGATGGCAAACTGACCTTGTTACGGGTTGAAGAAGCCGTTAATGATGCTGCCCATTTCACGCCGTATCACTGGCTGGATGCCCTGCTGGCCGGAAAAAATAAACGTGCCTGGCATATTTTGCGTCAGTTGCAGCAAGAGGACAGCGAACCCGTGATCCTGTTACGCACCCTGCAACGTGAGTTGTTGATGCTGCTGAACCTCAGGCGAAAAATGGACAGCATCCCGCTGCGAACCCTGTTTGATCAATACAAAGTTTGGCAGAACCGCCGTACGCTGGTAACGCAGGCTCTGCAACGGTTGTCACTGCGCCAACTGCAACAAGCCGTCCATTTGCTGACAAAAATGGAAATCACGCTTAAACAAGACTACGGTCAATCTATCTGGCCTGAGCTTGAAAGCCTTTCCATGTTGTTATGCGGAAAACCTTTGCCTGAAAGCTTTATTGATACCTGCGACTTCTAAAATACCCAAGTGGCTACCGATAAACATTTATCCAGGGACGCATTGATGGCATTGCACACACTTTCTGAAAGCTCACTGCTGGCGCTGTTCGGCGGCACGTTTGATCCCATCCATTATGGTCATCTGCGGCCAGTAGAACAGCTGGCAAAAGAGACCGCGCTGGATAAGGTCATTTTACTGCCAAACAATGTGCCCCCCCATCGTCCGCAACCCCAGGCTTCTGCCCGGCAACGGCTCAAAATGGTCGAGTTAGCCGTCAAAGGTAACCCCTTGTTTTACGTAGATTCACGCGAACTTGAGGTCGATAAGCCCTCCTATACTATCGAGACTCTTGAAACGTTACGTAAAGAACATGGCGCGCAGCGCCCGCTGGCGTTTATCATCGGACAGGATTCATTGCTATCTCTTCACACGTGGCATCGCTGGGAAGAGTTACTGAGCTTTTGCCATTTGCTGGTGATGGCGCGCCCCGGTTATGCCGATCGGCTCGAGACGCCGCAATTACAGCACTGGTATGACAAACACCGGGTCTGCAACCCGGCGGAACTTAAAGAAAGAGCAGAGGGTATGATTTACCAGGCGAATACACCGCTGCTGGATATCTCGGCGACGGAAATTCGCCAACGCCACGGGGAAGGGAAAAGCTGTGCTGACCTGTTGCCCGCCGCAGTTGAGCGCTATATCGATTCACAGGGCTTATACCGTGGATAGCGAACGCATGGTATACTGCGCCGCTTAATTTCGGCTTGCGGCAGAGCTGTGACAATAACGAATGTAATTCATTGATTACCCGTCATTTTCAGCATTAATCCCGTATTTCGACTAACACTCTTTTTTTGAAAGCCCTCTTCTGCACGCCGCTTAAGCGCCCTTGCAGCAGAAGGTTTTCATCAAGCAAACCCGTTTCAACATCCCCAGGGGGAACCTTTGCAAGGTAAAGCGCTCCAAGATTTTGTTATCGATAAAATCGATGACCTGAAAGCACAAGACATCATTGCCATTGATGTTATTGGTAAATCCAGCATTACTGACTGCATGATCATCTGCACCGGTACATCCAGCCGTCACGTGATGTCTATCGCTGGCCATCTGGTTGAAGAAGTGAAAGCCGTTGGCCTCGACGCCATGGGTGTTAAAGGCATTAATGAAGCTGATTGGGTGGTTGTCGATCTGGGTGAAGTGATTGTTCACGTCATGCAGGAAGAGAGTCGCCAGTTGTATGAGCTTGAGAAACTCTGGGCATAAGACGTGAAATTGCAACTCGTCGCTGTCGGAACGAAAATGCCCGACTGGGTTCAGACCGGATTTAACGATTATTTAAACCGTTTTCCGAAAGATATGCCCTTCGAACTGGTCGAAGTTACGGCCGGTAAGCGCGGTAAAAACGCTGACATCAAACGCATTCTGGAAAAAGAAGGTGAGCAGATGTTAGCGGCTGTCGGAAAAGGTAATCGTATTGTGACCCTGGATATTCCAGGGACACCGTGGGAAACCCCACAGCTTGCCCACCAGTTGGAACGTTGGAAACAGGACGGTCGTAATGTCAGCCTGTTAATTGGTGGTCCTGAAGGGTTAGCCCCGGCGTGTAAAGCCGCAGCAGAGCAGAGCTGGTCGCTCTCTCCGCTCACCCTCCCTCACCCGCTGGTGCGGGTGCTGGTCGCGGAAAGTCTTTACCGCGCATGGAGTATTACCACAAATCATCCATACCACCGGGAATAACCGGCTGGTGAATGTCAGCAACATGAATTAAGTAGTGGGATGAAAATAGATCGTAACCCCTTTCGCGACTATACGGCTGAATCAGCCCTCTTTGTGCGCCGTGCACTGGTGGCGTTCGTCGGTATTCTGCTACTCAGCGGTGTTCTGGCATTCAATCTGTACAATTTGCAGATAGTCCGCTTTCAGGATTACCAGACCCGCTCCAACGATAACCGCATTAAGCTGGTCCCCATCGCTCCCAGCCGCGGCATCATTTATGATCGCAACGGCACACCGCTGGCGTTGAACCGCACTATTTATCAGCTCGAACTGATGCCGGAAAAAGTCGACAATCTTCAGGCTACCCTTGAAGGGCTCAAGCCCATTGTCGATTTGACACCGGAAGATATCGAAAACTTCCAGAAAGAACGCAAACGTTCGCGCCGTTTCACCTCTATTGCCGTCAAAACTGCCCTGACTGAAGTTCAGGTAGCCCGGTTTGCGGTCAACCAATTCAATTTTCCCGGCGTTGAAGTCAAAGGCTATCAGCGTCGTTACTATCCCTACGGTTCTGCCCTCACCCACGTGATTGGGTATGTGTCAAAAATCAACGACCGCGACGTCGAACGTCTGGATAAAGACGGCATATTGGCAAACTACGCCGCCACGCATGATATTGGTAAACTCGGCATCGAGCGTTATTACGAAGAGACCCTGCACGGTAAAACCGGCTATGAAGAAGTTGAGGTGAATAACCGCGGCCGGGTGATCCGCCAACTGCACGAAGAAGCGCCGCAGGCGGGTAAAGATATCTATCTGACCATAGATTTACCGCTGCAAACATATATTGAACAGTTATTGGTGGACAGCCGTTCTGCCGTGGTGGTCTCTGACCCACGCGACGGCAGTATCCGCGCGCTGGTCTCCAATCCGAGCTATGATCCGAACCTGTTCGTTGATGGTATCTCAAGTAAAGATTACAGCCGGCTGCTCGAAGACCCGAATAAACCCTTGATTAACCGTGCGACCCAGGGTGTTTATCCCCCAGCCTCAACGGTAAAACCTTATATTGCCGTCTCTGCATTAACGGCCGGAGTAATTACAAAAAGCACTTCTCTGTTTGATCCAGGCTGGTGGCAATTACCAGGCTCAGAAAAACGTTTTCGTGACTGGAAACACTGGGGCCATGGCCGTCTGAATGTCACCAAAGCGCTGGAGGAGTCTGCCGACACCTTCTTCTATCAGGTCGCCTACGATCTGGGTATTGATCGCCTGTCAGAGTGGATGGAGAAATTTGGCTACGGTCACTACTCCGGCATCGATCTTTCGGAAGAGCGCAGTGGCAACATGCCTAACCGTGACTGGAAGTTCAAACGTTTCAAAAAACCCTGGTATCAGGGTGACACCATTCCTGTCGGCATCGGCCAGGGTTATTGGACGGCGACACCGATACAAATTATGAAAGCCATGACCACATTGATCAACGACGGTGATGTGAAAACGCCGCATCTGCTGCTCAGTACCCGGGTTGATGGCAAGCTGGTGCCCTACGAGCAGCAGGAAAAAACGCAAATCGGTGACATCCATTCCGGCTATTGGGAAATAGCCAAAGATGGGATGTACGGCGTGGCCAACCGGCCCAACGGTACCGCTCGCAAAAGTTTTGCTGATGCGCCTTATAAAGCTGCGGCTAAGTCCGGCACAGCACAAGTTTACGGTTTGAAAGCCAATGAAATCTATAATGCGCATAAGATAGCCGAACATCTGCGCGACCATAAATTGATGACTGCCTTCGCGCCATTCAATAACCCGACGGTTGCCGTCGCCGTTATTCTTGAAAATGGCGGGGCCGGTCCTGCTGTGGGTACGATTACCCGCCAGATACTCGACCATATTTTGTTGGGCGATAACACGACACAATTACCGGCTGACGCACCGCCGCCGGGAACCGAAGGTGATTAACCAATCATGACTGAAAGCCAACAAAAAGGGTCGCTGTGGTCGAAGATGCACATCGACCTTACCCTGCTGCTGATTGTTCTGGCGCTGCTTGCCTACAGCGCCTTCGTGATGTGGAGCGCCAGCGGCCAGGACATCGGTATGATGGAGCGCAAAATCGGCCAGATTGTGATGGGGTTAATCATCATGCTGGTGATGGCGCAAATCCCACCACGCGTTTATGAAAGCTGGGCGCCCTACCTCTACATCGTGTGCGTGCTGCTGTTAGTGCTGGTGGATGCCTTCGGCACCATCAGTAAAGGGGCGCAGCGCTGGCTTGATCTCGGCGTGGTACGGTTTCAGCCCTCAGAGCTGGCGAAAATCGCTGTGCCGCTGATGGTAGCCCGCTTTATCAACCGTGATGTCTGCCCACCTTCGCTAAAAAATACGGCGATTGCGCTCGCACTGATCTTTATTCCTACCCTGCTGGTGGCCGCACAGCCCGATCTGGGCACCTCAATTCTGATCGCCGCTTCTGGCCTGTTTGTCCTGTTCCTGTCCGGGATGAGTTGGAAACTGATTGCCGTTGCTGCCCTGCTGGTTGCGGCGTTTATCCCCATCCTGTGGTTCTTCCTGATGCACGACTACCAACGTGATCGTGTCATGATGCTGCTCGATCCGGAGAGCGACCCGCTCGGGGCTGGTTACCATATTATCCAATCCAAAATCGCCATCGGTTCAGGCGGTTTGTCAGGCAAAGGTTGGCTACACGGCACGCAATCCCAGCTCGAATTTCTGCCCGAACGACACACTGACTTTATCTTTGCCGTACTGGCAGAGGAGCTCGGTCTGATCGGCGTGTTGGTACTGCTGGGACTCTACTTATGTCTCATCATGCGCGGTCTGGTGATTGCCTCCCACGCTCAAACCACCTTTGGCCGCGTGATGGCCGGAGGTCTGATGTTAATTTTATTCGTTTATGTGTTTGTTAACATCGGCATGGTCAGTGGCATTGTCCCGGTGGTTGGGGTACCTTTGCCACTGGTCAGCTATGGCGGCTCAGCACTCATTGTGCTGATGGCAGGGTTTGGTATCGTCATGTCGATACATACTCATCGAAAAATGTTGTCAAAAAATTTATAGAGGTGAGCAATGCGTAAGGAGTGGCTTGGAGCTGTCATCATTGGGTTGCTGTTGAGTGGTTGTGCGACTGACGAAACGCAGCCACAGCAGGCTCCACCGCAACAAGCCTATAACGGCCCTGTGGTGGAAATTGGTGGCGCTGACCCGCGTTACGAGCTTTATAATCAGGGCACCAGCCAGGATTATTCCGTTAATGGCAAAACCTACAAAATCGTTAAAGATCCCTCTAACTTTTCGCAGGTCGGTCAGGCTGCCTGGTACGGGCAGGAAAACGGCGGCAACACCACGGCAATTGGTGAGGAATTCGATCCCAATGCCATGACCGCCGCCCACCCTACGCTACCGATCCCGAGTTACGTTCGTGTCACCAACTTAGCCAATGGCCGTATGTTAGTGGTACGTGTGAACGATCGTGGTCCTTATGTCGCTGGCAAAATTATCGATCTGTCCCAGGCCGCCGCCGAGCGTCTGAATTTGACCAACAGCACGAAGGTAAGAATTGACTTTATAACTGTCGCACCGGACGGCTCACTGTCAGGTCCCGGCACTATTGGTACTACGGTCGCCAAGCAATCTTACGCACTGCCAGGCCGCCCTGATTTAGGTTCGAGCGGAATGGGCACGCCGGTGCAAACCACACCAACAGATACCAGTGCAAATGTGCATCCAATTGATAACAGCACGCTGAGTAGCGGCGATGAAGCGAATACTGTCGCTTCAACGTCGACTTCAGCCAGTACGGGCGCCACAGGTGGCGGTTTTCTGAAAGCGCCTTCGGCTGTACCACAGGGAATTTTGGAGAAAGATGAACCTGCCGCACCTGCGATGGCCGCAGTGGCTGCACCGGTCGCTGTCGCTGCAACTGCAGCACATGGCGCATCCTCCACTACCGGTGGCAGTTATATGGTGCAGGTTGGTGCCTTGAGCAATCCACAAAACGCCGCGTTATGGCAGAAAAGTCTGAGCCAAAAATTCTCTGTGCCGGGTAAAGTTCAGCCAAACGGCAGCATGTATCGAGTTCAGCTGGGTCCAATGAGCCGCCAGCAGGCGGAACAGCTTAAGCAACGTTTAGCCAGCGAAGCACAACAACAATCCTTTGTTGTTTCAGCGATGTAAGCGCGCTTCAACCCTTTTCTGAACGGGGCTATGGCCCCGTTTGTGTAACTCGCCAATTAAAGGTAAAAAAGGGTAAACACCTTCAAGCCGCCGTAATGGCAGATGTCTGAATATGTCGATTCTGCTATAGTGTGGCACGTTTTTAACTTACTTCGGATGTTGCTGTCTCCTCATGAAACATGTCACTACCTCACTTTTAGTCAAAAGCCTCGCTTTTGGCACAGCCCTGACCTTCTGCGCAGCGTCCGCCTATGCCGACGATGTTAATTTAAAGACGATGATCCCAGGTGTTCCGCAAATTGATGCCGAAGCCTATATCCTGATCGACTACAACTCAGGCAAAGTGCTGGCAGAAATGAACGCCGACGCGCGCCGTGACCCAGCCAGCCTGACCAAAATGATGACCAGCTATGTTATTGGTCAGTCGATTAAAGCCGGTAAAATCACGCCGAACGACATGGTGACCGTCGGTCAGGATGCATGGGCGACCGGTAACCCGGTGTTTAAAGGCTCCTCCCTGATGTTCCTCAAACCAGGCGATCGCGTAGCCGTTTCTGAACTGAACCGCGGCATTATTTTGCAATCAGGTAACGACGCCTGTGTAGCGATGGCCGATTATGTTGCCGGTAGCCAAGATGCCTTCGTTGGTTTGATGAACAATTACGTTAACGCGCTGGGTTTGAAAAACACACACTTCGGTACCGTACACGGCCTGGATGCTGCCGGACAATTCAGTTCCGCACGTGATATGGCGTTGATCGGTCAGGCGTTAATCCGTGACGTGCCTGAAGAGTATGCGACTTACAAAGAGAAAGAGTTCACCTTCAACAAAATTCGTCAAATGAACCGCAACGGCCTGTTGTGGGACACCAGTCTCAATGTTGACGGCATTAAAACGGGTCACACTGAATCTGCCGGGTATAACCTGGTCGCTTCTGCGACTGAAGGACAGATGCGTCTGATCTCGGCGGTAATGGGGGGTCATACCTATAAAGGCCGTGAAGTTGAAAGTAAAAAGCTGCTGACCTGGGGCTTCCGTTTCTTCGAAACCGTTTCTCCACTGAAAGCCGGTAAAGAGTTCGCTTCAGAGCCAGTCTGGTTTGGCGACACTGACCGCGTTGCGCTGGGCGTAGATAAAGACGCTTACCTGACCATCCCACGTGGCCGCATGAAAGACCTGAAAGCCAGCTATGTGCTTAACAGCCCTGAGTTACATGCACCATTGCAGAAAAATCAGGTGGTGGGTTCAATCAACTTCCAGCTGGATGGCAAAACTATTGACGAGCGCCCATTGGTGGTGCTGAATGAAGTCAAAGAAGGTGGTTTCTTTGGCCGTATCGTCGATTATATCAAGCTAATGTTCCATCATTGGTTCGGCTAAGCCGGGCTTGAAATCGCCGGTTATGCCCCCATTTGATAGTAATAGTTTTGAAACAAAGAATATTGCCATCAAATTTTATAACTCCCGCTCTGGCGGGAGTTATAATTTTATCAATACGCTGTTAAACACGCTGGAGTGCACATGAAAACCAAACTTAACGAACTGCTCGAATTCCCATGCACCTTTACTTATAAAGTAATGGGCCTGGCACAACCCGAGTTAGTTGATCAGGTTGTGGAAGTCGTGCAACGCCATGCACCTGGCGATTACAATCCTCAGGTAAAACCGAGCAGTAAAGGGAATTACCACTCCGTTTCAATTACGATAAACGCTACCCATATCGATCAGGTCGAAACCCTGTATGACGAATTGGGTAACCTCGAAATTGTCCGCATGGTGTTGTAAACCTTCCCTCGCGAGCTGAATAACGCAGTGCCGACTCTGGTGCTGCGTTACTATTTCTGCCCCTCCCTCTTTCTAAATGGCGATGGCTGCTGTGCAACAAGATAAACTGCAACAACGTATTGTGTTACGTCAGCTGGGTCTCCAGCCTTACGAACCGGTATCCCGCGCGATGCATCTGTTCACCGACACCCGTACCGCAGACTCGCAGGATGAAATCTGGCTGGTTGAACATCAAAAAGTCTTCACCCAGGGCCAGGCAGGTAAAGCGGAACACGTTCTTCTACCCGGCAATATTCCGGTCATTCAGAGCGATCGCGGCGGCCAGGTCACCTACCACGGCCCAGGCCAGCAGGTGATGTACGTGATGATCGATTTGAAGCGCAAAAAGATGGGCGTCCGCCAGCTCGTCACTGCTATTGAACAAACCGTTGTCGATACGCTGGCACATTTCTCCATCGATGCGTACCCGCGCCCTGACGCCCCTGGGGTCTACGTTGACCACAAAAAAATCTGCTCGCTGGGCCTGCGCATCCGTAAAGGCTGTTCATTGCATGGCCTTGCGCTCAACATCAATATGGACCTCGACCCCTTCCTGCGAATTAATCCCTGTGGTTATGCGGGTTTGCAAATGACCCAGGTGAGCCAGGAAAAGCCCGGCATTACGGTCGATGACGTGATGCCCGTGCTGGTAAAGTCTTTTAATAATCTTCTGGATTACCAACAAGTTGATTATCTGCCTTGGCACGCCGACGCGTATTGATGTTAAAAAAATGTACACTTTGTTGCTTTAGAGCACTTCAGGGGCTGAATAGTGAGCGCCATCAGTGTTATAATTTTTGCAATATTGCTAATTTTTTTTAATGAATCAGCCCGTTCATTAAATGTCCTGAAAAACTCGAATTACGAGAGACGAACCTGGAACCTGCAAGCTTATGAGTAAACCGATTCAGATGGAACGCGGCGTTAAATACCGTGATGCAGATAAGATGGCGTTAATCCCGGTGAAAACCGTGGTCAGTGACCGGCAGGAAATGTTGCGTAAGCCGGCATGGATGAAAATCAAACTTCCGGCCGATTCGACCCGAATTCAGGGCATCAAAGCGGCGCTGCGTAAAAATGGCCTGCACTCCGTTTGTGAAGAAGCAGCCTGCCCTAATCTGTCTGAATGCTTCAACCACGGCACCGCTACTTTTATGATCCTCGGCGCGATTTGTACCCGCCGTTGCCCATTCTGTGACGTAGCCCACGGCCGCCCAACGGCGCCAGATGCGAACGAGCCGCAAAAACTGGCACAGACTATCGCCGATATGGGACTGCGTTATGTCGTCATCACCTCCGTTGATCGCGACGATCTGCGTGACGGCGGTGCCCAGCACTTCGCCGACTGTATCGCCGCTATCCGTGAGAAGAATCCTACGATAAAAATAGAGACCCTGGTGCCTGATTTCCGTGGCCGTATGGACCGTGCGCTCGACATCCTTAATGCAACACCCCCGGATGTCTTTAACCACAATCTGGAAAACGTACCACGCGTTTACCGTCAGGTCCGCCCGGGCGCAAACTACGAGTGGTCACTGACTTTACTACAGCGTTTTAAAGAGGCGCACCCGGAGATCCCAACAAAATCAGGTTTGATGGTTGGACTCGGTGAAACTAATGCAGAAATCGTAGAAGTGATGCGCGACCTGCGCCGCCATGGTGTAACGATGCTGACCCTCGGCCAGTATCTCCAGCCAAGCCGTCACCACTTGCCGGTTCAGCGCTATGTCAGCCCTGAAGAGTTTGATGAGATGAAGGCTGAAGCGATGGCGATGGGCTTTACTCACGCTGCATGCGGACCTTTTGTGCGTTCTTCATACCACGCTGACCTGCAAGCCAAAGGGCTGGAAGTCAAATAAGGGTTACACCTTGTTACTTTTCAAATGCCAGAAATGCTAAAAACGGTTGCTCACAGGAGCAACCGTTTTTTTTACACGCAGTACAGCGGGTCGCAGCCCGCCTGAAAATCAGTCTTTATGTTCTACGCGTGTTTCAACAGGCGTGGCGTCCGTTTTTGCCGCTGGAGTAGGCTCATCGCTCATGGCTTTTTTGAAGCCACGCAGCGCAGCGCCCAGATCACCGCCCAGTGAGCGCAGTTTGCTGGTACCGAACAGCAGCACAATCAAAACACCCACGACCAATAATTTAGTAATGCTTAAACCTTCCATACACACCTTCTTTTCACGGATTGCGAAACAGTCACCGGTACGGATGACCGGTACTTTTTACAAACACATTTATAAAAATAAATAACCGAAACTAATGGGGTTATTTAGAAATAATATTGGCGGGAATACAACCAAAATATGTAACAGAATTGATCGTGTCGCGATCTAATCTGTGCGCATTATGACCAGACTGAGCTATTATGTGCCTCTATGAGAGAGTCATAAAGCTTTTACTGGATAAATCCTTTCGTACTGCGGTTTTCTGCCGAATCAGACCCGATCAGCCCCCGAAAAATAATGGGATCCGATGCCAAAAACGCTTCAAACCACGCTGGTCAGCGATGCCCACCATTCTGGCCTGAGATTCGCGAAACGCACCTATTTACCCCGTATTATCGGGTTAGGTATGGGCAGCATTTGCGTGGCATCAGTCCTTATTACACACCCACTTCATCCCCTGGTCTGGCTGCTGCTATTTTTTAATGGTTTTATCTGGCCTCATATCGCCTATCTGATGGCGATACGCGCCAGCACCCCCTTTAAAACCGAGATACGCAATCTGCTCATCGACGCCATCTTCGGCGGCGTGTGGCTTGCCGCGATGGGTTTTAACGCCCTGCCGTCGGCCGTGATTGTTTCCATGATGGGCATGAACAACATTGCTGCCGGAGGAAAAACGCTGTTCTTTAAATGCATATTTGCTCAAATCGCCGTCGCTTGCGCCGTTTTCCTGCTGACAGAGGTACCTTTCCAGCCAGAAACCACGCCGCTTCAGCTCTATCTTTGCCTGCCCATGATCATCATTTACCCGATCTTCCTGGGTAATGTCACGTTCAGAACCTCCAGAAAACTGGCCGAGCATAAACAGGCCATCATGCAAATCAGCGTCCGCGATGGCCTTACCGGCTTATACAACCGCCGACACTGGGAGTCGCTGCTGGACAATGAAATTGAGAGCCATCGCCGGTATCACCACAAAACAACGCTGGTACTGATCGATATCGATCACTTCAAAGAGATCAATGACAACTATGGCCACAACGTCGGCGATCAGGCGATTATACTCCTGGCTCAGGAGTTACAGCAGACCATGCGTGCTGCCGATATTATTGGCCGCTACGGCGGGGATGAATTCGCGGCCATTTTGCCTCACAGCACGGCTGAACAGGCACTGAGGGCGATGGAGCGTTTACAAAGCAGGCTGGACAACGATCTCTTCCCGCATCATCCTGAACTGCGGGTGCAGATCAGCGCAGGCATTGCCGAATGTCGGGAGGATCAGGAGAGTGCGGCACAATGGCTGAATGCGGCGGATACCGCACTCTATAAAGCCAAAAACGGCGGGCGAAACCGGATCGAAGCACGGGAATAACCGCCCTTTTACCCGCCCGCCGTATTCAGATAAAACGGCTAAGAAAAGCCTGCGTTCTGGGATGCTGCGGATTCACCAGTACGTCATCCGCCGCCCCCTGCTCAACCACATAGCCACGGTCCATGAACACCACCCGATCTGCGGCTTCTTTGGCAAAACCGATCTCATGGGTAACGACAATCATCGTCAGCCCCTGTTGCGCCAGATCCCGCATCGTTGCTAACACCTCCCCCACCAGTTCAGGGTCGAGTGCCGACGTCGGCTCATCAAATAACATCAGTTTTGGCTTCACTGCCAATGCACGCGCAATAGCAACCCGCTGCTGCTGACCGCCGGAAAGATGGCGTGGATAGGCATCGGCTTTGTCGCTCAGTCCGACCTTTTCCAACAACTCGCGGGCATATTTTTCGGCGACGGCACGACTCTCTTTATGTACACCAATCGGTGCTTCAACAATATTCTGCAACACCGTCATATGCGGATAGAGATTAAACTGCTGGAACACCATGCCAATATCGCGACGCTGGCGGGCAATCGCCCTTTCCGGTAATTTATGTAAGCGCTCACCGCGCAGCTCGTAACCAATCTGCTCGCCGCCCACCATGATTGAACCGCGATCGATGTCTTCCAGATGATTAATACAGCGCAGGAAAGTCGATTTCCCGGAACCGGATGGCCCGAGGATCACCACAACTTCGCTCGCTCTGACATCCAGATCAATGCCCTTCAGCACCTCATTATCGCCATAACGTTTATGCACATTGCGCGCCACCACCAGGGGTAACTGTTCGCCGCTCTGTTGCTCACTCATAGATCCTCCTTTTGGGCGACACCCGGCTGGCTGACGATCGGGATGGTTTTCTCCTCACCGGACACTTGGCGACGTTTGGTGGCAGAACCTGAACGGCGTGTGCCACGGGAGTAATAACGCTCGATAGCAGACTGACCGACGTTGAGTACCGACGTGATAAGCAAATACCAGATCACCGCCACCATCAGCATCGGCACCACTTCGAAAGTGCGGTTATAAATGGTTTGTACCGAATACAACAGGTCGCCCATGGCGATCACGCTGACCAGTGACGTGGCTTTGATCATACTGATCAGCTGATTGCCGGTCGGAGGGATGATCGCGCGCATCGCCTGCGGAATGATGATCCGACGTAATGCACGGCCACGGCTCATGCCAAAAGCCTGCGCGGTTTCCGCCTGCCCGTTATCTACCGAGAGCAATCCGGCACGAATGATCTCTGCCATATATGCCGCTTCGTTTAACGCCAGGCCGGCGATTGCCGCGGTCAGCGGCGTGATCAGATCATTGGTGTTCCAGCTCATGTACTCCGGGCCGAAGGGAATACCAAGGACCACGCGCGGGAACAGCGTCGACATGTTGTACCAGAACAGCAGCTGCACCAGCAGCGGTGTTCCGCGGAAGAACCAAATAAACAGGCCAGACAGGCGGCGCAGTAGCATACTTTGCGACAGCCGGGCAATCGCCAGCATCAGCCCCAGCAATACGCCGAGCAGCATGGAAATCACGGTAAGGCCGAGCGTGACGCCCAGCCCCTTCATCACCGTCGCTTCGGTAAACCACTGCGCCACCACATGCCATTCAAAATTCGGATTGCGGGCGACATTCCAGATGACATCGATGGCAATCAGCAGCACGACTATCCAGGCCACCCAGCGTCCGTAACTGCGGGGCGCATGAGAGAACTCCACGTTACGACGCGGATCCTGCTGCGTATAGTCGTCCTTGATTACCGGCTGGGAACTATACGTTTTATCCGTCATTGAGGCTGCGCCTTCGCCAGATTGATTCCCGGAGCGGCGATCATATTGTCTTCAAGGCCCCATTTTTTCATGATGATGGCGTAAGTGCCGTTATCAAACAGCTTCTGATAACCTGCCAGAATTGCATCTCGTACGGCAGAATCTTTCGGCACCACGGTACCCTGGAAAATATCGCCAAACCCGTTGGCTTTGCCGGTTCCAGTCAGCTCCAGCTGGCCGTTGGCTTTCTCGACGAAATAGGTCAGTGGCGCCTGAGAGGAGAAGAAGGCATCAGAGCGGTTAGAACGAACGGCCAGAATCGACGTCGGCTGGTCGGAATAAGATTGCACGGTGACCGCCGGTTTTCCATCCTTCACACAAACGTCTGACTGCTTGCGGATCACCTGCTCCGCTGACCCACCGGCCATCACCGCGATACGCTTACCGCAGGTGTCGTCCAGTGAATTGATTTTTTGCGGGTTACCTTTATGCACGGCAAACACCACGAACTCTTTGACGAAATCGACGAAGTCATTCTTCGCCTGACGGTCCGGGTAATCCCCAATCGGACCAATGCCCATCTGATAACGCCCTGCGGCCATGCCGCTCAAAATACCGGATAAACCGCTGACCGATGCATGTTCAATCTTTACACCCAGCACACCCGCCAGCGCATTGGAGAGATCGGCGCTGGCGCCGTCGAGGGAGTTATTACCCGTCACAATTTCATAAGGAGGAAATGAGCCATTATTTACTGACGTCATGATGCCTGATTTTTGAATTTCAGCCGGTAACTTCGCATGCAGCGCCGGGTCCATGGTCTGAGCCGGAATAACCACATTTTCAGCAGCCAACGCACTGGTGGAGAGTATTGAAAATATCGCAGCCGTCAGTACCGCAGCCTGACGTAATTGTTTTGCCATCATCTCTATTTCCTCTGTCGAAAGTGGGTGTGGATGTTGTGAAAATATTTATGAAAATCATTTTATTGTTGTTAACACCTTCCCTGGTGTTGATGACGCCTGAAACGAATGACACTTCCAGATCCGGCGCTGATCCGAGTGTTTACTGCCGCGCTCCCTGGTGTTGTTCGCGCGTTTTTCTACTGCATAGCAAACCGTTGAGGACCGGTCTGCGGGGTAAATCAGAAGGTGTCGCTGCGCAGCTGCGGAATATCAAAACAGCGGTTTTGCAATACCGGCAATACCTTGCGGGCGTGTATCAGACGATCTTTGTCAAGCTCAGCAAACACCAGCGCAGGTGCCTCGGCGGCCCGGGCAATCGCCACGCCCAGCGGGTCAACCACCATACTGTTGCCAATGTTGCGCTCACCGCACTCGCCGACCGCGACCATATAACTGGTATTCTCCAGCGCGCGGGCAGTGACCAGAACCTCCCAGTGCATCTCTTTAAGCGGACCTTTTACCCAGGCAGCTGGCAACACCAGGATTTCAGCCCCATCAAGCACCAGCCGGCGCGCCAGCTCTGGGAAACGCACGTCATAACAGGTCATCAAGCCGACTTTAAACCCGGCCACCTCGACCAGCGGCGGGACCTCTTTGCCTGCCGTGACGTTTTTTGACTCCTGCATCGAGAATGCATCGTACAAATGCAGCTTGCGGTACTCGGAAATGATCTCGCCGTTGCGAATCGAAATCAGCACATTCCACGCGCGCCCTTCAGGCGCTGGCGTATGAACGCTCATCATGGTGGTCATTTGGCTGCCAGCACTCGCCGCCAACAACTTGCTGACAAAGGGACCATCCAGGGGCTGGGCGGCTTTGAGCACCAGATCAGGGTCGGTGATATCTCGCGCCAGAATACCTTCAGGCAGCACCAGCAGATCGGCACCAGCTTTTTGTGAAGCGGCCATCAATGACAGACAGGTTTCGGCATTGGCTTGCCACTCTTTAGCAACGGCAAACTGCCCTAATGCAACTTTCATCGTTATTCCTCAGATTCAGTGGCTGGCAGACTCAGCCGCAAATTGCGGGAAAAGTTCTGCCGCGCTCAGGCACCGGTCAGTCAGGTTCTGCCGGTGTAACTCGGTAGCAAAATCTTCAATCATCTTTTCGTTGGCAACGTAACCGTTTGCATTCCAGTCCGCCGGTAAATCCATTACCGTGCGACGCAGATCATCAAGCAGCCAGGGAGTGGTATCGGCATATTTAGCGCGTTTATCCATCCAAACCTGATAAGAACGTTCAATAATATCGCTCAGTGCCTGCGGTAACCACGGATGCTCTGCGGCCAGCGACGGTTTAATGGCCAGCAAATGAATTCCCGGTACGTAACCCACCTTATTAAAGTAAGCCAATTCAGCCTGTCGGAAATCGGGCTGGAACTGCCGAAAACCCGAACCTGGTTTGAAGAAACCCTCCGGCATAAACGGCGTAAACACCGCATCGAGCCAGCCTTCCTGTAACAGTTCCATCATTGGCCGCTCGCCCGGCACCGCTTCGATACGCCCATCGCGGCCAAAACCGGCCAGCCGGTCAACAATCGGATGATCGGCAGTAAGACGGCCCACGTACCAGTTGGCATCTTCGATACCTACCCCTTCCAGGGCCAGCAGCGTACGGGTCCAGGTATTACCGGAATCCTGCCAGCCTGTCAGACCTATGCGTTTGCCGGCCAATTGCGATAATTCCGTTAGCGGGCTGTCATGACGGGTGATAATGCAGCGCTGACGAAAACCACGCATCAGAAAGTGAGGAATAGCCAGCAGGTCGTCTTCCCCCCTGGCGCGCCCCTGCGCATATCGGCTGAAAGAGACCTCACCGGCATCGTAGCGATCGCTGGTGGCAAGATCGCCGACCAGCGTGCCGACACGGTCAATCTCAAGATTAAAACCTTCCGGCTTTACGTCGCCCAACGCCAGCGGCGTAAAGTAATCCCAGTCCCGGACAGCCAGTCTGATGGTGATAGCCACTGCGTTCCCCTTATTGTTCTGAAAAATTAAAACATCAAAAAAATAACATTTCATTGACTACCGGCGATCATATTGAACTCAATATGATTATTTTATCGCCTCAATTGCCTAAGTTTGATACTAATGGCATAAATTAATATGTACAATAGAATCTTTGTTACTGAACAAAAGGCAAAAAATGAGTGGAAATCTGCTGGTAAAAACGCTGGATGCAGAGTGGTTCGCAGGTCATCTTCATGACCGTTCGATGCGTGGCATTGCGCTTGAAACAGCGGCGATGATCCGCTCTGGCACGATTGAGATTGGTGCGCATTTACCGGCGGTACGGGAACTCGCGCAGGCGTTGGGCGTTAGCCCGGCGACGGTCTCCGCCGCCTGGGGCCAACTGCGCCGCCAGAAAGTAATCGCCGGACGTGGGCGTAATGGTGTCTGGGTATGCGGTGACACCCTCTCCCCACGCCCTGCCCGTTTTGAGAAGATCGGCAACTTTGGGGATCACATCATCGCCGATCTGGCATTATCCTCACCAGATCCGGCCCTGTTACCGGATCTTCGCGCCGCACTGCAGGCTGGCGTGGACGCCGATAACCTCAACAGCTATCAGCGCGAGGCTATTGCGCCGGCGCTGCTTGACGCCGTAAAACCCAGTTGGCCTTACAAAGCGGGGGCATTTATGGCCGCAGATGGCGGCTTTGATGGCATGAATTTGACGCTGCAGACTTTGCTGATGCAGGGCTCAGTCGTAGCCATTGAGGACCCAACCGCTACCCGCCTGCTGGATATGCTCGACAATCTGGGGGCGCAGGTTCTGCCGGTGAAATGCGATGAGTTCGGTCCGATTCCAGAATCGTTACAGATAGCGCTGGCGAGAAAACCCTCTGCTTTCATCTATCAGCCGCGCACCCACTCTCACTGTGGTCATGCCATCAGTGCTGAACGTTATGCGCAATTAGTGGATGTCCTCAGCCACAGTAATACGCTGATTATTGAAGATGACGGCATCGGGCAGTTGTCATGCGAAAAGCCGATAAGTATGGGCAGTGCACTGCCACAGCGGACTATCCACGTGCGCTCTTACTCCAAAGCCTACGGGCCGGACCTGCGGTTGGCGGTGATATCCAGCTCTGAAGATTTGATTAAACAGATCAAATCTTTCCGCAACTTTGGCGCAGGATGGTCAAGCCGTATTTTGCAGCAGGCGCTGGCCTATCTGATTAACGATGAGAAGACGCAGGAAGGGATAGAGCATGCCAAGCGGGTCTATGCGCAGCGGCGCAAGGCGTTGTCAGATGCGCTGAAAATTCGTGGAGTAAACATCCCACACAGGGACGGATTGGCGATGCTGATACCGGTGCCGTCTGAGCAGTTCGCGCTGGTTACCCTGGCCGCACGCGGTATTGCCGTCCTGCCCGGTGAACGCAGCCGCATCGGGCCCGGGCAGTTTATCCGCGTCAGTACCTCACAGCTGAAAACAGAGCAGGTCGATATTATCGCCGATGCCATCGTGCTGGCCTTGGGGTGAAATTAGCCGACTTCATTGAGTTTTTTAATCAGATACTTCGGTGAATCTTCATAACCGGCGCGTTCATAAAACTGATGTGCTCGTACCCGGCGGGTGTGGCTGTGAACCTCCAGCCGGTCGCAGCCCCTCGCCAATGACAGACGTTCGGCTTCATTCACCAATTGCTGACCAATACCGCCACCGCGGCTATGACTGCTGACACACAAATAGCTGATGCGGCAAAATTCGCCCGCCAGCGCAATTTGCGGAATAAAATGCAGCGAAATAAATCCCAGCGCCTGGCCTTGCTCTTCAGCCACCAGCAGGTGGCTGTCAGGATTAACCGCCATTGAGAAGATGCGTCCGGCGACCTCCAGCTCAGAAGTGGGATAATCCAGGTCAGCCAACAGCTGGCTGATCACTGCCGCATCGTCAACCACGGCCTCACGTATTAACATCTGGTTTCCTTAATCAATTATGGCATCTGGCAAAAGGCTACAAATTGTGACTCCGGCCGTGTAAAATTCAGCAGCACACGATGGAGATGACATTCCTCCGAAACCGCCTTAACCGGCTAATGATGTCTACGCAATCTCACAGAGAGGTTCGTAGCATGACGCCGGGACCTTTCTGAATACTCACTCAAACTTACGAAAGGCTTTTATGTTTAGCACACTACTTGCAGTATTTATCGGTGGCGGTCTGGGCAGCGTTGCCCGTTGGTATGTCAGCATGAAAATGAACGGCATGACCCCTGTTCTGCCTGTCGGCACCCTAACGGTCAATCTGGTCGGTGCCTTTATTATTGGTCTTGGCATTGCCATTTTCAGCCGTCTGACCCACCTTGATCCGGTATGGAAACTGCTGCTGACAACCGGTTTTTGCGGCGGTCTTACCACCTTTTCCACCTTCTCTTCGGAAGTGGTATACATGTTGCAAGACGGTCGCTTTGCGGGCGCTATGCTGAATATGTTCCTGAACCTGGCAGGATCGCTGGCGATGACGCTGCTGGCATTTATGCTGGTCAGCTGGTTTACCGCACACTGAGTGTAAACAAGTACGATGTTTTCTGTATGACAGGGGGCATCGTATTTATCTTATTTTGTGAGCTCACTCCACCATTGCACGGCAATTTTCCCTTCGTCTTAATGTTTCCTTCATTTTAGAACTTCATACTGGCAGGCATAAATTATTTATTCTCCGGAGCCTGCTATGTTCTCAATGCCAAAAACCTTTTCTGAATTGCTGGTAGTGTCGCTTTGTGTACTTACCGCTGCCGCTTTCCTGCATGTCTATTTCATGGGCTGACCCCTCTTCCACCCCGGAACCTCAGTAATGCAGGCTTTCTGGCCTGTACTGTGTTTTGTATTTACCTCCCGCACCACACACCCTATACTTGAGAATGAACGTTCACACCCAATGTGTAACGCCTAACCTCAGGCCGTCAAAAATTCAGATGCTTCACCCTCAGGATAATAAAGAGCAGCGCATTGGCGCCAGACGCGACCAGATCATTGCCGCTTCACGGCTCTGTTTTCGAAAACATGGTTTTCACGGCGCAGGCATGGCTGAAATAGCCAAAATGTCGCAACTCAGCGTGGGACAAATTTACCGTTATTTCGCCAATAAAGACGCGATCATCGAAGAGATTGTCAGGCGCATTGTGTCTAAAAAAATTCGCCTGATGACCGGGAATGCACACAATCTGCGGCAGATGGCCGAGAATCTTGCTCACCGACGGATTGGCGCCCATCACATCGAACAGAGTCATTGCCCTGAACTGAGTCAGGAGCAGACTGAAATTGACCATGCCCTGATGCTGGAAGTGGCCGCCGAAGCCACCCGCAACCCCGTGGTGGAACAAATCTGGCGTGATTCAGAAAGCCAGCTGTTTAATGAAGCCAAAGCGATGCTGGCCAAGACCTACGTCCACCTTTCTGACAGTGAATTAACCACCCGGGTTGAAGTACTGGCGGTGATTTGCGAAGGCACAGCGTTTCGACGCCTGACCACCCTGCACGCCAACCCAGAATATCTTGATAGCCTTTACGACCAACTGTTCAGCCAACTGTTTCAACCTGCTACACCCGCTTTACTCACTTAACTATCGCATTTACTCCAAAGCTACCGGAAACGGACATAATAATGAGCAATCACCTGACAGAAAAACGCCTGGGTTATGCCCTGGTTCTGGGTTCCCTTGCGGCGCTTGGCCCGCTGTGTACCGATCTTTATCTACCGGCGCTGCCACAAATGGCCGTGGAACTTGATACCAACACTGCCGCCAGCCAGCTCAGTTTGACCGCCGGTTTATTAGGGCTTGGCCTCGGCCAGCTGATTTTTGGCCCGCTGAGCGACAAGTATGGCCGTATGCGTCCACTGCTGTGGTCACTGGCCTTGCTGCTGGCAGCCTCCTTCTGGTGCGCCGTCGCACCCAATATTGATCAGCTGATTGCTGCGCGCCTGTTACAGGGGTTGGCGGGTGCCGGCGGCGCAGTACTCTCCCGCGCCGTAGCGCGTGATTTATATAACGGACATGAACTCACCCGATTCTTTGCGTTGCTGATGCTGGTCAACGGGCTGGCACCGATTGTCGCGCCGGTGCTGGGTGGCGGCCTGCTGAACTTTATGAACTGGCGGGGAATTTTCGGCGCGCTGGCGGTAATTTCAGTGCTGCTCTTTAGCTTCTCCGCAGTGAAGCTGCACGAAACACTCCCCACTGAGCGGCGCTCGCAAGGTGGTGTGATGGTGATGGTGCGTTCAATTGGCCGGTTGATGAAAGATCGACAGTTTATGGGGTTGTGTTTGACGCAGGGTTTTACCATGGCAGGAATGTTTGCCTATATCGGCGCATCCCCCTTTGTTTTACAGCAAATCTATAGTCTCAGCCCGCAGATGTTCAGCCTGTGCTTTGCCGCCAACGGCGCCGGTCTGGTGATTGCAGCACAGGTCTCGACGCGTCTGAGCCGCAGGTGGGGTGAACTCGCACTAGTGAAAACCGGGCTGTGCGTCGCCGCCATCGGTTCAGTTTCGCTGGTTATTGCCGCCGCCCTGCATACTCCCCTGATCATGCTGCTGATCCCCCTGTTCTTCTCGGTTATCACTATCGGTATTGTCGGGCCAAATGCGGGTTCGCTGGCCATGCAGAGTCAGGGACAAAATGCGGGCAGCGCATCGGCGCTGATTGGCGTGTGCATGTTTGCACTGGGTTCAATCAGCGTGCCTATCAGCGGCCTGGGCGGCACGTCAGCGCTGTCGATGGGGGTGACAATCCTTGGCTGTTACGCGATTGCCATTACGCTGTTTATCACTCTGGTACGAAAACCTTTAGCCGCTGCGTAACCTAGAAGCTGTTAAAAAACCAATAAAAAACCCGCATCAGCGGGTTTTTTCAAAATTTGGCTAGAGTTAAATAGGTTTAACGTCAGCAGCCGATGGACCTTTAGCGCCCTGTGTGATTTCGAACTCAACACGTTGGCCTTCAGCGAGGGTTTTAAAACCGTTGCTGGCAATAGCAGAGAAATGAACAAATACATCTTTGCTGCCATCTTCAGGGGTAATGAAACCAAAACCTTTAGATTCATTGAACCACTTAACGCTACCTGTAATCTTAGACATCAAACTTACCTTTACGTGAATGAATGACACAAAGTGTGTGTCAAATACAGTACAGCAACAGATCCCAGTTTTGTCCAGAATTCCGATTGCAATAAGCGATAAACATCTCACTCTTAGACTTTGTACGATAATTCCTACTGTGAAAACGCCTTCACAGACCATAAAGAATCAGAAAAATGAGTCGTCATCATTGTTGAAATCGTCAGAACCAACGTTATCGGAACCAAAACCGAGGTCTGCATTATCACTGTTGTCGCGTAAAGAGGCGTCCTGCCAGTCGGGCTGACCACTGTCAAAATTTTGCTGTTGGAAATCATTATTGCCGAGGAAACTGGTGTCATTAGGGTCCAGATTCTGCACCGGTGGCTCTTCGATAATATTCACAATTTCCTGCGGCTGACTCTGATGGAACATACCAGTCAGCATATCTGCCAACACCACGCCACCGGCAACACCGGCTGCAGTACGCAATGCGCTACCGAGGAATCCCGGTTGCTGAGGTGCCGCTTGTTGTGGGGCCGCCTGCTGCTGGTAAGGCTGTTGCTGATATTGTTGCTGTGGCTGCGCGTTACGGTTATCCCCATTGGTCCCTGGAATTGGCTGGCTGCCAGAATTGCTCTGCGGTGCGGCCTGTGACTGACTCTGTGTTGCGCCGCCACCAAATAACCCGGCCAGGAACCCGCTGCTCGACGGACGCGCGCTTTTTGCCTGCTCCTGCAACTGCTCAATTTGCTGTTGCTGCGCCTGGACCTGCTGATTCAGTTTGGTCAGCGCCGCTTCCTGAATAATCATCGCCTGCGCCATATAGTAAGGGGCGGAAGGCTGCTTAGCGATACAAGTCTGAATCACACGTTCTGCCTCGGCGTCACGCGGTGCCGTTACCGACTCAGCCTGTTGCAGACGGCTAAAAAGACCTTCGATTAAACGCTGTTCTTCGGATTGCATAAATTCACCTTATCGATGTGTGTTGCTCCGCCAGCAGGCGCTTCGCGTGCCCAAAAGCACCACCCAAGCCTGCACCCTGCGGGAATCTACCGATCACACTAAACCAAATAGTTTCCGGGATGAATTAACCGAGTGTCAACAAATGTGATCACTGTAAATAACCTGAGCCGACATATTTTTTTGGGGGGAGACTTGGCGGGATATCACTCTGCCTGCCGCAGAGGCAGACAGAGGAGCAAAGGTTTCGGTTATTTAGCTTCAGACCAACTGAAAATGAACGCTTTATCAGGCAGAGTCGTGTAGTTGCGCACCAAATCATGGTAGGTTTTTGCCGGATCCAGATCCTTGAACTGTTGCGGGTAGATAAACTTGGCCAGATATTCCATCCCGACAATATTGTACGGGTGGTTATAGAACTGATGGTAAACGCCATAAGCGTGTTTATCAGTCACGGCGGAGATCTGTGCGATACCGTTACGCGCCAGCAGCGCTTGAGCTTCGCGGTCCACGCTGGCCTGATCGGCGTCATAACCCAGCGGCAGAATATGCGACACGCTGCCGTTACTTGGGCGTGCAGAACCGGTCATGATGTAGGCATCCGGTTTCATGCTGATCACTTTTTCCAGCGACACATCACCCGATGCACCCGGCAGCAGGTCGGTTCCGATATTATCCGCGCCCACTGCTTTCACCAGCTTGCCCCAACCAGCGTCACCGTGGGTGAAACAGCAGGAGTCAGAACGCCCGGCAATGGCTTCAATAAAGACCTTAGGTTTCGGGTTCACCGATGCCACGACCTGTTGAATGTGCTGATAGTGTTCGTTGTAGAATTTGCCGTAAGCCTCGGCATTTTTTTCCTGATTAAGCACTTTGCCCAGCAGCTCAATACTTGGCACGGTATTTTTTGCTGGATCGCGTTCGTAATCAACAAACAGCACCGGCACCTTCAGCGCACTGAGTTTATCGAGTACCCCCGCCTCTTTCAGTGCATCTTTCGCCCGTAGCTGCGCCACCATCAGATCGGGTTTTTGCGCGATCACCGTTTCGAGATCAACCTGCCCTTTATCGCTAAATCCCATATCCAGAATCTTTGCAGACTCAGGCCACTTGCCTTTCAGCAGATCCCAGGTACCGATATCGGATTTCTTCAACAGGTTATTCCATGCCACAACGTGCTGGAACGGATTGGCCCTGTCGAGTACAGCCAGCGAAAGAATATCGCGGCCATCCTGTAAGATAATACGCTGAGGTGCCTTGTTGAAAGTCAGCGTTTGACCGTCAAGGTCAGTAACATTCAGCGGATATGTCGTGGCAAAACTGGCGAATGAACTGGCCATCAGACCAGCGACGGAAAGCACGCGAACGGTGTTCTTCAGCATTTTTATACCCGGCAATGAGAATTAAACAGAAATGATTTTGAGAACCATTATCAAATAATGATGGAATCATAAACAATCATCGATTCACTGGGCAATGTTTTTTGGGCATAAAATGTTGATAAAACATGTCTAAATATAAACAACAGAGAAGATAACGGCAGAGGTAAAAACGCCCGGCATGATAGCCGGGCGTGAAGGTGTATCAGTCGGCTAATATTTCCACTACGGCAAAACGTTCAAAAACCAGCGGCATATCAGGCGCAAAACTGCCCGCCCGGCTGAAAAAATCCTTATGTGCCTGGCGCCAGTCGCTAAGGCTTAAATCCCCTTCACCTTCCATGGCCGCCATCTCCGGCGTCACCTGATCAAAGTTTACTAACGTCAACCCTATCGTACGCACTACGCAGCGTGCCCTTCCATGGCTATCTTCAATAATGTTATAAGCGCCAATGCCGGGCGATGGCTCAGACTGGTATGCGGCCAGCGAACTACAGGATGCGGTCTTTTTACCTGCCATCACCAGTGCCAGTAATTCATCAGCCAGCTGTGGGCTGTCACCAAATGACCAGCTCATTGCTCGGGGGTAACGTATAGCGATCTCCGTCTTAGTCATGTTTACTCTCCTTGTTTATAGGAATTTAGCGGGAACCCCGGCCGATAAAGTGCAACAGAAATTCACTTTCCATCGCCAGCTTGAACGCTGACTGCGCCTTATCTGCCGCTGCGCTGTGGCCACCTTCGGTATTTTCATAGAACCAGACATCCGGCACACCGAGCGCCTGCATCCTGGCTGCCATTTTACGCGCGTGTCCCGGCCCCACACGGTCATCACTGGTCGCGGTTGTGAACAATACCGGTGGGTATTTTTTAGCAGGATCGATATTGTGATAAGGGGAGAACGCACGGATAAATGCCCACTCTTCCGGCTTCTGTGGGTCGCCGTATTCAGCAATCCACGAGGCACCGGCTGAGATTTGTGTGTAACGTTGCATATCCAGCAGCGGCACTTCGCAGATTATCGCCCCAAACAGCTCAGGGTAATGCGTCAGCATATTGCCTACCAGCAGGCCACCGTTACTGCCGCCCTGCGCTGCCAGATGTGGCGCAGAGGTGATGTTACTGGCGATCAGCGCTTTGGCAACGGCAGCAAAATCTTCATATGCGCGTAAACGCTGCTCTTTCAGCGCCGCCTGATGCCAGCGTGGACCATATTCACCGCCGCCGCGGATATTAGCGAGCACAAACACACCGCCGCGATCGAGCCAGGCAGGGCCATTGACGTCGAGATAATAGGGTTCGAGGGAAACTTCAAAACCGCCGTAGCCATACAACAACGTCGGATTCTTTCCGTCATATACCCGATCTTTTTTTGCCACCACGAAATAGGGAACGCGGGTGCCGTCATCAGACTGAGCAAAATGCTGCTTCACCGCATAGCCGGTCGCGTCGAAATGCGCAGGATCCTGTTTGAGGATTTCGGGAGGCTGCTCTTTATGTTCGAGATTGCCAAGATATAACGTGGTAGGTTGCAGAAAGCCGCTGACCGTCATCATATAATCATTGCTGTCGTCATCAACACCGCCTGCACTGATATCGCTCAGCGCGGGGGCATTGCCGAACGGCTCTCGCAGCCAGTCGCCAGGCTGCGGAGTCAGTATCTCCAGACGGTTTACCACATCCTCGGAAACGCTGAGGATCAGATAGTCACGGGTCATTGAATACCCACCAAGCGCCGTAGTTGCTCCCGGGATAAACAGCGGGGTCATCTGACGGTTGCCCGCCATAAAGTCATCGAATTTTATGGCCAACAGTGAGCCAGAAGGATAGCTCTGCCCTGCAATATCCCACTGACTGGAGGGCTGAATCAGCATCCACTCGCACCATGTGCTGAATTTCGCATCCTGCGGCAGGTCGACTTTATGCCTGACGTTTTGCGCGTCGAGCAGATAGACCTCGCTGCGGTAAAAGTCGATTACCCTTCCAACGAAATTACGCTCATACCCTTTAGAATCATCATGAAAACCCATTACCGCCAGATCGTCATGTTCGGCACTAAACTGGGTTTTTGCCTCGCTAAGCGGTGTGCCACGCTGCCAGATTTTGGTAATGCGCGCATAGCCGGAAGTGGTCAGCGAGCCTTCGCCAAAATCGGTAGCGACAAATAACTGATCGTTATCTATCCAGGAGACACTGCTTTTTGCCGAGGGCAGATTAAAGCCGTCAGCGATAAAATTCAGCGTTTGCAGATCGAACTCACGGATGACTGCGGCGTCACCGCCGTCCGAAGACAGATGCAGTAAGCCGCGATGGTAGTCTGGGTGGCGGATCTGGATACCGTGATACACCCACTCCAGCCCTTCGGCTTTACCGAGCGCATCGATGTCCAGCACAGTTTCCCATTTTGGTTCATCATTGCGGTACTCATCCAACGTAGTACGGCGCAGCAGGCCGCGCGGGTTTTGTTCATCCTGCCAGAAGTTATACCACTGGTTGCCGCATTTGGAGATACCGGGGATCTGCGCCGGCGAATTCAGGCCAGTCAGCACCTGCTGACGGATACGTTCGAAATCAGCGCCGCTGGCGAACTGATTCACTGTCCGGCTGTTTTGCTGCTGCGCCCAGTCGAGCGCTGGCTGGGCGCGAATACCCTCGAGCCAGATAAATTCGTCCTGAGACTCAGGGTTCTGGTCAGGTAATGTGCTGTTTTCAGATGACATAATGGATGCTCCTGCGGGTCGTAAAGTAAGAATTCCGGTTTCGCTTGCGCTGATGACGGCTTATTGCAACAGAATGCCCTGAATCAGACTAGCTTTAACCACTGTCACTTTTGGAATTTTCAGCGACTGCATAAATCCTTCTACCAGCAGCAAATTGCTGACGTCGGTGGTGCGGTACTCCCCTTTCAGCTCGGAATCCCCCTTCCAGACGTTCTTCTTCGACACCCGCTGCACATCTTCCAGTGTATAGGTGTGATTCAGCGGATGAATCTGATCGCTGATTGAATAACCGTGTACGCCACCAATGCCAATGACACGTTTCTGCTGCGCATCCTGCTTCATCTGCGCGCTAACGTGGGTGCGCACGTAAAAATTCACATAACGCAGCACCGTATTACGCAGGGATCCAATCGGGTTCGGCGTGCTGTCAGCCTGCGGATTTTTATTCTGTAAAACGTCGGTGATGAAATCTTTCAGCGTCACCGAAGCCAGTTTTCCCTGATAGATATCCACGGTTTTTATCCCCTGCTGCTGGCGATAGGTCGTCATCTGCATCGAACCACCGCCGATATCCCAAACCAGCAGATCCTCATCCTTCAGATTTTTTTCGTGCAGCGCTGTTTTGGCGGAGAGGAAGCCGAGTTCTGCCTCCTGCTGCTGGGAGATAATTTTCAGGCTGACGTGCGCCTGCTGGTTAAAGCGGTCAATCACCTGCTGACCGTTGGCAGCCGTACGAAATACCGCCGTCGCCACACCGGTAATACGCTGCGGTTTGAACCTGTTGGCTTTATTGACCATATCGGTCAGGGCCGTAAGCCCTTGCTGCTGAATGTCTTCGCTGAGCTGATTATTGCCGGACTTCGCCAGATCGGCGTTATATGCCACCGGACGCTGATCTTCATACAGCACTTTGCCCAGGGTTTTCTGGCAGATATTTACTTCGGTAACCTGAATTTTGGTGCTGCCGGATCCCATGTCAATCCCGGCGCGATTCTCAATACACCGGTTAGCCAGAGCCTGTGCGGGTAACAAGGTGAGTGTGGAAAATACCACGCTCAAACTGAGCACGCTGTGCAATATTTTGTTCATTTATCCCTTCCCAGAAAATAAAAGTCGTTGTTAGCAATAAAAGAAATAGCCTGGAGTAATCACCTTATTTTTTAACCAGTTTTCCCATTATTTTGTGTTATTTCCCCGTCTTATATAACGAAAAAGGGTGGCCATCGCCACCCTCTATTTTGCTGCTCACAGATGATCAGTATTCAATATGACCGTTAAGATCCTCCCCATTGCTGGCAATGACCCGCTGATACCAGAAGAAACTTTTCTTCCGATAACGCGCCATATCTTTCAGATCATGCTCATCACGGTTCACGTAAATAAATCCATAGCGTTTGCTGATGCCCTGGTGAGTGCTGACTAAATCAATCGCCGACCACGGACAATAGCCAAAGAGTTCTACGCCATCGGATATCGCCAGCTTCAGCTGTTCGATATGAATACGCAGATAATTAATGCGCTTATCGTCGTACACTTTTTTGTCGTCGGTCAGCTTATCGAATGCGCCCAGGCCGTTCTCGGTAATGATCAGCGGCAAGGCATAGCGTTCATATATTTCACGGCAGGTCAGGCGAAAACCGACCGGATCGATATACCAGCCAAACTCGTTATGTTCGAGGTGCGGGTTATCCACCCCCAGATAAACATTTTTATACACACCGGCCAGCTGCTGGTCCTCTACTGCGCGCGGATCTTGCTTCTCACCAGCGTGGTTGTTTGGCACATCCGCCGCCACGGTAGTCGACGCATAATAGTTGAAAGCGATAAAGTCAGGTTTGCCCTGACGAAGTATTTCCATATCGCCCGCGACTATTTCCGGCAGCAGGGATTTCTCTTCCAGAAAACTCCACACCAGCGCGTTATAACGCCCGTGACAAGCCAGATCGAGATACAACCAGTTGCGAATGGAGGAGTAATTATGCGCGGCAATATTGTCTTCCGGTTTGGAACTGGCAGCATAAATACAGGAGATATTCGGTGCCGGGCCAATTTTAGCCTGCGGTAATAAGGCGTGGCAGAGAATCATGGCTTTGGCCTGCGCCAGCATCATATGGTGATTCTGCTGATATAACGCTTTCTGCGGATTTTCAGTATTGGGATCCAGCGTGCCTATCACATCGCCTTTAAGGATCATCATATTTTGTTCATTGATGGTCAGCCAATATTTGACCCGGTCGCCATACAATTCAAATGCGGTTCGCGCGTAGCGTTCAAACGCATCGACGGTTTTCCGGTCAGACCATCCCCCCTTCTGCTGTAACGCATACGGCAGGTCAAAGTGGTAGAGCGTGACCAGCGGCTCAATGCCAGCATCGCAAATCTCGTCGATCAGTTGATTATAAAACGCCACACCCTGCGGGTTAATGTCTCCGTCCCCGTCGGGAAAGAGGCGGCTCCAGGAGATAGAGAAACGGTAGGTTTTCAGCCCCAGCTCTTTAAACAGGGCTACGTCTTGTTTAACATGGTGATAATGGTCGCTGGTGACTTTGAAGTCGCTGATGTTATCGGGGAAGGTGGCCATATCAATGACCGACGGGCCTTTCCCGTCCTCATTCCATGCACCTTCCACCTGGTAAGCCGAGGTAGAAGCCCCCCATAAAAAGTCAGCCGGGAAGGGTTTGGTCTTCGCGTAAATCATCCAGATATCTCCTTGACGTTTAAGAAAATTATTGTGGTGATGGTCTGCCTCAGCGTGACTGCCTGAGGCCGTCGATCTCCTTGTGCAGATAGATCATCTCTTCGGCCATTTCCCGGCATAGCAGGGAGTTCATCAGGTGGTCCTGTGCATGAACCATGATTAGATTGACCGGAATTTTGCCGCAACCTTCATCAGCACCAATCAGCTCTGTCTGGATCTGATGGGCGCGTTTACCGGCCTGCGTGGACTGCACCAGCAGCGCCTCAGCCTGTTGCCACTCTTTTTTGCGCGCCGCCTGCAAGGCCTCCATTGCGCATGAGCGGGACTCTCCGGAAAAGATGATCAGCTCCATCACCGTTGTTTCCATATCCCTTAGTGTGTCCATGGTTTGCTCCCGTTGGCGGCTCAGGCCTGTGGCTGAGTCAGCGTCTGTTTCTCTTCCTGCTCTTGAGGATTTTCCTGTTCGAGCAGCTGTTTTTCATAGGCTTTGAAGAACGGATAGTAAATTACCGATGAGATGGCAATTAAGATCATCACCAGCACCGCAGCGCGTAGATCCCAGCCGGTTGACCATGCCGCACCAATCGGCGCGGGGGCCGTCCAGGGCACCACGGAAATCACCTTACCCACCCAGTCGGTGCGAGTGGCGATATAGGCGATAACGGCGTTGACCAACGGTGCGGTAATAAACGGTATAAACAGGGTCGGGTTCATCACTATCGGCGAGCCGAAAATAACCGGTTCATTAATATTAAATATGCCGGGAACCAGGCTGAGTTTACCGATTGACCGCAGATGCGCCGAACGACTGCGTAAATAGAGCAATACCAGCCCCATCGTCGATCCCGAACCGCCAATCACAATAAAGAACTGCCAGAAGGGTTCGATAAATATATGCACAGGCGGCAACCCGGAAGTGAGTAACTCCTGATTGATACCCAGATTAGTCAACCAGAATGCCTGCAACATGCCGCTGATGATCACCGCGCCGTGAATACCGGCGAACCAGAGCAGATGACAGATCAGCACTGCAATAAGAATGGCCGGTAAAGTATCGGCAGCAGAAATAATCGGCCCGAACAGCGCCATAATGGCCTGCGGTAGCAACATGTCGAACTGATATTGAATAAACAGGCTCAGCGGATAGAGCGTCAGCACCACCGCCATAATGGGAATTAAGAGATCGAAGGAGTGTTTGATTTTCGGCGGAACCTGATCCGGCAGTTTAAAACCGATATTTCTGACTTTTAAAAACCGCGCTAATTCTGTGGTGTAAATCGCGACCAGCACGGCGGTAAATATCCCCACCCCACCCCTGTCTCTTATACACATCTGAC
>CAMLBO010000014.1 GCA_946478305.1 uncultured Enterobacterales bacterium
GGGGGGGGGCGTGCCATCCAGTGTTTTATCTCGAACCGATATTGTCGAACTGAAGGGGGCACAAGGCACCTTTGCCTGTCGGGGTACGCTTGTTTCGCCTTACATTCAGGTTTGGGGATGGGCTACAGATGGCACCGCTGGGTTTGACCTTAATGTTCCATCGGGCATTGCTGGCAGGCCCGATATCGTTTCTCTACATGCCGGAGATAATGCGTTTGCAGCTATCACATCATCAGGAAAAGCTTACGCATGGGGCGATATTAGCGCAGGGGGAGCTGTCCCAGGCAATATCAGCCAACTGAGTGGCATTACTGTTTGTTGTTCATCCCGCCGCGCCTTTGCCGTTATCTATAACGGGGGATGCCTGCAGGCATGGGGTGATGTCGATTATGGTTCTGATGTGACATCCGTTTCTAGCACCACGACGGCGCAACGGCTGGTGGCGACGGAGTCAGCCTTTACCGCCTTGTTAAGCACCGGTGGGATTGTCTGTTGGGGATACAAAAAATATGGCGGTGATTTACCGAGCCAATACAGCAGTCGTACGGATATTGTCGATATTAAAGCGACCTATGGCGCCTTTGCTGCACTTTGCAGTGACGGTAGCGTTTTTTGCTGGGGGAATGCCGGTTTTGGTGGGAGCTGCGACAGCGTAGCTTCATCACTCGTCGATGTCGTCGCTGTCTCAGCTAACGGTGCAAGTTTTGCCGCGTTGAAACGTGATGGCACTGTCGTGACCTGGGGGGATGCGGAATACGGTGGTTCTACTGCCGGGGCAAGCGGAACACTGACGGGGGTACAGGCTATTTATGGTAATACTCACGCATTTGTTGCCCTGAAGGCCAATGATACTGTCGTCGCTTGGGGGGAATCTGCTTCTGGTGTGTCGACGCTCCCAGATACACTTAATGGTTATCTCTCTTATCTGAAAAAATAACATGAACTAAGCAATAGAATAGCCAGGGGTCTCTCTGGCTATTATTCCCGCGGAATAGAAATTAAAAAAGAACATAAAATGGTTTTTATGCTCAGGCTGCATAATTTAATTATAAAGGTGATTGTGATGAAAAAAACAATATTATTATTGTCTGTTATTTTATTGGGTTTTATGTGCCAAGCCACTTATGCGCGAAGCTGGGATAATGATAAAGAGCAGTTTCAGGCGATGAGTATTAAAAGGGCAACTCCGAATACCGGGCCAGAAACGGCGGATTATTTGACTCAGGATTATATGAATGCCGCGAAAGGCTGTGATGATGATGAGCATTTACCTGCATTTCTTTGTTCCGGCGTTATGCTGCGTGGGACGAATTATTCTGCATCTTATCATTCGTGGGATCCGAGTCCCCAATCACAAACCAGTGGCGGTGTCTCTTTTTCCTATCTCAGGAAAGATTCAAAATATAATAAACTCGCGTACGGTTACGTTAACGGGTTTGTTTTTGATCCCTTCTTCTATGCCCCTGACGGTAAATATACCGATATTGATGTCATGTGCTCATTCCCTATCGATGCTTCTACGGATAACCGCGTGGATAAAGGATGCGGTGAATATACAGGGCATCCTGAAAGCACTACCTGCCAGTCACAAAATATTTTTACTGCTGATGAATGGTATCAACATTATGTGCAATACAGTCGCCAACATGCCTCCGAGTGTGGGTTTGACACCTCTGAAGCTGATGAGGATACCTACAATATTACTGATGGATTTTATCAGTCGATTCTTAGCATGGCAAAAATTGCTACCGAATCCTTCGGTACTCAAAACGAATTACGCTTGGCTACCTGGGCGCAGGGTATGCAAGATACGTTACCCATTGAAGCGTTCTTCTATATTTCCGGAAGTAGTGCAGGTCTGAGTAGTGCAAAAAATGATCAGAAGGATTTCTATAATAATACAACCGGGAATATGTGGGTTCCGGTCATAAAAATCACCTTACCGACATCAAGTACCGGCAATGCGACATTTACATACAGTGACAGTGATCAGTGGGTTTTACAAAGCAAAAGAAAATAAAATCATTTTTTACATATTGCTAAATATCTGGCGCGATAACGTGATCTTATTGATATTCCATTTTGGTTGTCTGATAGATAAATAATTATGGTGAATAATGTGAAAAATATAATATTATTTTTTATGCTGCTATTCTCAATAGCAGCGCATGCTGTGAGTAGCGGGGTTACTTTTACGGTAACAAACGTAAAGCAAGGTACTACCAGCGGTACGATAAGTTTTCAGATGGATTCTTGCAAAAACTGTATAAGTGGAAGTGTTGATTATTTGTTTTCCATAGATCATACCCCAATCACAGGAGGAGAACCAGGTAGTCCTGTTATAACATTTACCAACGATACTTCTCCCTGTATTATTACCAAAACAGGTTTTTCAGTAAATGATCAATATTTAAAACCGGAATTGAACAGCAGTTTGAATAGCTGCAGCACCTATAGCTTCACGACTCATATAAAAGTCGACAATCTGAAAATGGCAGGGGGGGAGTGGAAAGGCGGTAACCTGACATGTTCTGTGGCAGAAAGTGGGAATGCTGGATACACTTGCGGTAGTATTAATGTGCCTGCTTTGTCGCCTCCACCGACGCCAGATGTGATTACGCAATTGAATACGGCTTATAATGCTGAGCCCGCAAATTGTGGTGATGATTCCAAACCGGCGGTACTCTGTTCTGGTGTGACCATCCGGGGAACCGTCGCGTCGAGTAGCTATCACTCCTGGGATCCAAGCCCGGCTTCAGTGACCAGTGGAGGGACATCATTCTCTTACTTAAGAAAGGATTCGAAATACCAAAAACTCGCCTATGGCTACACCAATGGGCTTATCTTCTTCCCGCAACAGCAGGCGCCTGCCGGGAAAACGGCTATTCCAACGCTTTGCGCATTCCCTATTGATGCTTCTACGGATAACCGTGTGGATAAAGGATGCGGTGAATATACAGGGCATCCTGAAAGCACTACCTGCCAGTCACAAAATATTTTTACTGCTGATGAATGGTATCAACATTATGTGCAATACAGTAGCCAACATGCCTCCGAGTGCGGGTTTGATCTGAGAACCTCGACAGCAGGAAGTACGATTGCCAGCGCTTTCAATGCCACAATTGAGAGTATGGCAACGATTGCAAGTGAGTCATTTGGTACCCAGAATGAGCTGCGTTTACAAACCTGGGCGCCGAATATACCGACACAACTCCCCATCCAGGCATTTTTCTATCTGAAAGGTTCCTCGGGTTTGACAGGTGCTCAGCATGATCAGCAAGATTTCTACAACAACACCGGCGGTCAGGTTGTCCCTATTGTCCAGATAGCCTTACCAGCTTCTAAAAGTGACGATGTTGTGTTTAGTTATTCGGTAAGTGACCAGATTGTTTCTGCAACAAAAGATAAGAAATAATAGGGATGTATTTCATTTGGCCCGAATAAAAAATTAAATAACTGAAAGGGTCTTCGTTCTCATCTTATGGAGCGCAGGCCCTTTATTTATATTTATGCCAATGTTTTCTTTTTGATTAACGGCATCGTTTTAATAAATGGTCAGAGCAGTTTATTAAATACCTATGATGCAAATATTGCCCCGAACGTATCTCATTAAGGAACTGTTTCACAGAGAATTTCCCTTATAATAGCAACAATACAAAACCATGTGTAAGAATTGAGAGTGGTACTTTTACGACGAGATCACCGACAGTGATATCAACATTTCACCTGGGGTGAAAGAGGCAGGGTGACGAGTTGAAGACTGTCCATTCCTGACGGAGCCAAAATATGACTATTCCATTGAGCACTACAACTGTATCCACCATTATTTCGGGGGCCTCACTCGTTGGTATAGCCCATGGATTAGATGCTGGATGTATGATAGGGGCATTTTCCGGCGCAGTTGTTTTTGTTATCTCTGCATTAGATTTCCCGATATTTAAACGATGGCTGTTATTCCTGGTGTCATTTCTGACCGGTATTGTGGCTTCAAATTTCACTGCTGCACTGATATCCATTGTTATACCTCAGGGTGTGACAGTCGATAAATCAGTGGGTGCATTAATTGCTTCTGCATCGGCGGTGCGCCTACTCATGATGCTTGCTGCCAAGACAAACGATCAAACTTCTTTATTAGATCGATTTCAGAGAGGACGTAAATGAACTTTTCTACGCTGATACTGAATATTAATGCCGTTGCCTGTTTTTTAACGGCGGTACGTTTACTCTCATTTCGTCGGGGTTATGGGAGACACAGACCTCTGGTTTCATGGTGCGCTTATATACTAATTGTCGCATCTGCAACGGTTTTTATAAGGATAATTACCGGTAAATACCATCACGCCGATTGGGGGGAAACCGCAATAAATATTATCTTGAGCATTTCCATCTTTTTATCAAAAGGTAACCTGATGCATCTTTTTAAATCTAAATAACAGCAGGCAAATCCATTGAGTTGCGGTGATGTTTCTATGACGCACGGCATTACATGCCTCTGTCATCCCAGCCATAAGTTTATCTATCAGGGGAGGGCAGATGGAAAGAGAAGAGAAATGAACAGCAAAACGCCGCTTAAGTTTCCTTAAGCGGCGTTTCTAATATGGCTCCTCTGACTGGACTCGAACCAGTGACATACGGATTAACAGTCCGCCGTTCTACCGACTGAACTACAGAGGAATTGTCTGAACGGGGCGCATCATATCCAGTGGCCCCTGGAGTGTCAACGCTAAATTGGCACTAATGGGCTGACTGCTCATCAACTGAGCAAAAAGAGATGAAATCCCTCATTGCCTGAGTATCAAACCCTATTTTCTGCCTAAATTAGCCGTCGCAGGGATGGTGCCGGCGCAGCCTTGCCAGCGGGTCCTGCTTGTAAAAACGGGTAAAATGGCCATAAACCAGCGGAAAGCGGTTGGAAAGCAGTTCAGGTGCACTGAAAAAGTATTCTGAAAGCACCGCGAAGCACTCTGCGGCGTCGCTGGCGGCATAGGCATCCATACTGGCTGCGTCTTCACCCACCATGTCGATTTCATCCTGCAAATTTTCCATCGCGGCATGCAGATCGTGTTCCCAGGCCACCACGTCACGTAAAGCGATAGGCGGTATCCCACTCACTTCACCGCCGTTGCGCAGGTCCAACTTGTGGGCCGCTTCATGGATGATCAGGTTAAAGCCGGAGGTATCAAAGGAGTCTTCGATATCCTGCCAGTTGAGTACGATAGGCCCCTGATCCCAACTCTGCCCGGCGTGGATCTGCGAACCGGCATGCACCAGTCCGTTCTCATCTTGCCAGGGGGAATCGACAACAAAGGGGGTAGGGTAGAGTAAAATTTCATGAAAACCATCCAGCCACTCTGCGCCAAGTTCCATCACCGGCAGGGCAAACAACAGGGCAATTCGCGCCTGCATCTGCTCATTGAGAACGATGCCCTGCAAGGGTACCAGGCGTTTTTGATGCAATAACTGGCTGGCTATGTACACCAGCCGTTTTTGCTCCTGCTCATTCAATGATGCGAAAAGCGGGATATTCAGCGCATCTTGCCACGCTTCCCACTTTTCGTTCTGGAGGTCATTTGTTTTCCACGGCCACTTAATCATCGGATTGCTCGCACAGAGATCATTTGAACTGCTCGCTGGAGGTGAACTGTAAACTTGCCGCAAAACGGGGCCACTTTACAACCATCATTACGAGAGATATTGAAAACACTGAATCATATCGGCTCGTCACTGCCTGAACCTGCACCCGTTCCAGTCAAGTTCAAACGGCTTTCTCTTCGCGACTATTCAAGCACTTACGGCAACAAATGTCTGTGACCGAAACCACGTTACTCTGTGCCTAATTGATCGTATCCCTTCATGCGATAGTTGACCGCCGATACTCCCCAGAACAGGATAAACAGCGCCACGGCGACGTAGCCCACGCTGCCCATATTATCATTCAGGGTGTCGATGATTTTCCAACCGCCCTGGTGCCAGTCGAGTTTATCCGCCAGTAAACCCAGCGCTTCCAGGCCACCAATCCCCATGGCGATTACCACGCTGGTGGCGGTGATCGTCATATTGTAATAAAGCTTACGCACCGGTTTGTCGAAGGCCCATCCATAGGCACCGACCATGACAAAATTGTCCAGTGAGTCGATAAGCGCCATGCCGCTGGCGAACAGCGCCGGAAACACCATGATGCTCCAGACTGACATACCGGATGATGCACCAGCCGCGGAAATACCCAGCAGGCCAATCTCCGTCGCGGTGTCAAAACCTAACCCAAACAGAAAGCCAACCAGGTACATCTGCCAGCTGCGGTTGACCAGACCGAAAGCGAAACGGAAAACTTTCGTCATCACCCCTCCCTGTAAGTGATGGGCATTTTCGGTCTTAATAAAGGATTCGCCCCGTTTAACCTGCCCAAAGCGTCGCCAGATATCGCGCAGGATTGCCGCATTGACTGCCGCCATGATGAATAAGAACAGTGCTGAAACCAGTGTGCCAATGGTGCTGCCATAATCATGCAACCAGCCTATCTTTTCACCGAAAAGTAAAGACGTGGCGGCAATCGCCGCACAGGCCAGCACCACGATGCTGGAGTGACCGAGGGAGAAGTAAGCCCCAACGGCGACGGGGCGTTGGCCCTGTTGCATCAGTTTACGAGTGACGTTATCAATGGCGGCAATATGGTCGGCATCGACCGCGTGGCGAAGACCATAACCGTAGGCCAGCAGGGCGGCGGCGATGAGCCCCGCGTGCTGGCTGAAGAGGGCAAACGCCCATACCCAGGCTAGTACATTAAGTGCCACCAGCCCGAGCAGCAGCCAGAAAGCACGCTTATGGGTGTGAAAAAATGCGCGGTTAATCATGAGAGTCCTTATTTAAATTTGCTGTGAATGAAGTCTGAATTCGGGCGCAGGCCACCATGGCCTGGCCTAACGCCAATCCGCCGTCACCGGCAGGAATAGCCTGTGGGGCGAGGACCTGAAGAGGCGCTAAATGTTTGAGGAGGCACTGGCGCAATAGCCTGTTATGAATAACGCCACCGCCAAGCGCCACGGTTTGGACCGCATGTTGCCGCGCGGCGTGGTGCGCCATGCGGGCGAAGCCTTGCGCCAGTGCGTCATGAAATGCCCATGCCCGGGCTGCGGGCTGCGCTGGCCAGTTCAGCCATTGTTGCCAGAAGCCTGCCAGATCCAGAGTAAGGCCATGCTCTGTCGTTATGAGCCCAAGCGAAATAGGGTGAGGCTGTCCCTGAGCCTGCTCCGCGAGAGCCTGCAGGCGGCAGGCGGCTTCGCCTTCCCAGCTCAACGTTTGCGAAGCACAGCCTAAAGCCGCCGCCACTGCATCGAATAGTCTCCCGCAGGAGGAAGCCGGTGGGGAGTTCACTCCCCCAGCGATGGCTTGCGCCAGCGGCTGCCATGGCCGCATTAGCAGGCGGTTGGCCTCAGGATATTGCTGCCAGGCGGGTACGAAGCGTAGCCATTGTGCCAGCAGATTACGCCAGGGTTGCCGGGCCGCCTGTTCGCCCCCCGGCAGGGCTACGGCCGGAAGACCGCCCAGATGTTCACAATGCAGGTAGTCGACCAGTAAACACTCCCCTCCCCATAGTTCTCCCTGGTCGCCGTAACCGATGCCATCGAGTGCCAGACCGATCACCCGGCCGCCGTGCAACGGCCATCGGTGTTCGGCCAGACACGCGGCAATGTGCGCATGATGATGCAGGACCTCCGTGCGGGGTAAGGGCTGCTGCTGTGCCCACTGCTGGCTGAAATAACCCGGATGGATGTCGCAGGCCAAATGTTGTGGCTGACAGTCAAACAGCCGCGAAAAGTGCTCCATGCCCTGTTGCCATTGGGTAAAAATATCGCTGTGCTCCAGTGAGCCCATATGTGCACTCAACAGGGCTTGTTTTCCCCGTACCAGACAGAAGGTGTTCTTGAGGTCGCCTCCCAGTGCCAGCAGCGGGGGTTGTGCGCCGAAGCCCGCTGGCAGTTCAATGGCATCGGGCACATAGCCCCGGGCACGCCGCAGCATCTCAGGGGCCCCGGGGGTGAAACGCACTACGGAATCATCGGCGCGTTGCACAATATCCCGGTCGTGAAGCAGCCACAGGTCGGCGATATCACTTAACTGGGTCAGCGCCTGCTGATTACTCAGGGCTGGGGCGCACCCGGCGGCATTACCTGAGGTCATGACCAGCGGTGATTGCATTTGTTGCATCAGCAAATGATGCAGCGGTGAGGAGGGCAGCATCAGGCCCACTTCATTCAGTCCCGGGGCGACGGCGGCGCAAAGCGGTGTCGTCGGGGCAGGGGTTAGCAGCACTATCGGTCCGGCAGAGGACTGCAGCAGCGACTGTATTTCAAACAGGGGGGCGGCGTCGGTACATTTTGCCAGCCAGAGGGAATCCGGCAGCATGACGGCCAGCGGCTTACCGGGACGTCCTTTTCGTTCTCTCAGCCTGGTTACTGCCGGTAAAGAGGTCGCATCGCAGGCAAGATGAAAGCCTCCTACGCCTTTAATGGCAACAATGCCGCCTGCCTGTAATATTTCAATCGCCTGCGTCAGCGCAGCCACAGTCACTGTCGTGGTGTGCCCCTGTGCGTCGCTGGCATATAGCTGCGGACCGCAGACCGGGCAGGCAACGGGTTGTGCGTGAAAATAGCGCTCTGCCGGATCGCGATACTCTTCAGCACAGGCCTCACACAGTGGAAAGGCAGCCATCGCGGTAGCCGCCCGGTCATAAGGCATACGCCGGATAAGGGTGAAACGTGGCCCACAGTGGGTACAGTTGAGGAAAGGGTAGTGATAACGGCGGTGGTCAGGGTCACTCATCTCGCGCAAGCAGGCGGGGCAGGTGGCGGCATCTGGCACCACCTGGGTGGTCATCTGACCTGGCTGGCTATCCTGAATGAGAAAATGGTACGGCTCGCTGAGCCACGAAAAATTGCGCAGGCTGATACTGTCAATATGTGCCAGAGGGGGACAGTTTTGATGCATCTCCTGCAGAAATGCTTCGATGTTTACCGGTTGCAGCAGACGTATTTCCACGCCCTGACTGTCGTTGTGCACTTCTCCCCGTAGCTGTAACCGCCGGGCAAGTTGCCAGATAAAGGGGCGGAAGCCCACCCCCTGCACTTTCCCGCTGACGCGAACCAGCAAGCCGGATCCAGACATGACAATTCCTTTTAAAACTCCTCCCCGCAAAGGGGAGGATCAAACCATCAACCGACAGCAACCACCGGTATCACATCCTCTACAGCACTGCGCAGACGCGCTTTCATGTCGCTGTAGGTCTGTTGGGCATAGTTTTCTGCCCAGCGCTGATCGGCAATCTGCTCGACTTTGACCGCGCAGTACTTGGTCTCAGGCGTTTTAGAGATCGGATCCAGGTTTTCCTGCGTCAGTTCATTACAGGCACCTATCCACCACTGATAGGTCATGTACACCGCACCGAGATTGATACGTTCGTTGAAGTTGGCGCGGGAGATGACTTTGCCACGGCGGGAAGCGACCCACACCAGTTGCTGATCGCGGATACCCAGTGCTTCAGCGTCTTGCGGGTTCATCTGCACGAAACCCGGCTCATCGGCCAGCGTTTGCAGAGCGGCGCAGTTGCCGGTCATTGAGCGGCAGGAGTAGTGGCCAACTTCACGTACCGTACACAGCACCAGCGGGTAGTTACCGTCCGGCACTTCGGCTGGGGCACGCCATGGGGCGGCAAACAGCTGACCTTTGCCGGTCGGTGTATCGAAATGGTTGTCCTGGTAAAGGTACGGCGTGCCCGGGCTGTCCAGCGTGGTGCATGGCCACTGGACATGGCCGAGCGTGCCCATTTTCTCGTACGTTGCACCGTAGAACAGCGGGCACAGCTCACGCATTTCGTCCCAGATTTCTTGATTGTCGCGGTAGTGCATCGGATAACCGAGTTCACATGCCAGCAGGCTGATGATTTCCCAGTCACGCTTGACGTTGTACTTCGGTTCGATGGCTTTTTCGAAACGTTGGAAGCCGCGGTCAGCGCAGGAGAATACGCCGCCATGCTCACCCCATGAGGTGGCCGGAAGAATCACATCGGCCTGTTCGGCGGTCTTGGTCATGAAGATGTCCTGCACCACCACAAACTCCAGCGCCTCGAAGCCTTTGCGCACCAGGCTTAAATCGGCTTCGGTCTGCAAAGGATCTTCCCCCATGATGTAATAGGCTTTCACATGGCCTTCGATGGCCAGATGCGGAATTTCAGTGATACGGTGGCCGATTTCAGGGTCCATCTGGTTGACGTCAATGCCCCAGGCATCGGCAAATTTGGCGCGGACTTTCGGGTCAGTGACTGATTGATAGCCGGGGAATTCGTTCGGCAGCACGCCCATATCGCAGGCACCCTGCACATTATTCTGACCGCGTACCGGCCCGACGCCCACGTTGGCGCGGCCCAAATTGCCGGTCAACAGGGCCAGCCCCGCCAACCCTTTCACCACGTCCACCGCCTGACCAAACTGCGTCACGCCCATACCCCACATGATGGTCGCTGAAGGGGCGGCAGCGTAGGTTCGCATGGCCTGACGGATTTGCTGGGCGCTGACGCCGGTCTGCTCAGCCACTGCTTCAGGCGAGTAGTCGGCCACGTTTTTACGGTACTCGTCGAAGCCTTCGGTGTATTTGGCGACGTAGTCATGGTCATACAAATTTTCTTCGATAAGCACATGCGCGAAGGCATTGACCAGCGCCATGTTGCAGCCATTTTTGATTTGCAGATGCTGATCGGCGATACGGGCGGTTTCGATGCGGCGCGGGTCGCACACAATAATCTGTGCGCCTTTCTCTTTCGCTTTGATCACGCGGCGAGCGACAATCGGATGGGAGTCGGCGCAGTTATACCCAATCACCAGCAGACACTTGGAATTCTCAATATCACCGATGGAGTTGCTCATCGCACCGTTGCCGAGTGTGGCCTGTAAACCGGCAACTGATGGTCCGTGACATACGCGGGCACAGCAGTCGACGTTATTGGTGCCGATCACCGCACGGGCGAATTTCTGCATCACATAATTGGTTTCATTGCCGGTCCCCCGCGAAGAACCCGTGTGCATAATCGAACGCGGACCATGTTTTTGTTTGATCTCTTTCAGGCGTTGCGCGGTGTAACGGATAGCTTCGTCCCAGCTCACGGCTTCAAACTTCCCGCCTTTATGACGACGGATCAGCGGCTGTGTCAGGCGTGGGGTCAGCAGTTTGGTGTCATTGAGGAAGTCCCAGCCGTAGTAGCCTTTCAGACACAGCTCCCCCTGATTAGTGACGCCATTGGCGGCCTCTGCGCGAATAATTTTCCCGTTATCCACAACCAGATTCATTTTGCATCCCGCCCCACAGTATGGGCAGACAGTGGTAATTTTTTTCATGTTCTTCCTTCCTCTATCCGAGGTTAAAACAGCAGGGGGGAGGTGCTATCAAGCGCAGCGCGGCGGCGTTTTTCTGCGTTCATTTCCTGTAAATGGTTTCGGTCGATAGCGAACAGTGCATTGGTCGGGCAGACCTCCATGCAGGCCGGACCGCCTGCACGGGCGTGGCACAGGTCGCATTTATGCGCTTCGGCTTTGTCCGAGGTGGTGGTCATGGCCGCGCCGTTCTGGCGGAAAATGGGTTTGGTGACCACTTCCATCGCGCCATAAGGGCAGGCAACGACGCAGGTTTTGCAGCCGATACAGCGTTCTTGCATGACCTGAACGCGGTCGCCGACGCGGCTGATCGCACCGTTCGGACAAACGTTGGCGCAGGGGGCATCTTCACACTGGCGACACATCACGGCGGTACTGAGGTTGACGCCTTTGATCACATGTAAACGTGGTGTGAAAGTCGCCGCATTGAGCAGTGAGATATCCTGTGTTTCACTTTGAGCCATTACGCAGGCAATTTCACAGGTGCGGCAGCCGATGCATTTTTTGGGGTCGGCGATAATGAACCGGTTCATAAATAGTGTTCTCTCCAGGTTCCGGGTGTTCTTATTGAAGCCGGATAGCACCGGCCTGACGACATTGCTCCACTGGCTATACATAAAACATGCCAGCTTCAGGAGTTATTTTTTATTGATTATATTCAATATGTTATGGCGACTTGTTTCTGCGCTGACGAAATCTGATGCTGACGTCATGTCGGCGTCGTCACGACATCGACAGTTATGTCGATGTCGTGGTCAGCCGGTTTCGGCCACGTAACGGGCGATGCCCATCCCAGATTCCAATGCGGGCAATAGCTGATGCAGTCGGCTGACCGACAGCGCCACCACGGAACTCATCGGGTAGTAAAACGCCACGACGTCCGGCTGGATGCCGATGAAGGTGATTTGCGGAATGTCTTCACGCAGTTGCTGGATAAGAAATGTCAGAGGCAAATTATGGGTGGTCATCATGAACATTTCGCCAATGTCATTTTCGTCGATGATGCGCATCTCGCCGGGTGCCAGCCCCATATCAGTGGCATCAACAATCACCAGATGGGAGGGACGCAATTCGCGTAAAAAACCAATGTCGTTTTCCGGCATCGCACCGCCGTCTACCACCGTCCATCCGTCCAGCGGTTGTTCAACACACAGTTCCGCCAGTCTTGGTCCGGCACCGTCGTCACCCATCATGCTGTTGCCAACGCACAGCAGCGCGAAACGGGGGGAATGAGAAGGATAATCAGGCATCGTATCTCCTGACCATCAGGTACATGGCGGGGTCGTTTTCGATTTGCTGGAGCAGGGCGATAAGCGTATCACTCCAGCCTTGTTGCTGCGGATTCATGCGTTGGCGGGCATCGCGCAGGGCCAGTGCCAGACAGTGAATGTGGCTGCTGTCGATATTGATCTCACCGAAGCGCTCCACGCCAGCCAATTTGCGATGTGCCTCGCTGCTTGGCGGCAACTGGTTAATCCAGTGCAGGTAACCATCGAGCGGGCATTCGAGCCTGGACGTCAGGCAGTCAATCACCCCCAGGTGATGGCCGATGGCCAGACTGTAATAAATGACCTCCTGCACTTTTTGTGAACTGCGTTTTTGCGCGCTTTTCTCATCAACAAATTTGCTGCTCAGCGAGTAGAAAATCACTTTGTTCTTTTCTGGCGCGCGGGTTAATGGATTCTGATGCCGGGCATATCGCTGGTCGTTTCCTGAGGTCATCACAGTCGAACCTCCCCGCGCAGTACCTGCTGGTAAATCTGTTGCAGGTTGCCGACGATTTCGTTGAGACGCATGTCGCCTTTTTCTTCCAGATAGGCAGATACCCGCTGCTCTACCGGCTGCAGGCCGGGGGCCGCGACTAACTGCATAAACTGATCAGCAATTTGACGGCCATAGCGATAACCCGCCATGCGGCGCGCTTCACGATCCAGTAACACGCGCAGCGGCTGCGGCAGATCCGGGTGCAGCAAGGCCGCCGGAGCCGCCGCCGCTTCATCGTGTTGCTGACCTTTCATTTTTTGATCCAGCAGGCCGAGCGCCATCGCAAAGCCGTAAATGGTAGCCGCGGGCGTCGGCGGACAACCTGGAATGTAAACGTCTACGGGGACGATTTTGTCGGTGCCGCCCCACACGCAGTACAGGTCGTGGAAGATGCCGCCGCTGTTACCGCAGGCGCCGTAGGAAATAGCGATTTTAGGGTCCGGTGCAGAGTCCCAGGCCCGTAGCGCAGGAACCCGCATGGCGCGGGTGACCGCCCCGGTGAACAGTAAAATGTCGGCATGGCGTGGTGATGGCACCACTTTGATACCAAAACGTTCAGCATCGAACAGCGGTGAAATAGCGGCGAAAATCTCAATTTCGCAGCCGTTGCAGCCGCCACAGTCCACACGATAGACGTAGGCGGAACGGCGGATGCTGGTGAGCAGGGTGGATTTCAGTGCGGCGATGCTTTCGTCAAGCGTGACGGGCACCGGCAGGCCATTTTCATCACGCGGGCCTATCAGCGTCTGGCTCATGGCTGTGCCTCCATAGTCATATGACGGCCGAGATCAATCCGGTCGCTGGAAGAGAGACTGTGCATTTGCTTGCAGGTTGGGCAGGTTTCGTACTGCACCCGGCGGTCGGCGATTTGCTGATCGCTTAGAGCCCCATTGTCCTGTAACAGACTGAGTGCGAAGTCAATTTCCTTCTGTACAGCATAAGGTTTGCCACATTCGCGGCAGTGGCAGATGGGAAAGTCGGCGGTTTCGAACAGATCTTCTTTTCGCCACACCGCCAACTCAAACTCTTGGGAAAGCTGAATGGCTGCCGTCGGGCAGACCTCTTCACAGCGGGCGCAGAAAATGCAGCGCCCCAAAAACAGTGACCAGCGGATACTTTCGCCGTCTTCCGCCGTCGTCATGGTCAGCGCGTTGGATGGGCAGGCATTGGCACAGGCACCGCAGGCGATGCACTGCTGCGCGGTGTACTGCGGCTTGCCGCGAAAATTTGGCACCAAATCCAGCGGTGTGAACGGATAACCCACCGTTGCTGTGCCGGTTTTGAGCACTTTTTTAATCAGTTTCAGCATGATTGGGCGGTTCCTTAAAGCGGCGAGTTTTTGCGTTCGATGCCGTAACGTTCAATCTCTTTGTAAGGCACGACGAGGGTCGTTTTTTTACGCACATCGATCACCGTCATGCGGTCGGTGCAGGAGTAGCAGGGGTCGAGGCTGCCGATAATCAAGGGAGCATCGGAAACCGTATTGCCGCGCAGCATATAGCGCAGCGTCGGCCAGTTGGCGTAGGTTGCCGCACGACAGCGCCAGCGGAACAGCTTCTGGTTGTCACCGGTCATGCTCCAGTGGATGTCATCACCGCGCGGTGCTTCGGCAAAACCGAGGGCAAAGCGGTGCGGTATATAGGTAAAGCCCTCAACCGCCAGCGGGCCGCCCGGCAGGCTTTGCAAGCCAAATTCAATCATGTTCAGTGAGTTGAAAACTTCGTGGATGCGGACTTTCAGGCGGGAATAGACGTCATTGCCGGTTTCGCTGAACAGCTCAAAAGGCAGTTTGGCGTAACCGGCATAAGGGTGATCCTGACGCATATCGCGGCGGTGGCCGCTGCCGCGTACCATCGGGCCCACGTTGCTGAAATCTCTTGCTACCTGCGGGTCGAGGATGCCGACGCCAACGCTGCGTTGTTCGGTATTGGGTGTGCTGAGCAGAATATCCACCAGCTCATTGAGATCGCGACGCATGCTGCCCGCCAGCGCAATAGTCTGGATCATGTCATCTTTAAGAATATCGCGACGCATACCGCCGATCAGATTCATACCGTAGGTTTTGCGCGCGCCGGTGAGGATTTCAGCCATTTTCATTGACTGCTCACGGACGCGGAAAAACTGCATAAAGCCGGAGTCAAACCCGACGAAGTGGCAGGCCAGTCCGAGGTTCAGCAGGTGGCTGTGCAGGCGTTCTACTTCCAGCAGAATCGAGCGGATCATCTGCGCACGTTCCGGCACCACAATTCCCATGGCATTTTCCACTGACGAGGTGTAAGCCACGCTGTGGGTAAAGCCACAGATGCCGCAGACGCGATCGGACAAGAACGTCACTTCGTTATAACCCATGCGGGTCTCGGCCAATTTTTCCATGCCGCGATGCACGTAGAACAGTCGATAATCGGCGTCGATAATGTCTTCACCATCAACAAACAGGCGAAAATGCCCAGGTTCGTCAGACGTGACGTGCAGCGGGCCAATCGGCACAATTTTGCTGCCTTCTTTGGCTTCGGAAATAAACGGGTAAGTCTCTTCGTCAGTGGTCGGCGCGGGGCGCTGGCGGTAATCCATGGCATCTTTTCGCAGCGGATACAGGTCGTCAGGCCAGTCATCCGGCAGTACCAGCCGGCGTTCATCCGGCAACCCGACCGGACGCAGGCCATACATATCGCGTACTTCGCGTTCGCCCCACACGGCGGCGGGCACGCGCGGCGTCACGGACGGGAACTCCAGTGAAACCGGATCGACCTCGGCACGCACCGTGATCCAGCACTTCACGCCTTGCTCCATCGACAGCACGTAGTAAAGCGCGTAGTTGCCACACAGCGAGCGTTCATCATTGCCAAACAGCACCGACAGCCAGCCTCCCTGCTGGTAGTAGAGCCACTCGACTACCTCCGGAAGCGCATTCAGTTTGATCGTCACCGTCGCCTGGGTATCGGTCTGCCATTCGCTGCCTAAAATTGCCGCAGGAAACTGTTTTGTCAGTGCCGCCAGATAATGCAGACCGACCGGATGTTGGTTTAATGCGGTATTAAAATCACTCATTACAAAGCCTCTTCCCGCCACGGCGGGAGCAGAAAAATGTCAGGTCAGCCTGCGACCAGCCAGGACACCAGCGCCAGAAACGCCAGTCCGAAGCCTGCCCAGGTGGTGCGGGATGTCTTAAGAAAGCGCAGGCGGGCGACGCTGTTTTCGATCAAAGCCACCAGAAAAACGGCAATCAGCAGTTTCAGCAGGCACAGCGCAACGGCGATGAGCAGCGTCAGCGGCGTCAGGTTTTCCGCCATCCCAAACGGGAAAAACAGGCCGAGGAACAGCTGCAAGACCACCAGCTGCTTCAGGCTGATCCCTATTTTTAGTACGCCCAGCGCTGCGCCGGAATATTCGGTCAATGGCCCTTCCTGTAACTCCTGCTCGGCTTCGGCCATATCAAATGGCAGTTTGCCCATTTCGATATAGGTGGCGAACGCACAGGCCAGACCGGCCAGAATCAGTGTTAAGGAAGAGGAGACCGGCCAGTGCCGCACGCAGTCGGCAATCGCACCAAGGTAAGTGGAACCAGCCACCAGCGCGGCGACCCACAGGCCGAGCAGCAGAATGGGTTCCACCAGCACGCCCAGCACCGCTTCACGACTGGCGCCGATACCGGTGAACGGACTGCCGGTATCCAGACCGGCGATGGCGAACACGAAGCGCACGATGGCAAAGAGATAAATGACAGTGATCAGATCGCCTGCCGCACCCATCGGTGATGCCAGCGTCACCATCGGCAATGCGGTGGCGATGACCAGCAGTCCGCCAGTTAGCAAGTAGGGCATACTGCAAAATGCCGCGCCGGACGCAGCCGGAGCGACACTTTGCCTTTTCAGTAATTTGGCGATGTCGCGGTATTCCTGTAACACCCCCGGCCCCTGACGGTTATGCATTTTGGCGCGCATCACGCGACTAAAACCGGCAAACAACGGCGCGATGGCCAGCAATACCACTGCCTGGGTCAGCGCCAGCGGCCACAGAGAACTATTCAACAACACAGGAAAATTCATAGTCAGTTCCTCAGGCGAAAGCCACGACCAGCAACACAGCCAGCTCGATGAAAGCCAGACGGCGGCAGAAAGCACCGAGCCAGCCCTGATGCAGCGCGGCCACCAGTGCCGCAGGCGTAGCGTGCTGACGCAGACGGTACAGCGGCGCAAACATCCCGCGCAGCGGCTGGGCGAAGCCGGTAGCCGTCACCACCATGTCAGCCGAATGCCCGTAGCCGCAGGCCCAGGCATCGCCGCGCAGCCGGTTTGGTAAGCGGGCACCACGTAACAGACCGGCTATCAGCCATGGCAATAGCGGCATGGCCAGCAACAGCAGGGCAATCATGGGGGCAGAAACAGCGGAGGTGCCGGAAACGGCTGCACCCTGATCGGCAAATGGCATTGCCGTTATCCTCAATACGGAGGCCGCTACGGCGGAGAAGTGCGGAATAATCCACGGAGAGGCGATGCCAAAAATGACGCATAACAGCGCGGGCAGCATGCTGGCAAGCCTCATTGCCAGTGGTGCTGAAATGGCTTTTGCCGCGGCCTCACTGCGAGGTGCGCCGAGGAAGGTGACGCCAAATACTTTGGCAATGCACATCAGTGCCAGTGCACCGGTCAGCGCCAGACCGACCGCCAGGAGTGGGCCGAGCAGGCGTGCAACAAACACATGGCTGCTGCTTATCTGGAACAGTGACTGATACAGCAGCCATTCGCTGGCAAAGCCATTCAGCGGCGGCAGCGCAGCCATCGACATCAGCGCAATCAGCATGGCCACAGCGGTCCAGGGCATCCGGCGTGCTATCCCGCCGAGCTTTTCCATGTCCTTAATGCCGGTCTGCATTTCAATTTCACCTGCGCCCAGAAACAGCGCCGTTTTGAACAGGCCGTGGTTGAACAGATGAAACAGTCCTGCCAGCAGGGCGAGAGACGCCAGTACTGGCAGGTTCAGTGCTACGCCGACCATCGCCCCGCCGACGCCAAGCAAAATGATGCCGACGTTTTCCAGCGTGTGGTAGGCCAGCAGTCGCCGGAGATCATGCTCCATCAGGGCGTACAGACCGCCGATAAACGCGGTCAGGATCGCCAGCAACAGCACCACGAGGCCCCACCAAAGTGGCGGTGCGCCGAGCAGATCCAGACCGACTTTTATGACCCCGATAATGCCCATTTTCATCAGGGCGGATGAAAACAGCGCGGCGGCATGGGCCGGGGCGCTGGAGTGTGATTGCGGCACCCAGGCATGCAGTGGAATGATGCCGGCGTACAGGCCGAAACCGGTTAGCGCCAGCAGGAAGGCTAATGACTTCACAACCGGCGTAAATGGGGTATGGCGCAGCAGCTCAAAGCTAAGGCCCTCCATCTCCTGACTGCCGCTGGCGTAATACAACAACGCAAAGCAGAGAATCAGACACAGGGTACCGAGGCGGCCGGAGAGAAACTGATTGAGGCCCGCTCGGCGGCTTTTCACGTCGTCGGTTTGCACGATCAGGAAATAGGCGCATAGCGCGGCCAGTTCCATCATCAGGACCAGTTCCAGGGCATTAGCAGAGAGCGCTGCCGCCGTTAGCGCGGCCATCAGCAGATGACAAAGCAGGCCAGTGCGGGCACGCTTACGCTTATTCATCTCCCTGAGCCATGCGCAGGCATATAAACTGCAAAACAGCGCCGGGAGTGACATTGCCAGCAACAGTAAAGCGTTCAGCGGATTGAATTCAGCGAGGTAATGCAGCAGCGGCAGAGGCGTAATTTGCACCTGTCCGTTATGCAAAGCCTGCCAGGCGGCAGCAATCGCCGCCAGAGAGGCCAGCACGCCGCCCACGCCGGAAATCAGGCTGTTGAGACGGGCTGAAGCCGCAACCAGCCAGCTTATAACCCCGCTCAGTAGCCAGGCAATAATCGCGAGCGCAAGTAGCGAAGCTGGGGTGAGTTCAAGAAGTGTTGTCATCATTGGGTCTCCGCGTCATGTGCAGTGAAAGCCGTCAGACCGACGGGAAGTTCGGCGGGGAAAACGGTCATGGCGTTCAGGCGTTTTTGTTGGCTGGCGTGTTCAGCGAGATCGGCGGTGATAAGGCGGATGGCCTGTGTCGGGCAGGTGGTAATACATGCCGGGCCTTCAGGGCTGAAGCTACACAGGTCGCATTTCACCGCGATGGCGCGAATGCCCGGAACACAATCCAGAAACGGGCTGATCGCCGTGGGCGCACGTGGGGCAGGTAGAGCTTTCGGCGTATTACAGTCTCGGGGGATATCCAGCGGGAGGCTGCCGGAAAAGGTGATGGCCCCAAACGGACAGGCGATACCGCACAATTTGCAGCTGACACACAAACTTTCATTCAAATGAATAGCATTGTTTTCACGTGTGATGGCGTTGACCGGACACACCTGCGCGCAGGGTGCATCTTCACACTGGTGGCACATTACCGGTGCGGAATCCAGGCGGTTACGCATCACCTGTAAACGGGGGGCTGCTTGTAATCCGTGGCGCTGATGCGCCTGTGAACAACTGGCCACGCAGGTATTGCAGCCGATACAAAGTTTCGGATCGGCAATCACATATTGATTCATGGCGGTGGTAGTGCGCATGAAATCTCCTCGTTATTTCGTCAAAGATGACGAAACCGGCATGTAAAATGACATTTCGACATTTATGTCGGAATGAATCCGCGTTAAAAATGACGACTCAGGCGGTGCTGAAGATTATTTCCGCCACGCTGTAAAAATATTTCAGGCCAATTTCTCTTCCTGAATAAGTAATTTCTCTAATTGCGGTTGGATAGGTTGATTGCTGTGCAGAGAATCAAACAGGCACTGATAAATCGCCGCAATCATATTCAGATAGTGTTCGAGGACGGCACTCTTCTCGCGAATATCTACGTGGTCATCCACATAGCCCTCTTCGCTGAGGCGCGCATGAGCGAAGGCTTTGAAATCGGCTTCTTGATTATTGCCGTGCGCCATATTCAGACTGTACACAATGTCCTGACTGTAGAAATCGTCACTGAGGTGAATGCTGATAGTGAAATGGTTGAAGAGCAGGAAGCGGATGTCCTGTTCTTCACCGCAAACAAACTCATGATTTATCTTCTTATTTGATTGGGTTATCGCCTGAATCAGGCTGTTCTGATAGGCGCGCCACTGCGATTTAAGATGGTTGTTTTTGCTGGCAATATAATCTGCTTTGGTGGTCAGTTCGCTAAGCGTGCTCATGGTGATTACCCGTTGCTCATCGTTAAGTGGGTGCCATTTTTTATCCGTTCTTCTCACAGAGAGTGTCGATAAAAATAGGGCGCATAAGGCTCTATTGGCATAAAGCGTGCCAATTATCTGTCTTGATGGTTTAATTATTTAAAATCAATGTGTTGAGGGTGTTAATACCTTCGCGGTACTTTGAACGGGTAACGACAGATATGTCGATGGCACTTTATTTCGACATATATGACGTGCCATTTTTTTCGTTTATTGATGACGCTTCAAATTGGCTTTTAATTAAAGACAGAAATACTGGCATTAATATTGCAGTTACTTTGTTATTAACGCCAAGGGGGGAGGAATAATGCACGAAATTACCCTGTGCCAAAATGCAGTGGAATTAATGCAGGAATTTGGCCAACAAAACAGGGCTCAACGTATTACGGCGGTATGGGTAGAAGTGGGTGCCTTTTCCTGCGTCGAGCCGGAAGCATTCCGATTTTGCTTTGAACTGGCCTGCCGGGAAACGCTGGCCGAGGGGTGCGAATTGTATCTGGAGACCCCTGCAGCTGAAAGCTGGTGTTATGACTGCCAACAGGACATTCGTTTACTCAGCCCCGGAGTATTGCTTTGTCCGCAGTGTGGCGGGCGCCATGTGCGGGTGATTGCCGATGACGGCATGAAAATTAAGCGTATTGAAATCGAATAACAGGCATTGATTGCCTGGGGAGAAAATTATGTGCAGTACCTGTGGTTGCGCCAGCGGCGAGACGAGAATTGAAGGCGTCAGCAACGAACATTCTCATCACTCTCACGACACGTCCTATCACTCTCATGAATATTCGCACGGTCTGCCGTTTGCACCGCGTCGCCTGATAGATATAGAAATGGATGTGCTGGCAAAAAATAATCATATCGCCGCTCACAACCGTGAGCATTTCGCGCAAGCGTCAATTCTGGCGCTTAATCTGGTTTCCAGTCCCGGTTCTGGCAAAACTACGTTGCTCACCCATACCCTGACCCGGCTGGCACCGCATTCAGACTGCGCCGTGGTGGAGGGCGACCAGCAAACCACCAACGATGCTGACCGCATCCGCGCCACCGGCGTGCCGGCGATTCAGGTCAATACCGGCAAAGGCTGTCATCTTGATGCGCAGATGGTTCACGATGCCGTACACCAGTTGGCACCGAAAAATAATAGCCTGCTGTTTATCGAAAACGTCGGCAATTTGGTGTGCCCAGCCAGTTTTGATCTCGGTGAACGCCATAAAGTGGCGGTGCTTTCCGTCACTGAAGGCGAAGACAAACCGCTGAAATACCCGCATATGTTTGCCGCCTCCCGCCTGATGATCCTCAATAAAATTGACCTCCTGCCTTACGTCACTTTTGACGTTGACACCTGCATTGCCAATGCGCAGCAGGTGAACTCGGAGATCGAGGTCATTCAGCTCTCTGCGACCACCGGAGAAGGGATGGATCAGTGGCTGGCCTGGCTGGAGCAGCAGCGATGTGCATAGGCATTCCGGGGCAAATTGTTGCGTTGCATGAACAACAACCCGACCACGCCTGGGCAGAAGTCTGCGGTATGCGCCGCGAAGTGAATATCGCGCTGGTGTGTGAAGGGAAGCGTGAGTTACTGATCGGCTGCTGGGTCTTAATCCACGTTGGTTTTGCGCTCAGCAAACTGGATGAACAGGAAGCACAGGAGACGCTGGCCGCGCTGCATGAAATGGAAGAAGTGGAAGCCGACGTCGCGCTGTTTCTTGGCAGAGGGGAGGTAAGATAATGCGGTTTGTCGATGAATTCAGAGACCCTAAACTCGCCAAAACGCTGATCGAACGTCTGCATCAGCGGGCGGCGCAGTTGCCTTACACCGCTGAAAAACCAATGCAGATTATGGAAGTCTGCGGCGGCCATACGCATGCCATTTTCAAATTCGGGCTGGATAAATTGTTGCCGCCGCAGCTGGAGTTTATTCACGGGCCGGGCTGTCCGGTGTGCGTTTTACCGATGGGACGCATTGACGCCTGCTGTGAAATCGCAGCGCACCCTGAGGTCATTTTCTGCACTTTTGGTGATGCACTACGCGTACCCGGCAAGCAGGGTTCATTACAGCAGGCACGCGAACGTGGCGCTGATGTACGGGTGGTCTATTCGCCGCTTGATGCGCTGAAACTGGCGCGTGAGAATCCGCAGCGCAGCGTGGTGTTTTTCGCACTGGGTTTTGAAACCACGTTACCCGTCACCGCCGTCACGCTGCAACAGGCTCGCCGCGAAGGCTTGTCTAATTTCAGCGTGTTTTGCCAGCACATTAGTCTGATGCCCACGTTGCGCAGCCTGCTGCAGCAGGACGATGTGCGTATCGACGCCTTTCTCGCGCCCGGTCACGTCAGTATGGTGATCGGCACTGCGCCGTATCACTTCATCAATCAACAGTTTAGTAAACCGCTGGTGATTAGCGGGTTCGAGCCGCTGGATATGCTGCAAAGCGTATTGATGCTGGTGGAACAAGTTTGCGAGGCATCCTGTAAAACTGAAAACCAATACCGTCGCGTGGTGCCGCAAGAGGGTAATCTGCTGGCACAGGAGGCGATGCGTGACGTATTTGTTCTGGCTGGCAGCAGCGAGTGGCGCGGCCTGGGCCTGATTGAACATTCCGGCATTTCGCTGAGTCCGGCCTATACGGTGTTTGACGCCGAACGGCGTTTTCAGCCGCAAGTACAGTCAGTAGCTGACGATCCACGCGCGCGCTGCGGTGAAGTCTTGACCGGGCGCTGCAAGCCACATCAGTGCCCGCTATTTGGCACCGGATGTACCCCACATAATGCTTTTGGCGCGCTGATGGTCTCATCCGAAGGGGCCTGCGCGGCGTGGTACCAGTACCGGCATCAGGAAACAGAGCAACAGGACCGACAACGGAGGGTAGCAGGATGAGCCATCACTATGACGTCGTTACCATGGCGCATGGCAGCGGCGGGCGGGCCATGCAACAGATGATTGAGCGGCTATTTTTGAGCGCGTTCGACAACCCCTGGCTCAACGAACGCGAAGATGGGGCGCGTCTTAGCCTGGCTGAACTCAGCCGTCAGGGCGATCGTCTGGCGTTCACTACCGACAGCTACGTTATCGATCCGATTTTTTTCCCCGGTGGCAATATCGGCAAACTGGCGGTGTGCGGTACCGCCAACGATTTGGCAGTGAGTGGCGCAACACCGGCCTATCTCTCCTGCGGGTTTATTCTCGAAGAGGGCTTACCGTTACAAGATTTGCACACCATTGTCAGCACCATGGCGCAGACCGCCCGGGAGGCGGGCATGGCCATTGTGACCGGCGATACGAAAGTGGTTCAGCGCGGTGCCGCCGACAAAATTTTCATCAACACTGCCGGTATAGGGGTGATCCCCACCGGTGTTCAATGGGCGGCGAAAACTATTCAGTGTGGGGATAAAGTGATTGTCAGCGGTACGCTTGGCGATCACGGTGCAGCGATCCTCAATCTGCGTGAGCAACTGGGAATGGATCTCGGTGTGCAGAGCGACTGCGCCGTGCTGGCCCCGATGCTGGCCCCGCTGCGTACACTTAACGGCGTGCACGCCCTGCGCGATGCCACGCGCGGCGGGGTGAATGCCATTTTGCATGAATTCAGCGAAGCCAGCGGCTGCGGGATGTGTATCGATGAAAATGCCTTGCCGGTGAAACCCGCCGTGCGGGGCATTTGCGAACTGCTGGGGCTGGAGCCTCTAAATTTTGCCAATGAGGGCAAGCTGGTGCTGGTGGTGTCCGCGCAGGCGGAAGAGGCCGTGTTGAACATTTTGCGCAGACATCCGTTGGGCGTTGACGCTGCCACCATCGGTGAAGTGACCGCACATCCAAACGTCTGTTTGCGCGGTGTGCTCGGCGTCAGCCGTCAACTGATGTTGCCGCATGCAGAGCCGTTACCCCGCATTTGTTGATCTCGTCAGGGAGTCGTGTGCTCCGAAAGGGGTAGAATTTGGCTTATCGCCCCTTTGATAAATTTCGTGCTACCCAAACTATGATATTAAGAAAACAGGTATCCAGAGCGAAGGCTATGCAGAGTGCAACAATGAGCGTGACAAAACATCAAGGACTACTGGAACTGACGCGCACACTGCTGCTGCAACAGACCATGACGTCGCTACTGGAAACCCTGACGCAGGTGGTTCAGAAGACCGGTATCGCCGACGCAGTGACGCTGGTGCTCTTTGACAGCAACAGCGATCGCGTCAGTTTTTACGGTATCGATCCGCATCATCAGCCGGTAAATTATGAAGATGAAACCCTGCTGGCGACCGGTCCGGTTCACGCCTTACTCAATAATCCCAAAACCCAGGTGTGGCGCAGCGAAGCGCTAAATTTGCGCTACCCCCAACTGGCGGCGCTGAGTTTACATCCCCCTTTCACCGACTATTGCCTGGTGCCTTTACTGGCTTCGTCAGGCCTGCTCGGTGGCTGTGAGTTTACCCGTCAGCAGGAACGTCCGTTCAGTGAGGAAGACAAAACGGGCTTACAGGAACTATGCATGCTGGCAGCGATTGCCGTCGAGCAAATCCAACTGCGCGAAAAGGCGTTGTTCCAGCAATCTCTGCTGCGCCACGAACGCGATGATTTTCGCATTCTGGTGGATATCACCAACGCGGTGCTGTCCAAACTGGACCTCGATGAGCTGACCGGAGAAATTGCTAAAACCATCCACCACTTTTTCCATCTCAACGCCATTAGCATCGTGCTGTGTGACGCAGACCGTGACAGCGAACAGGCCGACGTTTACGCCACGCACTATGTGCAGACCCATGTGGCTGAACGCGAGCAATCACGCCTGGCGCTGGCGGGTACGCTCGAGCAACAGGTCATGGCAAGTGGCGAAATGCTGCTGACCAACGTGCGGCCTGCCGCTGAGGATGAGTGCGGAGAGAGCACGCTGTTCCAACTGCTATGGCGTGACCAGACCCAAACTCAATGCATTCTGCCGCTACGTTTTGGCCATAAAACGCTCGGTGTGTTGAAGCTGGCGCAGTGTCAGCCGGACAATTTCAATTCGGCCAATCTACGCGTGCTGCAGCAAATCGCCGAGCGTATTGCCATTGCCGTGGACAATGCGCTGGCCTATCAGGAGATCAAAAGCCTGAAAGAGAAGCTGCAACACGAGAACCTCTATCTGACGGAGCAGATCAACAGTAATAACCCGGATTTCAGCGATATCGTCGGGCGCAGTTCCAGCATGTCGGCAGTACTGAAACAGGTCGAAATCGTGGCAAAAAGCGACTGCTCGGTGCTGATCCTCGGCGAAACCGGCACCGGTAAAGAGCTGATTGCCCGGGCTATCCACAACCTTGGCGACCGCCGTGACCAGCGCATGGTAAAAATGAACTGTGCTGCCATGCCAGCCGGACTGATGGAGAGCGATCTGTTCGGCCATGAAAAAGGCTCGTTTACGGGGGCGACGGCGCAGCGCATGGGCCGTTTTGAACTGGCAGACGGAGGCACATTATTTCTCGATGAGGTGGGGGAGATCCCACTGGAGCTGCAACCCAAACTGCTGCGTATTTTGCAAGAGCGCGAATTTGAACGGGTGGGGGGCAATAAGCTGATTTCCGTCAATGTGAGGATGATCGCCGCGACCAACCGCGACTTACAGCAAATGGTGGCCGACAAAGAATTTCGCAGCGACCTGTTTTACCGCCTGAACGTCTTCCCAATTGTCATTCCGCCGTTGCGTGAACGCCCGGAAGACATTCCGCAGTTGGTGAAATTCCTCACCTATAAAATTGCCAAGCGCATGAAGCGTACCATCGACAGTATCCCCGCCAGCACCCTGTGTCATCTTAGCCAGATGCCCTGGCCAGGCAACGTGCGTGAGCTGGAAAACGTCATCGAGCGCGCCGTCCTGCTGACGCGCGGTACGGTGTTGGACTTGCAATTGCCAGAGTTGAATTATTCGCTGGCAATCAGGCCGGCCGTTGCCGCTGTATCCGTGGCAGACCCGGCGCCCCCTTTGAGCGAAACTGATGAACGTGAGCGCATTCTCGCCGTGCTCAAAGAGACTAACGGCGTGGTGGCTGGTCCCCGTGGCGCAGCACAGCGTCTGGGATTGAAACGCACCACGCTGCTTTCACGCATGAAGAAATTAGGCATTAGTTCTCATTAATTCAGCAGTAAACTCAATGTTTCGGTGACAGCCACTGGCGGTTGAACTCTTCCGGTGGCATCGGTTTACCGAAGAAATAGCCCTGCAGGTAGTCGAGATGGTAGGGGGTCAGATAGTCGATTTGCGTCTGAGTTTCAATACCTTCTGCCACAATCACCATATCCAGACGTTTAGCCAGGTCAATGACATTATCAACAATATGACCGGAAAGGGCATCCGTGCCGATACGGCCGATAAAGCTTTGATCTATTTTGAGAAAATCGATGTGGAATTTCTGCAGGTAAGTCAGGCTCGAATGGCCCGTGCCGAAGTCATCCAGAGCAATAAGTACCCCGAGCCGGCGCAAGGCTTTGAACAGACTATCAGTGATATCGCTTGGCACAATTAACTCACGTTCGGTCAGCTCCAATACCAGATTAATCGGTTTGGCTTTGAAGGCTTCAAGAAAATCTTTGCAATCCTCGACAAGACTTAAATCTTTGAAATGACAGGCACAGATGTTAAAGCCGAAGTGGAAGTTATCCGGCAACTGCTGCGCAAGGGGGGCATAAATATCACGAGTTTGCGCCATTAACTGGCGGGTCATATCGACAATCAAGCCACTCTCTTCTGCCAGCGGAATAAACTGATAGGGCGGTATCAGGCCCATTTGCGGATGTTGCCAGCGCATCAACACTTCACAACCGGTCAGTTGATGTTGAGTACCATCGACTACCGGCTGGACATAGGGTATGAATTCATGGTTCGCCATGCCCGCTTTCATCATCGCCAGCGGTGTGCCTATGCGGGCAAGTGCCATGAAGGTCATAAAGCCGACAAACAGACCAAGCAACGGGAACAAAAACAGACTGATGGGGGAGTAATCAAGGACATAGCGCCAATGGCTGGTATGTTGAATAAATGTCACGACCTGATAGGGATAATGCTCTGAGCTGAGCTCAATCTTTTCGCCATGTCGACTGTAAATCCCTTTATGTACTTTGCCCTGAGCATCCATCCACTGGTCACCAATTTGCAGCGTCATCTGTGCGTGGGTGCTAAGCAGATTTAGAATATTGTGCAGATAATAGCCGTCAACCCCAATCAGGATACTGTTCTCACCGTGCAGGTCACGAAAGGCGATAAGGGGATGGTCAGGCGTAATTTCATTGCCGCTCATCAGTAAAAGCTGGTTATTTACATACTCGTTGTTGTCAACGACCCCATTTCTGGGGCCAAACAGTGCCGTGCAATAAATATTCTTACCGCGTTCCGTTGCCAGATTGATGGTGCGGACGTTCGGCACCACCGCAATTTGGCGGCGCAATTCCAATACCACGTCCTGAGAACAAGGTTTACCAAGAAAAGGCTCCACCGCTTTTGCTGCTTTTTTTGCATTACCGAGCATCATATCAACCTGCTGCACGGCCATGCCGAGGCGCTCCTGTGCGTCGTTATTCAGACCTTGTGACGTTTGCCAGGAAACCGAAAATATCCCCAGCGCAACGATCAGCAGAAAAGCGACGACCGAAACAACCAAGCGGGTGCGTGTTTTATTGATATTGGCTCGGAACAAAAGGGGAACCTTGTGCAAATAAAGAGCGTGAGGGCATCGGTTAAATATAACCTATTTTCCAAAAATCAGCTTTTAAAAACAAGTAACTGCGGTTCGCTATCGCGCCAGATCGTCAGTGGTTTTGTGCGGTTGTACCCTCATCCGATTCCTTTAGTGGCGTAAAATTTGTAGGATCACCCTTTATGCCACTCATCAGGCATGACGATTTAAAGGATTGAGCAATGCTATCCCGAGTGAAAATGGTTCTCCCTGCTGCAGTACTTTCCCTGTTTCTGAGTTCTGCCGCGTTGGCCGAGACGCCATCGTACGGCCCGCAGTTACAGGGCTTTGATTATCCTTATCCCCTCAAGCACTATGCGTTCAATTCGCAGGGTGAAGCTCTGCAAATGGGCTACATGGATGTCGCGCCCCTTGGCCACAAAAATGGTCAGACAGTGGTACTGATGCACGGCAAGAATTTCTGTGCTGCCACCTGGGGTGACACCATCAAGGCGTTGATCGGTAAGGGCTACCGGGTCATCGCGCCGGATCAAATTGGCTTTTGTACCTCGACAAAACCCGGCCATTATCAATACAGTTTTCAGCAGCTGGCGACTAACACCCATGAGCTACTGAAAAGCCTGAATATCAAAAAAGCGGTGGTTGTCGGGCATTCTACCGGGGGCATGCTGGCAACCAGATATAGCCTGATGTTCGCGCCGGAGGTCTCGAAACTGGTGATGGTGAACCCTATTGGTCTGGAGGACTGGAAGGCCAAAGGCGTGCCATACCGCACGGTGGATGAGTGGTATGACCGCGAGCTGAAGACCTCGGCACAGAGCATCCGCGAGTATGAGTTGAAAACCTACTACGTCAACCGGTGGAAGCCGGAATATGACCGCTGGGTGGATATGCTGGCCGGGCTGAATAACGGACCAGGACATAAGCTGGTGGCCTGGAACTCGGCGCTGATCTACGACATGATCTTCACCCAGCCGGTAGTGTATGAGTTTAAAAATCTGCAGGTTCCCACCACCCTGATGATCGGTACGTCAGATACCACCGCCATTGGCAGTGATATTGCGCCTGCTGTGGTCAAAGCCAAACTTGGCAACTATAAAGTGTTGGGTAAGCAGGCGGCGAAGTTGATTCCGCATGGCCGTTTGGTGGAGTTCAAAGGGTTAGGCCATGCGCCGCAGATGGAAGAACCGGAGAAGTTCAACGCGGCACTGCTCAAAATTCTGAGCCAGTAAGTCCAGATTCTCCTGATAAAAACGCCCGCTGTGGTTATCCCAGCGGGCGTTTTTTATGGATGCATTTCTCAGCCGGTGAATTAACGTAAACCTGCCGGGAAATCTGTCGGTAATTCGCTGGCCGCACAGTTAATCACGGTTTCATTGTTTTCACCGCAGTCGCGTACAAAGGTGATAGTCGCGAATTCATCGATCACTTCGGTTGGATAAGCCGGTCCTGCATCACGCAGCGCCTGCATTTGTGCAATGTGTTCGTTCTGGAAGCAGACGGTTTTTTCCGGGTTGTTGATCACCCAGCGTGGGAAGAATATGGTGCCGTGGAACACTTTATCGGCCAGATTGACACTCAGGCTGACGTCGGTACCGGTCGGTTCAGTCCATGAAATTTTATAGATATCTTTGCCGATACGAACGATATACGCCTGTTGGTCTTTTACCCAGCGGTTACCCACCAGCCCGCTGTGAATTCGGTAATCAAGCGTATTAGCGTTTTTGATATAGATTTCATAGTTCCAGCCGTTGTCGTAAGTGTAAACCAGATGTTTGCCGACGAAACCGCTCAGGTCATGTTTATCAAAGCTACTCATAATATTTCTCCTCATACACGTCTGTTTTTTGGCGATGAGGTGATCCTACGCTTTCATTTTTTAAATAAAAAACGCTGATTTTCGATAAAATACATCTAAAATTTAAATGTATTAATCGCTGTTTTTAACACGACAGAACTTTCAGGGAGTGACCGATGGCCTTACCACAAACTACGCTGGAACAATGGTTCGTTTTGCAGACGGTGATTGAGAAGGGCGGTTACGCGCAGGCGGCAGCGCATCTGCATCGCAGCCAGTCTTCAGTCAGTTATGCGTTGAGCAGTTTACAGGAACGTCTCGGACTGCCACTGCTGGAAATGGCGGGCCGTCGGGCGGTGCTGACGGAGCAGGGGCAGGCTTTGCTGGCGCAGGCCCGGCCGCTTATTGCTGCTTTCACCCAGCTTGAACAGCGCGCAATGGGGCTGAAAGGAGGAACGCGGACTCAAATGAGCCTGGTAGTGGACAGTGTATTTCCCAAACGTCAGCTGTTTTCAGCCCTTAAGACTTTTCAGCAGCAGTTCCCGCAAACGCAGGTCCATCTGACGGAGATTCTGCGTACCGAAAGTGCCCGCCAGCTTTCAGAACGTGCCGCAGATTTATATATCACGACGTTAGCACCAGAAAATGCTCTCAGTGGCCGCTGGTTACTGGATGTTGATTTTATTCCGGTGGCGAGCAGTGAACATCCCTTGCTACATCTGCCTGCGGCACTCACTGCTGCCGACCTGGCTCGTTTCCCACTCATTACTATTGCGGATGCCGACGCGCAGCGTCAGGAAAAAAGGCGGCTGGATCCGGCTGCCAGTTGGACATTTACCACGGTTGAAGCCGCGCTGGATGCGATATCCGTCGGGGTAGGTTACGGCTGGATGCCGCAGGAAAGGGTGCAAAATGCCTTGGAAAGTGGAAGGTTATGCCGGTTACCGCTGGTGGCCGGCAGGGTGCGCCAGACACCCTTGTACCTTACGTTTGGCGCGGATGCGGATGCCCACGACCACACGGTGAATGCGCTGGCGCAGATTGTGACGCAGGAAATTGCGGCCACTTCAAGATGAGCCCCGATGCGACAGTGGCAGCAGCAGCTCACGTAAAATGCGCATGCGTTTTTCAATCGGAATATAGAGCAGGCGTGCCAGCATCCCCTGTGGCCGGGCGGGCTGTTTTTCGGCAACACGGAACAGGTGTTCAAGGTTGCGCAGATCGGTTTCAGTACTGTCCATTTTTATCACCTTGCAGGCAGTTAAGCGGAGGTTGTATCAGTTAACTCGGTCTGTGCAGGTCGTGTTAACTGACCAATTCAGCTTATGCCGTAAAATACGGAATAAAAACGGACAGCTTTTAATTTATTGTTCCTGATTTATTTCCCCACCCACATTTAATGCGCTGCCGCGCCTGTTTTGCAGTCGCGTAAAATATCCAGCTGCGGGTCCAGTTCGGTTGTCTTCACGTTCATCGCATCCAGCACCGTATGGAACAGGTTGTCCTGAGAAACCTCAGCGTTTGCTCCTTTATCTTTCAGGCATTGCAGGTTGATACCGTTAGCGTTGACGTATCCGGGTGAAAGCCAGAACAGCATCGGCACATGGGTCTGTTCGGCCGGGGCGATGCCATAAGGCGTGCCGTGCAGATAGAGGCCGTTTTCACCCAGTGATTCGCCATGATCTGAAAGATAGATCACCGCCACGTTGTATTTGTCCTGATACTGCTTAGCTTTATCGATGATGTGTGACACGACATAATCGGTATAACGCAGTGTGTTGTCATAGGTGTTGATCAACTGTTCACGCGAGCAGTTTTCGATATCACTGCGCGGGCAGTCCGGCATAAAGGTGCGGAACTCCGGCGGATAGCGTTTGAAATAGGTCGGCCCGTGACTGCCAATCAGGTGCAGGCCAATCAGCGTGTTTTTACCGTCATTTTTGATGACATCATCAATATTGTTAAGCAACGCCATGTCATAACAGGTATCACCATCGCAATTTTTGCCATCTTTAGCCGTGCTGATGATGATATTCGGTACGCGATCGCAAACGCCCTTACAGCCTTCATCATTGTCCTTCCAGAAAACGGAAACGCCCGCCTTCTGCACGATATCCAGTACGCCTTCACTGTTACGGGCGCGGTTATTATCGAAATCTACCCGTTTCATATTGGAAAACATGCAGGGAACCGACACTGCCGTCGCGGTCCCGCATGAGCGGGTTCGGCTGAAATAGACCACATCCGGCACTTTGGCGGTGAATTCGTTGGTCGCTTTGGCATAACCATTGGACGACTGGTTCTGTGCACGGGCGGTTTCCCCGATCACCAGGAACAGCAGGGTGGGCTTCTGCCCAGGACGCTGTTCCAGCTTCGCGTCATCCCCAATCTTTTGGAAAGGACCGGTGTGGGTGAAATAGCGGTGGTTGTAGTACTGGAAGGCGCTGTACAAATAGTTGGTAGGCACAATTTCGAGATTAAGGGTGCGGTTACTGCGCCCGACGGAGGCGTAATCCTTGTAGTAAACCCCCGCCACCGACGCGATGACCAGCAGCGAAAGCACCATGGACAGAAGGCGAACGCCCAGGCGGCGCAGAGCAGACTTCTCATATCTCACCTGTGTGAAAAGCAGTAGCACCGCTGGCAGCACGCCGGTGAGCAGGAACCAGATGACCACCGAGATATTCAGATAGGATGAAGCCTCACTCTGTTGTGTCTCGACGATATTCTCAATCATGCCGCGATCAAAAATAATCTGGTATTTGAACATGGCGTAGCTGGCAAGCGCACTGACCGGCAAAATAACAATGAAGAAAGGTTTAAGTAACGGGCGGAAAGTGAAGGGGGTGAAGACAAAATTCAGGGCAGCGAACAGCACCACGGGGATCGTGAGGGCAAAACCTATGCTGAAGGCAGGGAGCGCGTGAAGTATCCGGTAGAAATGCAGCAAAATCGGGAAGTTGATGACAAAAGTAAAATAGAGACTCAAGAGTAAAGTCAGTGAAAGGAAACTGACTTTAGGAGTGAATTTGCGCAAGAATAACTCCAACAAAAAGGCAACCTGCTGAATGAATTAACAGCAAAAGTAGACGGCCGGGTGTGAAATAGGCTGACAGAATCAGGATGGTCACGATTCTAAACAGGCAATCTTAAGAAAGCCTTAATCCGCAGGAGATGGCCCTGAGTCGGCAAAAGGTTCATAAAATAAATAAAATATAAAATAGTCACTTAGTGGTTCAATACCCGTATGCTGGGCAGCGTGTGTAAAACAATGGTCAGATGAATTGACCATCACACCACTCTGCGTGCTCTCTGAATGCCCTTCTGTTTTTTCAGCGCGACTCCAATTTTCCGTCGATTTCTTTTCTGTGAAAACGATCACTGATGCCCTTTTGCGGGTATCTGGAGACTTTTGCGTTGATTTCAACCACTGCCATCGTGGCAAGTAACTCTGTTGTTGCGCCAGGCGCAATTATAGGCGCCCATGTCCGTATTGGTGCTTTTTGCGTCATCGGGGCCCATGTCGTGATAGGTGAAGGCTCGGTGATTGCTTCCCACTCGGTGATAAACGGACACACCTATATCGGCCGCCATAATGTCATAGGTCAGTTTGCATCGGTAGGTGAAAGCAATCAGGATCTCAAATACCGTGGCGAAGCGACAACGGTGGTGCTGGGTGACGATAACCAGATTGGTAAAAATGCGACGATTCATCGTGGGACCCTGCAAGGCGTACAAAGTACCCGGATTGGCCACCATAACTGTCTGATGAACAATGTGCACATCGGGCATGATTGTGTGGTGGGTAATTCTGTCCTGATCGGTGACAACAGCGGTCTGGCCGGGCACGTGGTGGCCGGGAATTTCTCTCAGATAGGTTCGATGTGCGCTATTCATCAGTTTTGTGTGATCGGGCAGGGAGCGAGGATCGCCGATCAGTCCGGCGTAGTACAGGATGTCCCACCTTACGTCTGTGCCAGCGGTAATCACGCCGTGCCTGAAGGGTTCAATGCCATGGCATTGGCCTTCGTGAATGCCAACCCGCCGCTCAGAGAAATACTGCTCTCAATCTACGCCAAACTTTTTCATGACGGTGTGGCGATTGATGAAGTGAAATCTGAAGTGCTGCGCCTGAGCATCGAGTTTCCACTGCTTTACTGTTTTAACGAATTCTTTCGCCTTTCGACGCGCGGGATCATTCGCTAGACTCCCGCGCAGTCAGGTCAGGCTTCCAGTGCCAGCAGGGCAAAAGTCGCAAGCCAGTGTTGCCCCATATAGTCGGTGTCGAGATGCTCCAGCGCGCCGGATAAATGCCGGTCAGCACTGTCGCGCAGAGGTTGCACGCGTGGGTCACCTGCCGGTAAGGCGGTGGCCAGCGATCGCTGACACCAGGCGCGGCTGAGATTCAGCCCATCGAGGTGGCCGATTTTACCGTCGGTTCTGTCTGTCACCGTTGCTGGTGTAAACAGAGTGGCCGGCTGACCTCTTGCCAAATCTGGCAGAAATGCCCCAAACCATGTCAGAAATTCTTCATGCGGCAGTACCCGGCGCATCAGCTCCGCTTCCATCAAAGACGGCGACAGAAACTCATCGCCACCCGGTTCCCATGCCTGACAGTTAACATCCTCTATATGCCAGCGACAGGCAGTTTCTTCAATCAACGAACTGAGCGCGGTGTGGTTAATGCTGCGGGAATACTCCAGCGTTATTGCCAGGGCAAAAGCGGTATTGAAATGGCTACCCACGCGCAGCGGATAGGTGGCCTTGGGCAAAAAATCGCAGAAGGCGTTCTCAAAAAAACGGCTCATCGGCGCAAGATTTTTTGCCCAGCCCGCTGCCTGTGCAAGCTGCAGGGTGTTGAGTTGCTGAGTCAAGGCCAGGAACCACGCCCAGCCATACGGCCGCTCGAACCCGGCATGCTGCGGCTGTTGCAGATAGGCCATTTCACCGGCAACGTTTTCCGCCGTGAAGTGGCGGTCAACCACGTCAATGATTTCAGCCGCCTGTGGCAACTGCGGGTATTTATCCAGCAGTTTTAATAGCAGCCAGTATCCGTGGACGCAGGAGTGCCAGTCATAGCTGCCATAGAAAATCGGGTGCAGCGCGCGCGGTGTTTTGGCATCCTGCGGGCCACTCATGGCATGCATCAGTTTGTTGGGAAATTCACGGTTCAGGTGATCGAGTGCCATCAGGGCAAAACGGGACGCCATCTCTGGCGTCATTTGCATTGTCATTATTTTCATTCCTGTATCAGGCATTAAAAGCGGAATACAAACAGGTACATCAGCGCGGTGTTGACCAGCAGCAACAGGGCACCGGTCAGCCATTGCGCTTTGATGACGCCGTTTTTATCCTGCAACTCAAGCAGCGCCGCCGGAACAATATTGAAATTGGCCGCCATGGGTGTCATCAGTGTGCCGCAGAAGCCGGAAAGCATACCGATTGCGCCCATAATGGCCGGATTACCGCCGAGCTGATTGACGATAAGCGGCAGGCCGATACCGGCGGTCATCACCGGGAATGCGGCAAAACCGTTGCCCATAATCATGGTGAACAGCGCCATCCCAAAGGTGTAGGCGACAATAATTGCCAGCGGTGAACCCAGCGGAATCACGCTTTTGACCAGATCAGCCACCACACCCCCCACGCCAGCGAGGGCAAAAAGCGCGCCAAGGGCGGCCAGCATCTGCGGCAAAATGGCAGCCCAGCCGACGGTGTCCATTGTCTGACCACCGGCACGAATGGCTTTCAGCGGAGAGTCGCGCAGCATCACCAGGGCAACCACAAACGCCACCAGCGTTCCGATAACCAGCGAAATCAGCGTGACGTTTTTGCCTTCTACGAAGGGAGTGTACTTGAGCGTCAGGGTACCGATGAGCGTCACCAGCGGGATCATCAGGGCCGGGATGAACAGCTTGTTGCCATAACGTTTGGCACCTGATTCACGCCGCGCCACGGCTTCAGGCTGGTCAGTGTCTGTTTTCCCCTTCCCAAGTTTGCCGGTTCCGGCAATGACTGCCAGCAGTATCGCCAGACAACCGGTGACGAAATGTGGCAATTCGCCGCCGAACAGGAAGGTGACGCCATACACGCCCCAGAACAGCGCATTGACCCAGCGGCGGCTGTTGCTTTTATCTTTCAGGTTGTAAATCGCGAAGGCACAGAACATCAGGCCTGCCAGAATATAAACCGTCTGCAGAGTGATCATGGCGCTACCCCTGCGTGCTGGCTGTCAAAACGTTTTGCCAGCGAGCGGTCAAGCAGCCAGAGGCGGATAAAGTGGATGATAAGCGCAGCAATAGCGGTGGGGATAGCCCAGACCGACAGGTGAAGCGGTTCGACTGAGATGCCGTTTTGCTCCAGGAAACCTTTGATTAACAAGATAGACTGTACGGCGATGAAAATATCTTCACCAAAGAAGACGGCAATATTGTCCACGGCAGCCGCATTGGCGCGGATTTTTTGGCGTACATCGCTGGGCAAATCACCGTATTTGGTGACCGCGGCGGCCTCTGCCATCGGCGCTATCAGCGGGCGTACCATTTGCGCGTGGCCTCCGAGCGAGTTCAGGCCCAGTGCGGCAGTCATCTGACGCAGGAAGAAGTAAAGCATCAGCACGCGCCCGGTGGTGGCGGCATGTACTTTTGAAATCAGGTGACGGGCCTGCTCTTTCAATCCACTACGTTCAAGCAGCGCAATGACCGGCAGGGTAAGCCAGATAAGCCCCATATAGCGGTTATCGGTGAAGGCTTTGCCGAATGCGCTGATAATTTCTACCGTCTGCATTCCGCCGGCAATACCGGTTGAAATACCGGCGATGGTGACCACCAAAAGTGGATTAAAACGTAACGCAAAACCCAGCACCACAATTGGGATGCCAATCAGTACCCACATTGTTATTACCCCTGTTGTCTGTAATGTTTATGGAAAGCTAAAAACTGACTTTTATATTTTTTCAGTGCCCGTAACGACATAATAACTTTGAGTTATTAATTATATTAATATCGAATAATTCACGTGCTGAGCCGGAAAGTATCAAGCGCATTCGCCGAGTGCAAGACTCAGACCTAATGGCAGGAGAATGGGAAGACAGCGATGATTTATGTTATTACCGTAAGGCGTAGAATAAATAACTGCACATCAGAGAGTGATTGGTTTGTTTAACGGGGTATTTGGAAATATAGCAGTGAAATAAACCCGGTCAGTTAACCGGGTCTTATCCTAAAGGAGTAGAGGGGAAATATTATTCGTCGTCTTCGTCGCCATAATATTTGACGCCAAGTTTTATCAATTCCCGGCCCTGGGATTTTCGGTGCAGATTGCTGTCACGCAGGGAATAGACACAGCCGCAATACTCCTGTTGGTAGAAGCGTTCGCGCTTGCTGATTTCTACCATCCGCGCCGTGCCGCCTTTCTTGCGCCAGTTATAACCCCAATAGACCATTCCTGGATAAGGGGCTGCGGCCCGAATGCCACAACCGGTAATTTGTTGCATATCTTTCCAGCGGGAGATACCCAGGCAACTGGTGATGGCGCTGAAGCCATGTTCAAATGCATACAACGCCGTTCGCTCAAAACGCATGTCAAAACACATGGTGCAACGGATACCGCGCTCAGGTTCCTTTTCCATGCCGCGCGCCCGTTCAAACCAATTATCGCTGTCGTAGTCAGCATCAATAAAAGGAATGCCGTGCTGCTGCGCAAAACGCATATTCTCTTCTTTACGCAGGGTATATTCTTTTTGCGGATGAATATTCGGGTTGTAGAAGAAGATGGTGTAGTCGATACCGGATGCCTGAATGGCTTCCATCACCTCACCGGAGCAGGGCGCGCAACAAGAGTGGAGGAGTAATTTGCTATGGCCCTCTGGCAGGGATAATTTTTCGCGGATCAGTTCTGACATCTTTTTCGCCTGTTACTCAGATTTTCTTTATCAAGATCGAGGATTCATCATGGTAGATGACCATGATAAAAGACAGGGGATGACTGTCAAAAATTTCTTATCGGTTTCACCTGCGTACAGCGTAGTGTAGGAAACAACGGTGCTATGATAGTCAACGGGACGTTGACCGAAGAAGCGGGACGATGCCCGGCAATTGAATGTTAAGGACGCAGACAATGCAGTTAATGAGATCGCATCACATCCGCTGGCTCAGTTTATTGATTATCATGGGCGGGCTGTTACTTATTCTTCCCCTGCATTTACTGGCGTGTTTTATCGCCGGTTTTGTGGTGTATGAGCTGGTCAATGGACTGACGCCTCACTTTCAGAAGATCATCAGCGGTGAACGGGCTCGCTGGCTGGTGGTGGCGCTGATCAGCACTATTGTGGTCAGTGCACTGATCCTGATTGTTGTCGGTATCACCAATTTCCTCATGCTGGATGTGAAAAACCCGGCGGCATTTAATGCCATGGTTTCCCGACTGCTGAGCGATGCGCAAAGCCGAATTTCGCCGGTGATGCTGCACTATCTTCCCGCCAATATTGAAGAACTACAGCGTGAATTCCTTCAGTGGCTGCGCGAGCACGTGGCGATGATACAGACGGTGGGGAAAAACGCTGCCCATGCCTTTGTCACCATGCTAATCGGTATGATTCTTGGCGCGATTGTCTCCCTCCAGCGTCACGATAAAGACGCGCAACATGCGCCACTCAAGAGTGATTTATTGCAACGCATCCGCCTGCTGAGCGATGCATTCCGCAATGTGGTCTTTGCTCAGTTCCAGATTTCACTCATCAATACCGTGCTCTCTGGCGTGTTTCTGTTTGGTATCCTGCCACTGTTTGGCATTCATTTGCCGTTGGCAAAAACGCTGGTGGTGTTCACCTTCGTTTGCGGATTACTGCCGGTGATTGGTAATCTCATCTCGAATACGGTGATTTTCATTGTTGGCCTCTCGCTCTCTTTATGGGTCGGTGCGCTGGTCCTGGCGTACCTGATTATCATTCATAAGGTGGAGTACTTCCTCAATGCGCGCATTGTCGGCACGCGGATTAACGCCAAATCGTGGGAAGTGTTGCTGGCGATGCTTATTTTTGAGTCCGCTTTTGGTTTGCCGGGCGTGGTCGCTGCACCGATTTATTATGCTTATCTGAAAAGTGAGCTGAAAGTCGCCCGTTTGATCTGATAGACCCCCAATCCCTCTGCCTTCCCGACAGCGACGCGGCTCATCTGCTGTGTCGCTGCGCAGGTCTTAGCCATATATCCTGAAAAAAACAGATTCAGGCAAGTTATGGCGAGGATCGTTATAACGATTTTCTCTGCACAAGGCTCATACTTAATGCCGTCAGTACCGTTTGTACTGACGCATTTTGTCTATCAATTACCCCTCAGGAGAGAACAGATGACCCTTAACGTCCGAGGTTTTGCTGCAACGTCCGCTGATGCGCCGTTGGCACCCCATAATTTTGTACGTCGCGATCCGCGTGATACCGACGTCGTTATCGACATTTTATATTGTGGTGTATGTCACTCAGACATTCACCAGGCGCGTAATGAATGGCATTCAAGCATCTATCCGATGGTGCCGGGCCACGAGATTATTGGCCGTGTGACCAAAGTTGGCGCCAAAGTAAAAGGCTTCAGCGTGGGTGATACCGTTGGCGTAGGTTGTATGGTCGATTCTTGTCAGCACTGTGAGTCCTGCGCGGAAAGCCTGGAACAGTACTGTGAAGAAGGCGCGACCATGACCTATAACTCCCATGATCGTCATGACAACATGATGACTTACGGCGGCTATTCCGAGCAGATCGTGGTATCAGAGAAATTCGTCCTGCGTGTTTCTGAAAAATTGGATATCAAATCTGCCGCACCGCTGCTGTGTGCCGGTATTACCACCTATTCACCACTGAAACACTGGAAAGTGGGCAAAGGCCATAAAGTGGCCGTCGTCGGTTTGGGCGGTCTGGGCCATATGGGCCTGAAATTTGCTAAAGCACTGGGTGCGGATGTCACACTGTTTACCCGTTCTGCTGGCAAAGAGCAGGAGGCCTATCGTTTGGGTGCAGACCACGTGGTGTTGTCCACCGATGAAAAGCAGATGGAAGCAGTAAAAAGCCACTTCGACTTCATCCTCGATACCGTACCTAACCAGCACGATCTCAACCCGTATCTGGATACCCTCAAACGTGATGGTACCCATATTCTGGTCGGCCTTATTGAGCCTATTGAGCCTGCGCTGCACAGCGGCAAGTTGGTTATGGGGCGCAAAACCGTTGCCGGTTCTCTGATTGGCGGTATCGCGGAAACGCAGGAAATGCTGGATTTCTGCGCCGAGCATAACATCAGTTGCGACGTTGAAATGATCAACATGCAGGACATCAACGGTGCGTATGAGCGTATGCTGAAAAGCGACGTGAAATACCGCTTCGTGGTGGATATGGCTTCACTTAAAAACGCCTGATAGTGAGTGCAGCCTTGACATACGCCGGTGGGTTTAGCCCTCCGGCGTTTTTTTTTGCAGTGATTTCAGGCCCGCAAAATGAAATCAATGTGTGCTGAAATTTATCTTTCCCTCTCTTGCTGGCTTCTCGCCTGACAACGGCGGTGGTATTCTTCGGCTTTCGCCGAGCGAAGGAAAATCAGTGGCAAAGAATTTTGATGAATTGATCAGAGATATTGATCTGATGATTGAACATGTGGATAGCCTGAAAAATCTTCCACCGCGTGCACAAATAGTGGCGGCAGTGCCTGCTGATAAGCCTGCCTATGACTCTTTCTGTGAAATTTATGCGCTTAAAGCGGTGATGCGGGCATTTATCTCCTCGGTCGATACTATTGTGAAAGTACAGATTGCCAAGAAAGTTGAACAGGATATTGGCCATCTCGAAAGCACCGTCCGCTCCATTGGCGGAGGAAACGCCGATGCGGAAGATTTAGCGCAAATCACAGCTTATGTGCGTCATGCTGTTTCTGAATTAATGGATTAACCCCCTGCATCCAGCTTGAAAAAAACCAGAGACGTCGACCATCCCGGATGGCCGGCGTTTTTTTATGTTCATTACCTGGAATTGTTAAAGCAGGAGAGGGCGCCGGTAGGTTTCAGGGGGAAAAATGGTTATCCTTGCGTCATTCACTCGCTGGGATGCCTGTTATATGTCACATCGGTTTCGTTTTGTCGCCGTCTGGCGCCGTCGTTGTTATACGCTGTTATTTGATAACCGTACCCGCAGTGGCCGGTGGATGGAAACCTTCTGGCTGTTGACGGCGGTTCTCAGCGTCATCGTGCTGTTTTTTGAGTCCAGCGCCTCTTATCTTTTCCCCAATACGCCGGATATCCTGCGTCGCTTTGGCTGGATTGAGATCGGGTTTACCGCCGTATTCACCTTTGAATATGTGCTGCGGATATTTTCCACGCCGCGTAAGGAACGCTATCCGCTGAGTTTCTTCGGGCTGATTGATCTGATAACCATTCTGCCGCTCTACATTTTGTGGCTGTTCCCGTCGCTGCTCAGCACCGGGGATGTTGATGTCTTGATCCGTTTACTGCGAATTCTGCGCGTACTGCGAATTCTAAAACTGCTGCGTTATATGAACGAGGCGGGTGTGCTCTGGCGCAGCCTGATGCGTGCCAGGCACAAACTTGGCCTGTTCTTTGGCTTCGTGGCGATCATCCTGTGTCTATTCGGCGGGCTTATGTTTGCGGTGGAAGGGGGAAAAGACGGCTTTACCTCGCTGGCCGCGTCGGTTTACTGGGCGGTAGTGACACTGACGACGGTGGGATACGGTGATATCACCCCGCATACGCCGCTCGGGCGCGTATTGGCCTCTGTGCTGATTTTACTTGGCTATTCAATTATTGCGGTACCGACCGGGATTCTCACGGCTTATATGTCACAGGAACTACAAAAAGGGCGGGAACTCCGTTCCTGCCGCCATTGCCATCGGACCGGGCATGAATTAGATGCACGTTTTTGCGCACATTGCGGGACGATACTGCCGCCGCTTAAGTCTCAACTTATTGATAAAAGGCAGATTAGTCGTACAAGGAAAGAGCAGGATGATGCTTAAATCATCACTTTGGCGACTTTACACAGATTATAAGATAAAAAGAGTTGCTATTAGGGGACAGTCATGAGTAAATACATCCCGGCCTGTGGTACAGACCTATTTATGCACGACATCCTGAGTAAAGTTGTTCAAATTTAATGCGTTATCCATGATAACACTGATCTGACGAATTTCCTTCTTAGTGCCTCCATAAGTAACGACTGAAATCCGGCTATAACATGCCCATGGTGGCGAAATTTTTATTTAAAAGGTAATTCTTATGTCAAATTTGATGAAAGGTCAAGTTAAGTGGTTTAACGAGTCTAAAGGCTTTGGCTTCATCACTCCTGCTGATGGCAGCAAAGATGTGTTCGTACACTTCTCTGCAATCCAGGATCAAGGTTTCAAGACCCTGGCTGAAGGCCAGAATGTACAGTTCTCTATCGAGAACGGTGCTAAAGGTCCGTCAGCGGCTAACGTTACCGCTATCTAATCTCGCTTCTGCGCTGTTTACAGCAGATAAACGATGATTTAAAAGCCCGCATGCGCGGGTTTTTTTATGCCTGAATTTTACCAAACGTATTGCCTGAGTAGGGTTGGTAAAGTCCTGGTTCACGTGCCTTTTTGACTGACTCTGTACTACAATAAATAGCATGCAAAACGATGGGATAACTCGATGAAAGTTAACGATCTGGTGACGGTAAAAACTGACGGCGGTCCGCGTCGTGAAGGTAAAGTTCTGGCGGTAGAAGAGTTTTATGAAGGGGTGATGTATCTGGTGGCGCTGGAAGACTATCCGGATGGTATCTGGTTCTTCAATGAAGGCGACAGTAAAGATGGCACCTTCGTTGAGCCGCATGTTAAAGGCAAATAGCCTGGCGCGTTAGCGCAGAGTTCAGACATGAAAAAACACCGGAGCAGGAAACTGCATCCGGTGTTTTTTTTAAGGCTCTACTTTCTGATGGTCAGAACGTTTCCCAGTTCTGCGTATTGCTGGCTGTGTCAGACGTGGGAGTCGCTGTTACCAGAGAGAGGGCGGGTTTACGACTTACCGGACGGGCTGCCTGCGCATCGAGGTGGAAGACCGCCACCGCGTGTGTCAGACGTGCTGCCTGCTCCTCAAGTGAGGCGGCGGCAGCCGAGGCTTCCTGCACCAGCGAGGCATTCTGTTGCGTTACGCTGTCCATCTCTGAGACGGCCTGAGTTATCTGGTTGATACCCCGACTCTGCTCGTCAGAGGCTGAGGCGATTTCACCCATAATATCGGTAACATGGCTGACGGCGGTGACGATTTCATACATGGTGTCCCCTGCGTCTCCGACCAGCAGACAGCCTTCACCGACATAATCCACCGACTCTTCAATCAGCGACTCAATCTCTTTGGCGGCATCTGCGCTGCGCTGCGCCAGATTGCGCACTTCGCTTGCGACCACCGCAAACCCCCGTCCCTGTTCGCCAGCGCGGGCGGCTTCAACCGCCGCATTCAGCGCCAGAATGTTGGTCTGAAACGCAATGCTATTGATAACATTAGTGATATCCGCAATTTTAGTCGAGCTACGCGAAATGTTTTCCATCGTGCTGACCACACTCGCGACAATATCACCGCCTTTTTGAGCTTTATCCGATGCATCGGCCGCCAGTTTGCTGGCGTGATGGGCATTTTCGGAGTTCAGTTTCACCGTGGCGCTTAGCTGCTCCATGCTGGCTGCCGTTTGTTCAAGCGCGGCGGCCTGCTGTTCGGTACGGGAGGATAAATCCGTATTACCTGTGGCTATCTCAGCGGAACCCTGATAAATCGACGTGGCTCCGTCACGGACAATCAGTACGGTATTGGCCAATGATGACTGCATCACATCGATATTGCTGCTCAGCACACCGATTTCATTGCGTCCGGCGGCATCAGCCGGTTGCGTTAAATCGCCTTCTGCAATTTTCTGAATATGGCTGACCAGACGGTTAATCGGGGTGATGATCACTTTGCGCATTACGATATAAGTCACAATGGTCAGTACGAAAGCCAGCGCGAAACCGCCCCCCATCAACAAATAACCCAGCCGGGCATCAGACTGTGCCGCCTGATTAATCTTATTGGCGGTGTCCGTACGGTAGGCAATAGCGGCCAGCAACGGAATATTATTACTCTCATCCAGTCCGCGTACCGTTTCGGCTTCCTGAGAAATAACTTCCTCAAAATGGGCCTGGCGGGCTGACTCCAACATCGGCGTAATGCCGGCTTTCAGGTAATGGGTATAGGTTTTTTTGAGGGGTTCATCGAGTGTGAGATCGGTGGCCGTTTTATTCGGGCGGCTAATATACTGCGTAAAGGCAGATTGCGACTGCTTAAGACGATTTTCAGCCTCGCTGATGTTCTTTTTGAATACTTCCTGGTCACCTACGCGGGCGGCGGCGGCAGCCTGAATCAATAGCAGACGGGCGGTACGCAGATGGTTGGAGCTGTTGGACAGCGCCAGGCGGATTTGCAACTCCTGGGTCGCATTTTCCAGGGCATCGTTACTCTGTTTAAGGAAGAAGCTGGAGGTCCCAATCGAGAGGGCAAATAAAACCAGTATCCCGCACAGAATGGCGCTGATCAGGGTGATAAGACGAATATTACTGATAAAAGAGATGGTTTTTTTGGCCGTGTTTAACGGGTGTTCCGTCGTAAAAGTATCCATATTATTCCGCTCTGTTAATCCTGCATGCGCAGTAATTCTGCCATGGCGAAAGGCGCCATCCTATGTCATCGGCATTTCCGGGCGGAGATTGAATTTATAAGTGGGATCCAGCTCGCACTTCTGCTATTTCCCGACGGCTGTGGCTCTGGGTGAGAAGAAAAGGACAATGCAGTTGCATTGTCCCGTTGATAAACAATTAACACTAATTAACATAAATGCCGCCAGTGAACTGGTCGCTCAGGCGAACCACGTGATAAATAATATGTTTATTTGGTGATTTAATTTTACGTTTAATACTTCCTTTATAGGAGGAAACCGTTTTTACTTTAATGCGTAGTTTATCTGAAATCTGAATCGTGCCTTCCCCTGACATCCACATTTTTAACGTGTTGGATTCGCTGCGGCTGAGCATCACCGGCGTGATATCCAGCATTGCAAACTCAAGCCCGGCTAAATCATGATGGTGCAGGTAATTACGTATCAGTTGATTAAGCGTGGCAGTCTTAATCGATTTCGATGAAATAATGACGTTTTTTCTGACAAAAACATATTCTTCGAAATGGATCCGTGTTTCAGACATAAAAATAAAGAACAAGGTTTCCGGATAGTGGCTAATTAAACTTCTTATTTGATCCTTACTTTCACCGTGAGGTTGCAAACACGTTTCATTGATAAACACCACGCCGGGTGTTTTTTGCAGACTACTTAAATTTAACTGGTCAAAAGTTCGAACAAAACTCACATCCCGCGCCTGAATTCCGTTATCACCTAACGACTGAAGCAGGCCACGGCAGGTAAAACTGCATGAATCTAAAATTATCGTTTGCATAGTCAATCCTCATAGGACCTCCCTGTTCTTTATCAAGTTTGTATGGTCAATTATCACTGGTGGTGAAAGCCGCAAACGCGTATTTCAGATACCTTTTTGCAACAAAAACACACACAGTTCAAAGGTATTTTTCAGTGCCTGAGCGCAAGAGGTGAGTCACTTCAATTTGGCTTAAGTCAATGCGGGAGGTGCGACGGGGAAAATAATATTTAGCCATTAGGAATATTCTTAATAATGCTAATCACATAGCGTGAAACGTGAAATAAAACTTTAGGATTTTCCTCATGCAAAGTCATTAGTCGGTTTATTATTCATTAGTCACATGCTTAAAAATTATTCACCTATGTTGTTACTGAACATTCATTGTGCAGGGGGGACAGAGTAGACGGCCATTAATGACCGTCTGAGAAAACATCAGCATTTTTTACCAGTAGGGTTGCCAGCTTTGTGTCAGCCGTACCAGCGCTTCGACATAAAAATAATCCCCCCAGCTTGAACACTGATCCACCCCTTTGCCACTGGCCATGTGATAAACGGAATGTTTGAGCAGACCGTCGCAGTCTTCCTCATCACCGGCCAGATAGTTGGCAGTCAGCGATGCCATAATCCGCAGCGCTATCTCTTCATAACAGGCCCGGGAAGCATCGCTAGCGGGCAGGGCGGTGACCAGATCCAGCAGGCCACAAACGGCGATGGCAGCAGCAGAGCTGTCACGAGCCTGGTCGGTGCCAAGCAGGGCTAAATCCCAATGGCAGACATCATCTTCCGGCAGACGGTTGAGGAAATAGTGCGCCAGCCGCCGTGATAACTCGACCTGATCCTTGTTCCCGGTGTAACGATAACTCAGCAGGAAACCATAAATCCCCCAGGCCTGGCCGCGGGACCAGCACGAGTCGTCAGCATAACCCTGATGCGTGTTGCCAAAGCGAGGAGCACCACTGACCGTATCCATATAGTAAGTGTGGTAGGTGGAAGCATCCGGCCTGACGATATACTTTGCTGCCTGATGTGCATGGGTACAGGCGGCCTCGGCGTAACGCGCGTCTCCAGTTTGCTGAGTGGCCCAATAGAGCAGCGGCAGGTTCATATTGCAGTCGATGATCATGCGTCCGGCCTGTTCGGGGTCGCACAGGTCGCCCCACGCCTGAATGATGCCAGACTGCGGATTAAAGCGTTCCAGCAGGGCATCGGCGGCCAGCAGGGCAAATCCACGCGCCTCCCGGTTGCCGGTCAACCGCCAGGCACTCACGCATGAGAGCGTATAGAGAAAACCGAGGTCGTGGGTGGCGGTGTCGATGCGGTTGGCGATGCGGCTACCAAACGAAGTGATATGTTTTTCGGCCGCCTGGCGGAATTTGTCATCGCCGGTCATTTCCCAGGCCAGCCACAGTTGTCCGCTCCAGAAACTGGTGGTCCATTCCACATTATCTGTAAGCGCATAGTGGCCGTTTTCACAGGTTTCGGCCGGGAATTTGCCATCAAATTTAGGGATATTGCGGGCAATTTTGCGCAGCACCTGCTGCCGGGCGTTTTCCAGCTGTTGGCGCAGGGCAATTTTGTCCAGTTGATTGAGTTCAACCGTTAATAATTTTTCTTTGGCAATGGTGATAGTCATGGCGATAGGTTCTCCCTTTTAAGGCTGAATCAGCGTTTAACGGTGGTTAAAGGTGCAGAAGCGTTGATGTCCGGGGTAGTCACAGAGTTCATGTTGAATTTTTCATCGCGCCGGCTGTAGCAGGCGGAAAGCGTCAGGGTGGAGATCAGGGTAAACAGCAGCGCGATGCCACCCATAATCAGGTAGGTATGGGCAAAGCCGATGCGGTCGTAGTAATAGCCCGCCGGGGGGGCGACCACGATAGAACCTACATAGATCATTGCCTGATAGCCCAGCAGATACATGGTCGCGTTGACGCGTTTATGGAAATGTTCGGCGATATATTTGAAGACGGATACCAGTAGCAGGGCTATTTCCAGCCCGTAGAAAGGCTTGATGATCGAGATCAGCAGCGGATCGTTTGTCAACCCTGAGGCAATCAGCCGCAACCCCACGACCAGCCCGACCAATAGCAGGCCTCTTTTGGCGCCGAAATAGTTCACCAGGAACGGGATCACCATCATCATCAGAAACTCCAGGCCTGACTGAACGGTGCTCAGATAGCCATACATGGCATTACCCTGTTCTTTGGTAGAGAAAAAAGTGACGAAATAACGTGAGAATTGCTGCTCTGCAACAAACATCATCCACGCCACGCCGGCAACGTAGAGTGAGAACATCCAGAATTTACGATTTTTCAACAGCAGAATCACATCACCGAAGACGATTTTCTCCTGGGCAATCACATCATTGTTGCGCAGCTCGGCTTCGCCGATTTTTAAAGAGAGAAGCACGCCAAGCATCAACAACGAAGTCACGCTGCTGAGACTGAAATTCCACGCTGGAGAAAGATTAAACAGGATACCGGAGAAAGAAGCCGCCAATGCCCAGCCCAGGGAGCCCCACATACGGATTTGCCCGAATTCCATACTGTACAGGCGGCTAAAGCGGTCTGCATAGGACTCCGAGGCTGCTACGCCCGCATACCAGCCCAGGCTGAGATAAACGGCACCAATCACAATGCCGATCATTAAATGTTTTTCCAGCAAGGGCTGATAAACATAAATAAAGAAGGGGGCCATCATGGCAGAAATAATAACCACAAAATAAAGCAGGCTTTTACTCATGCCTATTTTATCCATGATATAGCCATAGACAGGTTTCATTATGACGGCGAAAACACCATTAATTGCAAATACCGTACCTATGCTCATGCTGTCCAGCCCGGCTTTCTGTCCGAGCCACAATGCATATAAGCCGAAGCTGGATGACCAGGTGAAAAAATACAGGAATATAAAACTGCTCATTTTGTAATAAGCCGACTTACTGGCGGTTTTAATGGCTTTCATATTGACTCCTGAATATTGAGTGCGACACACCAGTTGCGGCCCTGATAATGAATATGCACGTGTTGATCATCACGCCTGACGACTGGCAATGTCAGGCTCTCCGCTGTTGTATTCGCTGAGGCAAATACTGCTGACATGAGCCAGTGCGAACCGGGTTGCAGAGTGATTTTTAGCACCGGGATAGCCGCCGTTTCGGCAAACATAATGCTGCTGTTGGGCGGGGTGACCACCGTTGCTGCCTCACGCGGCGCATCATCTCCTATGCTGGCCATCAGGCTGCTGCCATTGCAGGCGATAATCCGGCAAGACGTTCTCTTCGGGTAAAATTCTACCTGCGTCTGGCGGTTATGGATGACGGCGAATCCTCCTTCCACCGCATCCAGTGTGCGGGCCGTAGTGACCTGGTGCAGACGCAGATGGCCGTCTGCGCAGGGGATAAGCCAGGTTTTTACCTCCACGTCATGCCATGCCAGCCAGCGTGAATAGATCGCATCCTGGCCAATCCGGGTCTCTTCACAACCCCGACGACCCCGGTAGTAACCGTCCTGTTCGGACAGCACCAGCATGGAATCGCAGGCGGCATGGTTCAGGCCATAACGTCCACGGTCAAGCGTGAAGCCGAACTGACTGGAATAGGCAAATTTGGTGTATTTGGCTTCTGTATTGACGAAGTTATTCAGCTCGAGCTGGCCGGAGGTGAGCATCACCACGTGTTGCTGTCGGGCATCGTGCAGCAGGATCTGGTTGGCATGAGGAATAGAGTGCGGATTTTCCCTCTGTGGCAGCGGGAGCTCTTCGGCTTGCCAGAAAGCATGACCTTCAGGCAGTGCCAGGACCAGAAAGAGTTTACAGGCCCAGTAGGGGGAGCCGGGCGCGTTGTAATCTTCGGCCATCACCAGATTTGGCGTGTGATAACCGATGCTCAGTACACCATCGCGGTCAAATATCGGCTGTTTCAGCCAGTGGCGCAGGTGGCGCAAAATCAGCCCCTTCACCACGCCGGGGGAGTACACTTCCAGCCCGCTGAAGGCGGCGGCGCTCCAGAATGCTGCTTCAGCAAACCGGTAGGTGAGGCTGCGGCCAAAGGGCACCGCTGAGCCGTCGGCGGAAAACAGCGTAATGAAATCCTGCGCAAAGCGCTGCGCTCTTGAGCGCAGGGTGGCGCAGCGTTCGGCATCCACATCGGCCATGTGCGTGGCATACAGCAGCCCGTAATAGTGAAATGCCATCGAAATGTAGTAATCGCGAGGGCGGCCGGGGCCATCAGAGTACCAGCCGTCCCCCAGATAGTAGGCCTCCATCAGCGCAAAGCGCTCTTCGACCGCTGCCCGATCCCACGGCAGACCAGCCTGTTTACAGCCCATCTGCACCATGATCGGGAAGTAATTCCAGTTATTATTGGGAATAGTGGCGCGGGTTCCCTGATTGAGCCAGGCAATCAGGTTGCGCTGTTCCTGAGGGCTGAACCAGGCGAGAAGCCGTTTATCCAGCAAAGCCAGCCCGACGCCAAACGCCGCCATCTCTACACAGCGCTGGTCGAAGTCCCAGATATCCCCCCAGTACTCCCCATGTTGAGGATGAGTGCCGTTGCGGATTGCGGTAAGATAAAACGAGAGGTTATCGCACTCTTCGCCCGAAGCCAGAAGGGGGAAAATTCCCCACAACATGCGGGACAGCGCTTCCATTTTGGCGATCTGTTTACCGTAATGGGTTGTGGTGTTGCCCAGATCGATACCGCTTTTACCTTCCTCGGTATAAGGCGTGACTGCCGACAGCAATTCACTCAGCAGAGTTTTTACCTGCTGACGATCGCGCAATGGATTCTCCGTATTGATCTTTATCTGGCTCATTTTACGCTCCGCACTGCTTAGGGTCGTTGGAAGGAATTAAAAACCTTATAAAAGCATTTATATGAAATATTGTTTCATTTTTTTGTTTTTTCTATTTCAGGGTTTTTTATTTCCGTATTTATAGTTATCGAAATATAGAGAATTTACCTGGTCTGATTGTTATGCGGCTCACATAATGCTGCAATTTTTAAAATTGATATTGTCGTGACCGGTGAAAAAGGGCTTAAATTGCAAAATTCAGCCAGAAAATTGTAATTCCTTGTCATTACGTCTTTTCCAGCTGATGACCTTTTGCTCAGAGGAAGATAAAGATGGCGGTGACCGACTTTCTTGAACGCATAGCCCTTAATGACCGGCAGATCTCGTTTAACCGGATGAACAAAGGTAGTGCTAACTATTTTCACTGGCACCAGTGTCTGGAGATGCTGTTTGTCAGCCGCGGATACGGCATCGTGATGGTTGATAATCAACAATACACGCTGCGACCGGGACGGCTATTTGTGTTCCCGCCATTCAAACTGCATAAAGTTTTTGTCGTACAGACGGATAAAAACCACTATGAGCGGACGACGGTACATCTCGATCATCAGCTGCTTGATGGTTTTTTGCAGCCTTTCCCGCAGCGCCAGGCCCGATTTGCGCGCCTGTGGGACAGTAACCGTGATTCGCATATCTATGACCTGACAGCCAGCGCGGTACATATCGAGGCGATACTCGAGCATTTCCATCAACTGCAACAGGCCGGAGCCCATCATTGGGAGGATATCGCTATGCTGGTATTGCAGCTGATGGCTTTTATGCCTGAACAGGAAGGGCAGCAGAAAACCATCAGCCGAACCACGGCGTCGAAGGTGATGCAATGGATTGAGGAGAATTACGTACAGAAGTTCTCCCTGGCGGAGTTATCGGCATCGGTGGGATTATCGCAAAGCTACATTTCACGGGTATTCAGTCAGGAAACCGGTGGGTCGATTGCGGATTTTCTGGCGACGCGGCGCATTAAACGTGCTTGTGAGTTACTGCGTTCAACCGATCTTTCGGTAGAAGCGGTCGGCAGCCAGTGCGGGTTTGCCGACGCTCCCTATTTTATTACCTGTTTTCGGAAACTTATTGGCAGAACGCCGCTGCAATATCGCAAGGCGGCGTTGCGCCTGGAGCTTTAACCTTCAGACTGCGCTCAAATCTCTGCGCGACAGGCTTGCAGGGAACCCAGTGCGAGATCGATGTCATGCCCGCTGGTCATCCAGTTAACCAGCGCAGCGCGCATCCCGGGTTTGCCATTCAGCGACGTCGACGTACACCGCACCACGCCCGCGTTGTCGAGCAGGCTCAGAAAACGGTTACGGCGTGCAACAGACTCCGCGCTGCCATCGGCGTCGTCGAGCGCAAAACAGACCACGTTTAACGTCACCGGGGCCAACAGACGGAAGCCTGGCATCCCTTCAATCTGACGGGCGAACCGGGCGGCCAGCTCAACGTTGCGTTCCATCACGTCAGCCAGACCAGCACGACCGTAGGCCTTCAGCGCCATCCACACCGGCAGAGCGCGGAAGCGGCGGGAGTTTTCCGGTGTCAGGTGCAGGTAGTTATCCGGCCGCACCTTTGGTGGCTCAAGATAGGCAGAATGGTTCTGGAATACCTCAATCTGTAAGGCCAGATGCGCCTGACGTGTAAATTGAATGGCGCTGTCATAGGGCACGTTCAACCATTTGTGGGCATCAACCGTAATGGAATCTGCCTGCTGCCAGCCCTCAAGCAGGTGGGCAAATTTTTCTGAGGCGGCAGCAATGCCGCCAAAAGCGGCATCCACGTGTAGCCAGAAACCATATTTCTCGCGCAGCTTCAACAGCGCGGGAAGATCGTCAAAGGCCACAGTGTTCACGGTTCCGGCGCTGGCGAGCACCAGCGTCGGGGCATCCGGGTGCTGCTGTAGCGCCAGTTCCAGCGCCTGCGGATCAATAGCTTCGCTGTCGGGCAGCGTGGCGACGTTCTCCAGCGCATCACGTCCGATGCCCAGCATACTCAGGCCTTTCACGCTGCTCGAGTGTGCCGCCGCAGCCAGCACGCGCAGGGGGCCAAGCGCATGCAAGCCCTGCTGCGCGACGTCGATGCCGCGCTGTTTTCCGAGCCATTGACGGCCAATGGCCATACTGACGACGTTCGCCATAGTGGCGCCGCTGACGAAACTGCCACACTGCTCGTCAGGCAGGCCAAGGAGTTGCTTCAACTGGTTGATGGTCGCCAGCTCAATGGCCGGTGAAACCGAATCAAAATTCAACTGAGTATTTTGGTCGATGACGCTGACTAGCCAATCGGCCGCAACAGCAGCTGGCGTACCGCCGCCGGTGACAAAGCCAAAATAGCGCGGCCCGGCGCTGGCCGACATTCCATCCGCATATTTATTCCAAAAATCATTCAGCGCTGTTTCGGCCCCCACGCCATGCTCAGACAGAATATCGTCCCCAGACTTCAGCTGTTGCGCACTCAGCGCGGGGCAGGTTGAACGCTCTGGGAGAGAATCAATAAATGACACTGCTGTATCACGCGCCTGTTGCAGAATATCGCCGAACGTATCGAAGTCATGCTGAAGAGTTGGATGCATAGATTGCCTAAACCTGTAAGTAGTCCGGTAAAGAAAGAGTGAAGGATCATTAACGTAGTCTATTTTTATATGCTGTAAAACTGAGACTTTTTCACTGACGCTCCAGCCAGGCAGGTTGAGCCGAACCCAGCGCCGAGGCCGGAAAATCCCAGGTCATTTCTGTTCCCGTGATGTGTACCGGCGGCAACAAGCGCCAGCCATCGCCCCATTGGGTGTGCTCTGGTGTGCCGGAAAAGTCGCTTTTCTCTGCGCGGGTGATCTCCGGTTCCTTCTGACCGATATTCTGATCAGTGAATTGCATCAGTTCGGCAGCCGTGCGCGCCAGAGACAGCCGCGTTTCGCTGCCCTGACCGCTCTGCAACCGTTCGGTTAATCCATGCAGAACGGCGGCTGCCATCAGGTAACCCGTAGCATGGTCCAACCCCTGTACCGGCAGAGGATGGGGTTTGTCGCTCCCGATCCAGTGCATGCCGCGTTCAGCAATCCCGCAGCTCATCTGTACCAGGCTGTCGAATCCACGGCGTTCACGCCACGGGCCGCTCCAACCGTAGGCATTAAGACAAACATCCACCAGGCCGGGTGCCAGCAGGCGGCGCTGTGCGGGGCCATAACCCAGCTTTTGCAGCGCACCGGCGCGGTAACCGTGAACGATGACGTCGGCTTCCCGCAGTAACTGTTCAAATGTATGGCGGTCCTGCGGGTTATGCAGATTAAGCCGCGCACAGCGTTTGCCCAGGGTCACCTCCGGTTCCTGACTGGACTCTTCCCAGCCGAAAGGATCGATACGCAGCACGTCAGCACCAAAACCCGCCAGAAAGCGTGTTGCGACCGGCCCGGCAATGATGCGCGTGAGATCTAACACGCGGATGCCCCGCAGCGGTCGGTGGGCTGAAACAGACCACGCGGGTTTCGGCTGAGGAGGAAAAATCGACCGCTGAAACAGGGGTTCCTGCGCGACGCTTTTCCCTTGAATATGCTGCTGCCACTCTGCGGCGCTACGCATTTGAGCCGCACAACCTCCGGCCTCAACGAGGGTCTGTTCCAGCACCGCCTTGCGCCATGTTTTTACCATCAGCGCCAATGCCTGCCGGTCTGGATGCTGGCCGAGAATCCCTTCTACTACCTTACGGTGGACAGGTGCATTGGTATGCAGCCGGATCCAGCCGTCGGCAGTGGCGTAATCACCGGCGATGGCGTCCCACACCGGTGGCAATTCCCAATTCTGTGGTCTGAAGGTGGTTGCAAACCACAGCGAGGCCAACCGGCGGTCGACCATGATGTCGGGGGACGTGATACCGCCTTCCGCCATAAATGCGGCTAATGCCAGAGAAGCCACCGCGACAGACGCCGTGGCAAATTCAGTCACCGGATAAGCGCAAGGCAGATAGCCCGCACCGCCAACGTGTAAAGCCGCGGGCAGGGAAGCGTCGTCTGTGGCGGTTAGCTGCGAATAGAGTGATTGGGTCCATTGCAGGATATGAGGGTCTGACATGGGGACTCCTTGATAGGATGCGAAAGAAAATTGCCAATCCCATAATGGTTAATATTTTCATAACTATTCATTAACTTTTAATGTAACAGATTCATCTTAAAAAGCGCATTCTTGGGCATGTTTTAACCCGTGGTGCAGCGTCGAATAAGCGTGGCTTATTGTTTCTGCAGGACCTCGCTCATACCCTGTACTGCGGTATTCTCCCATGCTGGAACTGTTATCGCGTGCAAGCTATTTTTTAGCTGAAAGCATTCAATTTTGTTGTACTCGCCATGTGAATTTTACGTTAGCCTTGTGGTCGTATTTTTTACACTCCGCTGCTGCCCTGGTCGCCACGTCCGGCTGCCTGCCTTAAGGCGCTGACAAGAAGAGCGGATAATTTGAATTGCCCAGCACAGGAAACCCTTCTTGCATGGAACGAAGAGCATTTATCAAAGCGTCAATGGCGTTTGCCGCCTACTGCGGGGTGCCAGCGATGGCATCAGTGTTCACGCGATCTGCTGCGGCAGCGCAGGAGAACGTTGCGGACGGTGGGGCCACCACTTTCGACTTCTCCGTGCTGCAAAAGATGGCCAGCTCCCTCGCTTCGCAACCCTTTGGCGGTCCGCCACAGCCGCTGCCCCAGACGCTGGCTGAACTTACCCCTCAGGCGTATAACGCGATCGAGTACGACCACGCCCACTCCCTGTGGCACGATTTACCGAACCGCCAGCTTGACGTTGAGTTATTTCACGTCGGCATGGGGTTCAAAAGACGCGTACGTATGTACTCGGTCGATGCAGACAAACATCTGGCCCGCGAAATTCACTTCCGCCCTGAACTGTTCAAATACCACGATGCCGGGGTAAAAACTGAACAGCTGGAAGGGATCACCAACCTTGGCTTTGCCGGGTTTAAGGTGAACAAAGCGCCTGAGCTGACCCGTCGTGATGTTGTGTCATTTCTGGGAGCCAGCTATTTCCGCGCGGTTGATGATACCTATCAGTATGGCCTTTCTGCGCGGGGTGTTGCGGTCGATACCTTCGCAGGCGTGCCTGAAGAGTTCCCGGACTTTACGGCGTTCTGGTTTGACACGCCAAAGCCTGGCGATACCACCTTTACGGTTTATGCGCTGCTTGACGGCCCGAGTATTACCGGTGCGTACCGTTTCATCATTCACTGCGAACCGACCCGCGTGGTGATGGAGATTGAAAAACACCTGAATGCCCGCAAAGACATTAAGCAGCTTGGCATTGCGCCGATGACCAGCATGTACAGTTGTGGCACCAGCGAACGTGGCCGTTGCGATACCATTCACCCGCAAATTCATGACTCTGACCGTCTGGAGATGTGGCGTGGTAATGGCGAATGGGTTTGCCGTCCGCTGAATAATCCGCAGAAACTGCAGTTCAATGCCTTTGCCGATGAAAATCCAAAAGGCTTCGGCCTGTTGCAATTGGATCATGAATTCAATAATTATCAGGACGTGATTGGCTGGTACAACAAACGCCCAAGCCTGTGGGTGGAGCCGGTAGGCAACTGGGGGAAAGGGGCGGTTAACCTGCTTGAGATCCCGACCACCGGTGAAACACTCGATAACATCGTCTGCTTCTGGCAGCCGGAAAAACCGGTCAAGGCCGGTGATTCTTTCGACTTCAGCTACAAACTTTACTGGAGCAGCACGCCGCCAGAACGTAGCCCGCTGGCCAACGTGCTGGCAACCCGGACCGGTATGGGCGGTTTCCCGGAAGGCTGGGCACCGGGCGAGAATTACCCGAAAGTGTGGGCACGCCGTTTCGCGGTCGATTTCATTGGCGGCGATCTGAAAGCCTATGCGGATAAAGGTCTCGAGCCGGTGATCAACGTATCATCCGGCAAAATCAGTAATATCGAGATCCTGTATGTGCAGCCGTTTGATGGCTACCGCATTCTGTTTGACTGGTCCCCGGACAGTGAGTCGGTGGCACCGGTTGAGTTGCGTATGTACGTTAAGTCTGGGAACACCGCGCTGACGGAAACCTGGCTCTATCAGTATTTCCCGCCAGCGCCGGACAAACGCCGTTATATCGATGACCGGCAGATGAGCTAAGCGTTATTCACCCTGGTGAAACGCGTTATTAATGACAAAGCCCCGTCTCTTGCGAGCGGGGCTTCTTTTTTTACTTCTTTTTCGCAGGTGAATCAGAAGCTTATTCTTGCTGGTATACCTGACACAGGAGACCTCAGCAATAATCTATCGTATCAGAACGCTTTCACCAGCACTTCGCGCTGTGAAGGTTCCTGACCTGTTTTCAGCAAAGCGTCGAAGGATTTCTCCATCTTTTTGACGTGCTGTAAAAATTCTTGTGGCGAAAAATCATGCGATTTGCCGCTCATGTAGGCAAGTGCCAGTTCTTTGGCCTGGTAACGCTGGAAGTTATACATTCTGTTCCTCATTTTTTTTAAAAGATTAAACGGAGTGGCTAACAACGAGCTGAATACTCTGCAACTGCTGACTACGTGCTGCCAATGCGATACATTCTACGGATTCTATTGATAAGTAAAAGTCGCTTATATTGATAGATTTGATAGCTAAAACCGTAGAATGGGGATTTGACGCTAAGAGATAATGATTTTCATTTCGTAATCTCCTCTGGCGTCTTTTTCTTAGCTTTCCATGTGATTGTTATTAGATTTAATAATGTGACTTTGCGGGGCAGAAGGTTACTCTCAGGGTAGGTTTTTCAACGGAAAGAGGTTGTTATCATGAGTAAATTTATCTTCTCTTCGCCACGAAAATACGTACAGGGCAGCGGTGTGTTGGATCAACTGGGCGACTATCTGCCTGCGCTGGGCGGCAAATCACTGCTCATCGCCGATGATAGGGTCTGGGGCATCATTGGCGATCGCGTTACAGCATCGCTGAAAAAAGCCGACGTTGAATCCCACTATGAAAAATTTAAGGGTGAAGCATCGTCCAACGAGATAACCCGTCTGGCGGAGATTGCCCGCAAAGCGGGGACTCACGTTGTGGTTGGCCTCGGTGGGGGAAAAACGCTTGATACCGCCAAAGCGATTGCTGATGAACTTAAACAAAACGTGGTGATTGTCCCGACCGTGGCCTCGACAGATGCCCCGTGCAGTGCGCTGTCAGTGATTTACACCGACGAGGGCGTATTTGATACCTACCGTTTCTACGACAAAAACCCCGATCTGGTGCTGGTGGATACGCAGGTTTGCGCGCAGGCGCCGGTACGTCTGTTCGCGTCCGGTATTGCCGATGGTCTGGCGACCTTCGTCGAGGCGCAGGCCGTACTGCGTTCACATTCACAATCCATGGTGGGCGGTGACCCAACGATTGCCGGTATGGCGATTGCTGAGGCCTGCGAAAGAACGCTGCTGACTTACGGATACAGCGCCTATACCGCCGTGGAGAAAAAGCTGGTGACCCCGGCAGTGGAGGCGGTAGTGGAGGCCAACACACTGCTGTCCGGTCTCGGCTTTGAAAACGCCGGTCTGGCAGGTGCGCACGCCATCCACAACGGCTTTACCGCGATTTCCGGTGATATTCATCATCTGACTCACGGCGAGAAGGTGGCGTACGGCACTCTGACGCAAATGGTGCTGGAACAGCGTCCTGACGAAGAGATCGCCCGTTACATTCGCTTCTACCGCGCCATCAAAATGCCGACCACGTTAAAAGAGATGCATCTTGAAAACGAGTCTTATGAGAATCTGGTGAAGGTCGGTGCACTGGCTGGTGGCAAGGGCGATACCCTCGGCAACCTGAATCAACATCTGTCACCGGAAGATGTCGCCAACGCGATTCTGGCGGTGGACGCGTTCAGTAAAACTGTTCAATAAAGATGTTTCTTCCCCTTAAACGGGGGAGTTTTTAGACCCTGGCCATCACCCACGGCAATACCACCGGTATCTGCGAAAGCAGATACAACACCAGTCCAATAAATGCCCCGACCAGCGTGCCGTTGATGCGGATAAATTGTAAGTCCTTGCCAATATTCAGCTCAATCTGGCGCGACATATCCCGCGCATCCCAGCTTTTCACCGTGTCGCTGATATGGCGGGTGAGGAATTCGGCAAAGTCAGGCGCCATCCGTGCCGCCACCGTTTCCATCTGGGCGTTGAGTGAGGCTCGCAGCGTCGCATCCTGTTCCAGCGCGTGGCCAAGCCACTGGCCGGATTCGGTGATTTTGGCGTGTACTCTGGAGTCCGGTCTCTCCAGATCCTCTTTCAACCAGCCGCGCATATCCCCCCATAACTGCATTACGTAGCCATTAAGCTTTTCGTCATTTTTCAGGTATTGCTTAATCTCTTCAGCTTTTTGCGCGGTAGCCGGATCGTTTTGTAACGTCCAGATAAACCCCTGAACCGAGCGGTCAAAGCCTTGGCGGAAAGCGTGGGTTTTATCGTTGCCCATATCGTCAAGCACCGAATTGACCGCGTTCGACACCATGTCGGCGCCATTTCTGCCCAGCCAACCGGTGGGTAACAGTTTAGTGGTGAGGGGGTGTTCCCGCTTCATCCAGCTCACAATCTGGGCGGAGATAAAGGTGCGGGTACTCTCTTTGGCCAGCAGTAACTCCAACTGATCCATAGCCTGATCCAACAGTTCCTGATGGCGTCCATCTTTGGTCAGGCTTTCCAGCAGTGTTGCCACCGATTGAGAAAGGTCGATTTTATCGATCACGCGAAACAGCGCCCGCTTGATCAGTTGTGCGATGCGCTGATCGTCAGTGACTTCCAGAAAACCGCGCATCATTCTGATCATATAGCCGGCAAAGCGTGGGGCGTTGTCCGGCGCATTCAGCCATGCAGAAAGCATCTGTGCCGGGTCATGCTTGCGAATAAGTTCCACAATGGAAGCGGGCGCGAGGAATTTCTCCCGTACAAAGACGGCCAGGTTGTCGGCAATTTTGTCTTTATTCTTAGGGATGATCGCGGTGTGGGCGGCAATAAACGGCACCGGCACGCGGCGAAACAGCGCCACCACCGCAAACCAGTCCGCCAGCGCACCGACCATGGCGGCTTCGGTAATGGCTTTCAGCCCCGAAACCCAAAAGTTAGGCGGGAAAAACAGCGTGACAACAAACAGGGAGGCCGCCACCAGCAGCAACCCCAACGCATTTCGTTTACTTCGGCGAAGTTCATGTTCTTTATCCATTACAGAAGTTTAGGAACTGAGCCGCACGCTGTCAGCTTTTTTCTCCGTGCCAGACTCTGGAACGATAAAATGAGAATTATTCTTGATATCAACCGGCTGCTCATTACACTGCGGGCAGATGTTGTTGCGGTATTCATTCGATTTGAGCAAGTGGGAGTCTCATGGAGTTGTTGCAGGTGGTTTTTAAGCAGTATCGTTGGCCATTTTTGGCGGTAATGGCACTGAGCCTGCTCAGTGCTGCGTTGGGTATCGGGCTGATTGCCTTTATCAATCTGAAACTGATTGAAACCACCAATGCCTCACTGGCAGTGCTGCCAGAATTCCTGGTTTTTCTGCTGTTGCTGATGCTCGTCACGCTGGGTTCGCAGTTGGCGCTGACGACGCTGGGTCACCACTTTATCTACCGCCTGCGCGGCCAGTTTATTAAACGTATTTTAGATACCGATATCGAACGTATTGAGCAAATAGGCAATGCTCAGCTGCTCGCCAGCCTCAGTAGCGATCTGCGCGCGATCACGCTGGCCTTTGTCCGCCTGCCGGAACTGGTGCAGGGGATCATTCTGACGCTCGGCTCAGCGGCTTATCTGGCCTGGCTGTCGCCGAAAATGTTGCTGGTCACGGTAATATGGCTGGTGGTCACTATTCTGGTGGGTTTTACGCTGGTATCGCGGGTCTACCGTCATCTGACCCATGTGCGTGAAGCAGAAGACAATCTGCAAAAAGATTACGAGAAGGTGATCGACGGGCGTAAAGAGTTGGCGTTAAACCGCGAGCGTGCACGCCAGCTGTATGAAGAGGAGTATCAGAAAAATGCCGGGGAGTATCGCCACCACATCGTGCGTGCTGATACCTACCATCTCAGTGCGGTTAACTGGTCGAACATTATGATGCTTGGTGCCATTGGTCTGGTATTTTTCATGGCCAACACGCTTGGCTGGTCCGATACCAATGTCGCCGCGACCTATTCCCTGACGCTGCTGTTTTTACGCACACCTTTATTACAGGCCGTGGGCGCATTGCCAACGCTGCTCAGTGCGCAGGTGGCATTTGGCAAACTCACTGCTCTCAGGCTCAGTGACTATCAGCCAGAATTCGCCGCACCGCCCGCGTCGCGCAACTGGCAAACTCTCGAACTGCGTGACCTGACGTTCAATTATGGCGGAAAAGCCGAAGGCGGGGGCTTTGGCGTCGGGCCGCTGAACCTGACCATTAAACGCGGGGAGCTGGTGTTTCTGATTGGTGGCAACGGCAGCGGTAAATCCACTCTGGCTATGCTGCTGACCGGTCTATATCAACCCCGCTCCGGGCAGATCCTGCTCGACGGCGTACCGGTCACT
>CAMLBO010000015.1 GCA_946478305.1 uncultured Enterobacterales bacterium
TTTTACACGAGCCACCGGATCGGTCAACTGATCCTTAAACGATCAGCATTAACCCGAAGGTGGCGTTTTGTATGGCAGAAACCAAAGCATTACGCGGACTTCTTAGCCTTCTGCTTATGGTGCTCAAGCAAAGGTTTCAGGAAGCGTGCGGTGTGTGACTCTTTGCACTCGGCCACGGTTTCCGGCGTACCGGACACCAGGATCTCGCCGCCGCCGCTGCCGCCTTCCGGCCCCAGGTCGACAATCCAGTCCGCGGTTTTAATCACGTCCAGATTATGCTCAATCACCACGATAGTGTTGCCCTGATCGCGTAACTGATGCAGGACTGCCAACAGTTGCTGAATATCGGCAAAGTGCAGGCCAGTGGTCGGCTCATCAAGAATATAGAGTGTCTGACCGGTGCCGCGTTTGGACAGCTCACGCGCCAGTTTCACACGCTGCGCTTCACCACCAGAGAGCGTGGTCGCCGACTGACCGAGACAGATGTAGGTCAGGCCGACGTCCATTAGGGTTTGCAGTTTGCGCGCCAGCGCAGGGACGGCATCGAAGAAATCACGGGCCTCTTCAATGGTCATTTCCAGCACTTCGTGAATGCTCTTGCCCTTATATTTAATCTCCAGCGTTTCGCGGTTGTAGCGTTTGCCACGGCACTGATCGCACGGCACGTAGATATCCGGCAGGAAGTGCATTTCGACTTTGATCACACCGTCGCCCTGACAGGCCTCGCAGCGCCCGCCTTTGACGTTAAAGCTGAAACGCCCCGGATTGTAGCCACGCGCACGGGACTCCGGCACACCGGCAAACAGTTCGCGCACCGGCGTGAAAATACCGGTGTAGGTCGCCGGGTTGGAACGCGGTGTACGGCCAATCGGGCTCTGGTCGATGTCGATGACTTTATCGAAATGCGCCAGACCGTCGATTTCGCGATAAGGGGCCGCTTCGGCCAGCGTCGCGCCGTTCAGCTCACGCTGTGCCAGCGGGAACAGCGTGTCGTTAATCAGCGTCGATTTACCCGAGCCGGACACGCCGGTGATACAGGTAAACAGGCCAACTGGCAGGGTCAGCGTGACATCTTTCAGGTTGTTGCCCTTGGCACCGGAAAGTTTCAGTACTTTGGTCGGATCCGCCGGTACGCGCTGTTCGGGCAGAGCAATCTCACGTTTGCCACTGAGGAACTGGCCGGTGAGCGACTCAGGCACCGCCATAATGTCTTCAACTGAACCTTCGGCGACCACTTCACCGCCGTGCACACCGGCACCGGGGCCGATATCAATCACGTGGTCAGCGGCGCGGATGGCGTCTTCGTCATGCTCAACCACGATCACCGTGTTGCCGAGATCCCGCAGGTGAATCAGGGTTTCCAGCAGGCGTTCGTTGTCGCGCTGATGCAGACCAATGGACGGTTCATCGAGTACGTACATTACGCCCACCAGCCCGGCACCAATCTGGCTTGCCAGACGGATACGCTGCGCTTCACCGCCGGAGAGGGTTTCTGCCGAACGGGAGAGCGACAGGTAATTCAGGCCGACGTTAACCAGAAACTTCAGGCGGTCGCCGATCTCTTTCATCACTTTTTCAGCGATCTGCGCGCGCTGGCCGGTCAGCTTCATGTTGCGGAAGAACTCCAGCGCGTGGCCGATGCTGTAATCGGAAATCTCCGGCAGCGTGGTCTCTTCAACAAACACGTTGCGTGCTTCTTCGCGCAGACGCGTGCCTTTACAGGAAGAGCAGGAGCGGTTGCTGATGTACTTCGACAGCTCTTCACGCACGGCGCTTGATTCTGTCTCTTTGTAACGGCGCTCCATGTTGTGCAGCACGCCTTCAAACGGGTGACGGCGAATCGAGGTATCACCGCGATCGTTGATGTATTTAAATTCGATGGTGTCTTTGCCGGAGCCTTGCAGGATGGCATGTTTCACGTCACTGCTCAGTTCACTGTAAGGCGCTTCTACGTCGAATTTATAGTGCTCGCCCAGTGAGCGCAGCATCTGGAAATAGTAGAAATTACGGCGATCCCAGCCACGGATTGCGCCACCTGCCAGCGACAGCTCGGGGTTTTGCACCACACGTTCCGGATCGAAGAACTGCTGCACGCCCAGACCGTCACAGGTCGGGCAGGCGCCGGCCGGGTTGTTGAACGAGAACATGCGGGGTTCCAGTTCACTCATGCTGTAGCCACAAATCGGACAAGCGAAGTTGGCGGAGAACAGCATTTCGGGCGCTTTCGGATCATCCATGTCGGCGACCACGGCGGTACCGCCGGAGAGTTCGAGCGCCGTTTCAAACGATTCCGCCAGACGCTGCGCAATGTCATCGCGGACTTTAAAGCGATCTACCACCACTTCGATAGTGTGCTTTTTCTGCAACTCCAGCTTCGGCGGATCGGACAGATCGCAGACTTCACCGTCGATACGCGCACGGATATATCCCTGTGCCGCCAAATTCTCCAGCGTCTTAGTATGCTCACCTTTACGATCTTTAATGATCGTTGCCAGCAGCATCAGGCGCTGGCCTTCAGGCTGTGCGAGCACGTTATCGACCATCTGGCTGACGGTCTGCGCCGACAGCGGCACGTTGTGATCCGGGCAGCGCGGCTCACCCACGCGGGCAAACAGCAGGCGCAGGTAGTCGTGGATTTCAGTAATGGTACCCACGGTTGAACGCGGGTTATGCGACGTCGATTTCTGCTCAATCGAGATCGCCGGAGAGAGACCTTCGATATGGTCGACGTCCGGTTTTTCCATTAAGGATAAAAATTGGCGGGCATAAGCAGACAGCGACTCAACGTAACGGCGCTGGCCCTCTGCATACAGGGTGTCAAACGCCAGTGAAGATTTGCCTGAACCCGATAGGCCGGTGACAACAATCAGTTTGTCGCGCGGGATAATCAGGTTGATATTCTTGAGATTATGGGTACGTGCGCCCCGAACTTCGATCTTATCCATTCATCATTCCCGGATTAACTTGATAGCTCACCGTGCCGGCGACCGCCGGTAAATCTGACATTGCTGCGGTCAACGAATCGGGCACAGAGAAGAACGTAACGCGCAATTATGACACAAATCACAGTCTATGCCACCTCAAAACCTGAATGTATATCCAGTACTCGATGTAACAGTGGATGCTTTGCTGAACAATCTGGAAAGAATGTCGCAGCGAATTACATCCGTGGTACGGAGGCGACGTTTTGTGGTTATAATGACGCGAAGTGAGTCCCTCACACCCCAAACTGTGGTTTCAACCACGACATACATCATCAGGAGAATCCACATGGCCAGCAGAGGCGTAAACAAAGTCATTCTCGTCGGTAACCTGGGTCAAGACCCGGAAGTCCGCTACATGCCTAACGGCGGCGCCGTTGCTAACATTACTCTGGCAACGTCTGAAAGTTGGCGTGATAAAGCCACCGGCGAACAGAAAGAGAAAACGGAATGGCACCGTGTTGTGCTGTTCGGCAAGCTGGCAGAAGTGGCGGGTGAATACCTGCGTAAAGGCTCTCAGGTTTATATCGAAGGCGCATTGCAGACCCGTAAATGGACCGATCAGGCTGGCGTTGAAAAATACACCACCGAAGTGGTTGTTAACGTTGGCGGCACGATGCAGATGCTCGGCGGTCGTGCCGGCGGCGGCGCACCAGCAGGTGGCGGTCAGGCTTCAGGTGGCCAGGATTCACAGGGCGGTTGGGGCCAACCTCAGCAGCCACAAGGCGGCAACCAGTTCAGTGGTGGTCAGCAATCCCGTCCTGCTCCACAGCAGAACAAGGCTCCTGCGCAAAGCAATGAACCACCAATGGATTTCGACGACGATATCCCGTTCTGATGGTTCGCCTTCGGGCATCCATGTCAGAAAAACAAAAAGCCCCGAATGGGGCTTTTTAACGTCTGGAGACGGCGTTCCACCGCTCACATCTCGAACTTAGCCCCTTTCACCACAATCTCCCCGAACTGCAGGTGGTGCATAAATTCGCGCAGGATTAGCAGGGTGGCAGCGAAGTCGTTGCCATCAGGAATGCCTTCAAAGCTTGCCGGGCGGCCGCTGATCACCAGCGCCAGCCGGTCGAACATGTGTTCGACGGCATCGACGGAGAGCCGCATCTCTTCGTTTTCTGCCACGCCTGCCAGACGTGCGATAGCGCGGATATCATTGTCGGTACTGGTCAGTTTGCCATTGGAGGGAATGTCATGCCGGACGCGCATGATTTCATCTTCGACGGCCATGATCGCATTTTCCATCTCATCCGGCGTCGGTGGCGTATGGCGGAAATAGCCCAGCGATGTCAGCTGCGAACCCAGCGTTAACCGCAACGCCGTCACGTCGCCGTTCTCCTGATGCACCGTGATATCGGTCTGTTCACTGTCAATATGTAATGCAACGGTTGAAGGGGTCATAGTCACCTTTTTTTGCTGTGGTTCTGAGTCAGGAATCCCTCAACTTACTCCCGTTTAGCAGGATTAGGCAATCCTCGTACAGTATTCGTCTATCGCAGATTTCACTCCAGCCTCCACTATGAATGTACTTTCACTGAGCGGCGTGGCCGCAGCGGAGTCATACATGCCATCTACCCCAATTAAACAGATCGACCAGATTTACATCAACGGCGAATTTGTCACGCCGCACGGCAGCGAAGTAATGGATCTCATTAATCCGGTGACGGAGCAGGTCGTTTCACAGGTCAGGTTGGCGGATGAAACCGACACCCGACGCGCCATAGAGGCAGCGAAAGCCGCCTACGTCACGTTCTCAAAAACCAGCAAAGCGCAGCGGATCCGGTACCTGCAACAACTGCACGACGCCGTATTGGCGCGAGCTGATGAGCTGGAAGCAGTGATGATCGCCGAATACGGCGGGCCGGTATGGATGTCGCACGGTACCGTGGTGCGTGCGTCAAACTCCTTCCTGCAAACCATCAACATTCTGGAAGAGTACGATTTTGTCCGGCAAATTGGCCGGGCAAACGTGGTGATGGAGCCGCTGGGCGTAGTTGGACTGATCACTCCCTGGAATGCCAACTATGGTTTTATCTGCAACAAAATGGCGACGGCGCTGGCAGCGGGCAGCACGGTGGTGATTAAGCCGAGCGAACTGAGCGCCGTGCAGACGCAGCTTCTTACCGAATGCCTGCACGACGCCGGTCTACCGCAGGGAGTATTCAACATTGTTACCGGCCGTGGCGACGTTGTGGGGGCGGAAATCACCCGTCATCCTGACATCGCCAAAATCTCTTTTACCGGCTCAACGTTGGTGGGAAAAACTATCGCCCGGGGAGCAGTCGATACGATGAAACGCGTAACGCTGGAATTGGGCGGCAAGTCTCCTAATGTGATCCTCGACGACGCCGATCTCGCGAAAGCGATGCCGCTAGCGCTGACCATTGGCACGCTCAACAGCGGGCAGGCCTGTCTGGCCGGTACGCGTCTGCTGGTGCCGGAAAGCCGTCTGGAAGAGGTAAAACAGCAGCTTAAAAAAGCCGTATTGCAGGTGAAAGTCGGTGACCCGGCGCAAAGGGATACGCAAATCGGCCCGCTGGTCACTGCCAGGCAGTATGCCCGGGTGCAGGACTATATCCGTCAGGGCATCGCCGAGGGCGCGGAGCTGTTATGCGGCGGGGAGGGGCGGCCGGAGGGACTGAGCAGCGGCTATTTTGTCAGGCCGACGGTGTTTGTGAACGTAACGCCTGACATGACCATTGCCCGCGAGGAGATCTTCGGACCGGTGATTTCCGTACTGACCTATAAAACGGTGGAGGAGGCCATCACTATGGCTAACGACACGGTGTATGGCCTGCACGCCTACGTCAGCTCTGCTGACCGGGAGAAAGCCCGCGCCGTGGCATCACAGATTGTCGCCGGGCGCGTGTTTATTAACGGGATGTATGACGAACCGGGCGTCCCTTTCGGCGGCTTTAAGCAGTCAGGTATTGGGCGTGAATTTGGTACTTACGGATTGGAGGCGTATCTTGAGCCTAAAGCCACTATTGAAAATGAATAACTGACGATGAACCGACAGCCAGACAGCGCAGGCGCAGCACACCCGCCCGTTCTCACGCGTTTACGCCAGCGGGTGAAGGGACTTTATGCCGGGCGCGATGCCGAGGATCACTATGTCTCAACCCCGCTGCCGTGGCTGTCGTTTATCCGCTTCACGCAGCCCACCGAGCTGAACAAAGGCATGCTCGAACCCTCAATGTGCATGGTGTTGCAGGGGCAGAAGAAAATCCTGATCGGACGCGATGTGACTGAATATGGCGCGGGCAGCTATGTGTTGTCAGCCATCGATATGCCGATCTCCGGGCACGTCACGCAGGCTTCGCCGGAGGTGCCTTACCTGGGGATCCGCATCGATCTGAATATTCAGGAAATGGCGGATTTGATCATCGACATGAAACTGGCACAACCCGCCGCCAGCGGATCCGGCGCGGCCGCTTACGTCACGCAGTCGGACGCGGATTTGCAGGATGCTTTTTTGCGTCTTGTCATCATGCTCGACAAACCACAGGAGCTGCAGGCGCTGGGTACGCTGGTCAAAAAGGAGATCTTTTACCGGCTGATCACGGACCCGAAAGGTGACGTTTTTTATCACCATCTGCTCTCGTATTATCAGGGCAAAGGGGTGAGCGAAGCGGTTCAGTGGATCAAGGCGAATTTCTCCCGACCACTGCGGATGGATGAGCTGGCGAGTCTGGTCGGGATGAGCGTATCCAATCTGCATCACCGTTTTAAAGCGCTGACGGTGATGAGCCCGCTGCAATACCAGAAACAGATCCGTTTGCTGGAAGCACGGCGCCTGCTGCTGGCGGGAAACATGGACGCCGCTACCGCGGCATTTCAGGTGGGTTACGAAAGCCCGTCGCAGTTTAACCGTGAATACCGCCGCTCGTTTGGCGCACCGCCGTTACAGGATATTGGCCAGCTTAAACAGCAGGGCGTATCACTCTGAGCTGTTCTTTAAAGATGGGCATGTTTGACCAACATGGCCTGAACTCAGCTTCGGGCCATAAACATTATGCATACTGTGCTTCACCATTGCCGAAGGACCAGTTCTCTTTCGCCACTTCGACCAGACTAATAAATACGTCCTCCAGTCGCATGCCGGTTTTCTCGTGCAGACCGTACGCGATGGCGTGATAGAAGGCTTTTTTCATCTCCAACGTGCGCCCGCTGTTAAGCGTCACCTGCACCACGATGCAGTTCTGGGTACGCTCTATTCCGAGGTAATCAGGGGAGATCATCATCTCCTCGGGGGTATGCTCGGTGATGACAATAAAACGATCGTTTTCCGGCACATTCAGGTGGCTTCTCAGGGCGTTATAAATCACGTCACCGATGGCTTTGCGGAACGTTTCGGGTTTACCTTCAATCATATCAACACGAACGAATGGCATGGGATGTCCTTAAAAGAGTGCTTAATCAATGCGAAGGAGGGCGTGTCTTATAGGTTATGCACGGCCCCTCAGGTATGAACAGTTCCGATGCTAAAGTCTAGCTGAATTTTACCCGCCCTGATCTTGCGACTTAGTTCAGCACTTTTTCGGTTTTGCGAAATATTCCCAGCCAGCCTGGTCTGGCGAACATCACCAGATTACCCAGCAGGATCATTCCCAGACCTATCACTGCATTAATGTGCCATTGATAGCCTTCGCCGAAGGTTGAGACAGTCAGCGCCACCAGCGGGAACAGCAGCGTGCTGTAAGCCGCCTGACTGGCACCGATTCGTCCGACCAGACTGAAATAAATGCCGAAAGCCAGTACAGAGCCGAAGACTGACAGATAGACCAGTGAGCCGAGATATTGCGGCGTCAGGTCGATGGCGAACGACTCACCCTGCGAGAATGCCAGCGCGCCGATAACCGCTGTGCCGTAGAACATGGCGTAGGTATTGGTGGAGAAGACATCCAGCCCGCGCTTTTTGTGGCGTGTGCTGAGCATATTGCCCAAAGAGAAACCGAAGGTGCCAAGCAGGCTAAGACCGATACCTTTAAGCAGTTCCGGGGCAATCTGCGACGCCGTTAGGTCATGCCAGAACAGTGTAACAATGCCTACCAATCCGAGCAGCGCGGCGGGAATAAATGTCGGACTCAGTTTCTGGCGGAAGAACAGCATGCCGTTGACGGCGTTAAACAGCACCGACATTGAGAAAATTACGGACTCCAACCCGGTGTTGATATAGGCCGCAGCATGGTAGAAACAGTAGAAGTTAAAGCTGAACACGCAACATCCCTGCAGAATGCAAAACAGGTGGTCACGCAGCGCCAGGCGGCGCAGACGGCCCGTGGCCAACAGCGCGACAAGCATGATCACGGCTGCCAGCAGGAAGCGATAAAAAATGGAGACGGTGGCAGGCACGTCGCCCTGTTGCAGATAAATAGCAAACCAGGTGGTGCCCCAAATCAGGATCACAGAAATATATAGCAGCGCGTTCATGGCATTACTCGATGAAAGAAAACAACAGGTTGGGCGGGAGTATCCCTAGAATCGCCTTCTGTTGCTGTCATCCGCTTGCTACGGGTTGCATAATCTTGCGCTTTTTTTGCCGTGCAAAGCAGCAACAACTGGCTGTAAGGACGCCCCAAACGGTACACTAACGCTCTTTATAGACTCAGGCGGTGCGCGACATGACCAAGGGATATCAGGCTTTCGAAACGCTGAGGAAGCACAATGCCGTGCTGCATGACAGCGTGGAACTGGGCTCTGGCATTCAGCTCGCGGCCTGGTCAAATAAAAATGACTGCGTGACGCAGGAAAACCCTGATCACCATACGCTCAGTCTGTATGTCGCTGACGGCTACGAAACCTATCACAAGACACGTGCTGGCTGGCGTAACGGCGGCGGCCCGGACCGTTTCTGCATCATGCCAAAAAACAGTATGTCGAGCTGGGATGTACGCGATGATCTCTCTTTTGTGCATCTGTATTGCAGCGATCAGCATCTGCGCCATCTGGTGGAACAAACCTGGGAGCGCAGCCCGGCCAGCATTCAACTTGAAGAGCGTACGTTCGCTGAAGATCCGCAGATAACCTTGCTCTATCGCCAGTTTTTGCTCAGCAGTCAGTGGCAGGAGAATAGCAACCAACTGATGCTCAGCAGCGCCGCGACATTGCTGATGGCGCATCTGGCGAAGAACTACACTCATCTGCAATGGGCGCTGCCCACGGTGCGCGGCGGGTTATCGCCGTCAGTATTTAACCGGGTCAAAGAGTACATTCATGCCAACCTGTCTCAGCCGCTTTTGCTGGGAGATCTGGCGGTTGTCTCCGGGCTAAGTGAATTCCATTTTGCCCGCATGTTTAAACAAAGTATGGGGCTGGCACCGCATCAATATGTGATGAATGCGCGCCTGGTACAGGCCGAAAATCTGTTGCGCCACAGCGCCATGGATATCACCACCATCGGCCTTGAATGCGGCTTCAGTTCTACCAGTCACTTCAGCAACCGTTTTAAAGCTATGCGCGGCATGAGCCCGACGGCATTACGGCAACAGATTACGCGCTAATCCTGGCGTTCAATTTGGCGCTAAAAACCTCATTCCCCCTGTCTGTATTCGGTGCTAGCTTATGATTCATTGACCTTTAATGAGTACATACTATGCACACCTCAGCTCCCGTTTTAGAGACCGAACGTCTGATTTTGCGCGCCCACCGCGTGGACGATTTTGAGGCCATTGCTACGCAATGGGCCGACCCTGATGTGGTGAAATATATCGGCGGTTCGCCTTCATCGCGCGAAGCCAGTTGGAGCCGTTTGTTGCGCTACCCGGGCCACTGGCAAATGATGGGTTTCGGTTATTGGGCTATCTTCCTTAAAGACGGTACTTTCGTCGGCGAGATCGGTCTGGCGGATTATCAGAGGGAGATTTCCCCGTCCCTGGTCGGATTGGCTGAGATGGGCTGGGTGATTTCCCCTGCGTTTCATGGCAAGGGGTATGCGTTTGAAGCAGCACGCAGGGTACTTGGATGGGCGGACACCCATCTTGACCGTGCGCTGTGTTGCATTATTGCCCCTGAACATCAGGCGTCTATACGCCTGGCGGAGAAATGCGGATTTGTTGCACATACAGATGCGTTATATCACGGTGCCGAAACGCGTATTTTCAAACGCAGCGGGCCGCGCTTTTAATACCAGACGTTTTTCGTTGAGGGTGAGGAGGGCTTGTGCTGAAAATATTGGGAAAAGCATCATCAATTAACGTGCGTAAAGTACTGTGGACCTGCCATGAGTTGGGGCTGGATTATCTGCGTGAAGATTTTGGCGCAGGATTTCAGCCAACCGATACGCCGGAATTTAAGGCACTCAATCCCAATGGTATGGTGCCTGTGCTAATTGACGGAGATTTTGTATTGTGGGAATCCAACGTAATTTGCCGTTATCTGGCGGCGAGGGAAGGGCGCAGCGATCTATTCTCAACCGATCTGCAAACCCGTGCGCTGACCGAGCAGTGGATGGACTGGCAGGCGGGTGAACTCAACAATTCATGGCGTTATGCGTTCCCTGCACTGGCGCGAAATAGCCCGCAACATACTGATGAAACCCTGATCAAGGCCGGTGTCAGCGACTGGAACCGGCATGTGCAGATGATTGAAGAGCAGTTGCTGCGCAGCGGGGACTATATTCTTGGCGACAGTTTTACGCTGGCCGATATTCCCATTGGACTGTCGGTTAACCGCTGGTCAATGACGCCGATGCCGCGTCCGGCACTCCCTGCCGTCACGGCCTATTATGAAAGGTTGAATCAGCGCGAAGGTTTTCGCCTGTTTGGCCGTAACGGTACCCCTTAGGCATAAAAAACGGCGCGGAAGAAGGAATTTCCGCGTCGTATCAATTCATTGTGCCGGTGTTATACAGAGTGTGATTACTTAAAATCTACCATCATGAGTTCTGAAATTGACTGGCCACGCGTAGAGGTCACGCATTTATCAATATAACTTCTGAACGGAGCGGGTTTAGGCATGCCCATATCCATGAGACGCTGATTATCAAATTTGACATTTAACTCGGCAAACCCGCCGTATAATTTGATGGCACGTAAGATAATCTTGTCATTGCAGGGGCCGAGAATGTCTTTGAACTGTTTTCTGATACCCGTGAAATCTTGATAAGACATTTGTTTATATTCATCAACTATTTTTTTGGTATTGCCTGCTTTGGCGACAAACGTATCTATTTCATGAAAAGGAGTACACATCTCTTCACCGGATGAAATATGGTAGAAGTTATGTTGAATATCATCGCTCAGACAGAGATTAACCAGTACCATTGCGCAATAATCTACCGGAATAACATCGATATTGGCATCAAAAGTACAAGTGAATTTCTTCAGTTTAATTGCCATCAGGAACACCCAGAAAATACTGCTGGATGGTCGACAACCGAACTGCGTATGCCCAACGATGATAGAAGGGCGCGCGACCACAAACGGCATATCCGGGCACTCCTGACGAATCAGATTTTCGATAGCGCGTTTGGAGGCGGTATACTGCACCAGATCCTCATTGTGCGAGTTATCAGGCATATCTTCGTAAAAAACGCTGTCTTTGTCTGGCATAGACGCCATGGCGGTACCCACGTGCACGAAGCGTTGCAGACTTTTTACCTGAGCCATGCGCTTGGCGAAGATCAGTGAACCATCAACGTTAACCTTCCACAGCACCGGGTTATTACCAAACGAGGCGATGGCGGCACAGTTAATAACATGCGTTATGCTGTCGAGGCGTGGATCATCAATGAAGTTTTCTGGTTCAGCCAGATCGCCGACTAAAATAGCGTCTTCGGTGATCAAGGAAAGTTGTTTTTCACTTAACTCAAATTTTTTCAGGTTATTAATGATCCGGCCAAGCCCTGCCGCTTTATCGTCTGCCCTGACTAATAAAAGTAATTGAACATTATCCATAGCGGGTTGGCGAAGAATATGTTCAACCACAGCGCCACCGACAAAACCTGATGCGCCGGTAATTAAAATATTTGGCATAACGATTACCTGTAACGAGAAAGTTCCGGCACAGTATCATTACCATCGTAAACAGTTTGTATACCAAGTTGGGTGTTAAATAAACGCAAGCTAAACGAAATTCTTTGGTTAATAACGGGAGGTGTTACTGTCGTTTAAGTTGAATATAAAAGAAACCATTTATTTACATCTGGTAATAAAGAGTAGTCATTAATTATAGAAAAATAGCGTTAGGAGTCACGCGGATTAAATTAGCAGGCTCAGGAATATTTAATGCAAATTTACATGTCATTTTTTGCCGATCGGGCAACGTGGCCGTTAAAACAGTTTTGTTTGCCTAGGGGGATTTTTGTTAGGCTGGTCTGGTGAAGCCGGCTTCAGACGCAACGAGAACGCGACACGTTGTTCAGGAAGTAGGCACTGCTTGTGCATTAAGATAAACTGATGGATAAACAGGTGCGCACAAGAAAATGAGAGCGCGCGAAGTGTTACAGTAAGCGTAACGGATGCCGGTAAGGGCATGAAATCAGACGGCTTCAATGAAGCCACTGAAGGGAATATTGAGCTGGTGATTCCCTCGCGCGCGTAAATAAGGTACAAGGCTGCATGAAAATTCCAAATAGAATCCAACCTCTGGTGGATGACGGCCTGATAGACGATGTGGTCCGTCGACTGAAAAGCGGCAAAGAAGCCGACGTTTACACCGTGTTATGCGGTGGAGAGATCCGTTGCGCCAAGGTTTACAAGGAAGCCACCCAGCGCAGTTTTAAGCAGGCGGTGCAGTATCAGGAAGGACGTAAGGTCCGTAACAGCCGCAGCGCCCGTGCGATGCAAAAAGGCTCTAAATTCGGCAAGAAGCAGCAGGAAGAGACCTGGCAGACCGCTGAGGTCGATGCCTTGTTCCGCCTTGCCAATGCCGGTGTGCGCGTTCCACAGCCCTACATTTGCCTGGATGGTGTGTTGCTGATGGAACTCATCACCGATGCCGAAGGGTTAGTGGCACCGCGCCTGAGTGATGTCATACTGACGCCGGAAGAGGCGGTGGCCGATCACGACACCATGATCCGCAATATTGTACGTATGCTGTGTGCCGGTATCGTGCACGGGGATTTGTCAGAATTTAATGTGCTGATGGATGCCAATGGGCCGGTGATCATCGACTTACCGCAGGCGGTAGATGCTTCTGCCAACAACCATGCGGAGTCGATGTTTGAACGCGACGTGAACAATATGCGCAGCTACTACGGTCAGTTTGCCCCAGAGTTGCTAAAAACGCGTTTTGCCAAAGAGATCTGGGCATTGTACGAAGACGGCAAACTGACGCCGGAAAGCATACTGACCGGTGAATTTGCCGAAGACACGACCAAAGCCGACGTGGACTCTCTGCTTGATGAGATCATCGCCGCAGAAGATGAATATTACGACCGTCAGCGTGCGCTGAAGGAACGTGACTTCAACGACTGATTAGCAATAAATAAACGCCGGTTGTTGCCCGACATGGCCTAGTCGCGCATGACTGAATCGCGACCGCAAAAACCGGCGTTCTGCAAAATATGCTGGCCTTTATCCGAGAGAATAAAGTCTGCCAGCGGTTTGGCTTTCTCCGTGCAGGTTGCCAGCGCATAGTTAGCGCGCACATTGTAATCAGCCGGGATGTTAAACACCTCGAGTTGATCATTTTCTCTGAGCAGGGCGGCATAACTGGTATAGCCGATAAATACGTCGGCCTGGCCGGTACAAATCAGCCATTCCGCTGCCAGTTTCCCCTCCGGTACCTTAGGCGATTTCTCCCCCCCCACCAGACGCAATGCTTTATTGCGTAAAGTGGCTCCGGCATCAGGGTGGCGACGTTCAATCAGCTCGAACATCTGCCAGGTGTAGTCGCCTGAAGGATCACTTTGCGGAGTGGATGTCGCAAGGCGAAAGCGCGGGTCGAGTAAAACACTCAGCCAGTTGAGTTTTTCCAGCTCGGGCCTTTTGCGCGCAGTAACACACAGGCTGTTACCACAAAAGGTTTCGACGCTCAGGGCCTTGCCGTGCTGCTGGAGGCTCAGGGGATGTGCGGTATTAGCAGAAGCAAACAGATCCACTTTCTCCCCCTGTTCGATACGCTCGCGCAGCAATCCTGCCGGGCCAAATTCCGTTACCACGCTGTTGCCCGTTTCTTCCTTAAACGTATCGCACAAAGTGCTCCAGGCCAGTCGTAAACTTCCCGCTGCCAGCACTTTTATTGAATTCGGCATAACTCTCTCCTGTCGTAACCTCGCCTCAATTTGGCAGCGCCAGGGCTGAGGCTAGATCCCTGCACGCATCATTTCTACCGTACCCACATAATGGGTACGGTAGAAACGCTGATAATAATCGTCGGCCTGTTTTTGCATGTTGATGTCAGTAAATTTTTGCGGATAAAGCTTCTTTGCCATCCACAATTCACCGATAGCCAGCGCTTCCGGCATCGGATAGCCCCAGGCTTTAGCATATTCTGGCATCAGGTAGACGCGGTGGTTTTTCACGGCGTCGATCGCCTGCCATTTCGGATCTTGATTAATTTGATCCACCACTTCCGGATAGCGATCCTGCACGAAGATCACCTGCGGATCCCAGGCGATCACTTGCTCCATTGCCACCTGTTTAAAACCTTTGACCGTAGCAGCAGCCACGTTCATCGCTCCTGCATGGGCCATCATGAGCCCAGTATATTTACCCGAGCCATAGGTCGTCAGTTCAGGATTGGCCATGTAAGTGCGGATGCGCTGGTCAGTCGGAATATTGTGCAGACGCTGGCTCACTAACTGGCGCTGTGAAAAAGTATAGTCGATCAATGCCTGAGCCTGTTTTTGACGGTTTACTACCTCGCCAATTAATCGGATGCCGTTTTTCAGCCCTTCGTCATAGGCTTTATCTTCATTTTCCAGCGTTGGGTTAAGCTTACCGGCCTGATCTTTAGCGTCTTCGCGTAGCGAGATGGCGACGACGGCGATACCGGTTTGGCTTATCTGGTCAATCATCTCCTGTGGGGCATAATTGGTGACGAACACGACTTGTGGATGCAGCGCTACCAGGCTTTCCAGGTTGACGCTGGTGAGGTCACCGACCTGCGCTTTACTCTCCAGCGAAGGCGCGAGGCGCGTATAACCGTCTCCAAGCTGTTTTTTCCAGTTGTTCAGCACGCCGACGATGTCGTCGGTGGCGTCGAGTTGCACCAGCAGATTCAGCGTCTGATGCTGGAGTACCACCACGCGGTCGACTTTATCGGGAAGGGTCACTTGACGTCCAAGCTGGTCGGTAACCTGACGGGAAGCCCATGATGAAAAGGGAGCAAAGCTCAGCGCAAGGCCGAGCAAAAATAGGGAAATAAAAGCGCGCACGTGAATATCCTCTGATTCGTTATGCATAGAATTATATAACGATACACTTCGTCAGAATATGATCAAAACCCAACCATTTTCAGGAATTGCAGGTTATTTACGTGCTTCAACCAGCATACGCACTGCCAGACCGCTGAGAACCGTAGCCATCAGCCAGCGCTGCACCAGCATCCACAAGGGGCGGCCCGCCAGAAAGACGGCAATATACCCAGCAGAGAGTGCAATAAGGGCATTGAAAGTCATGCTGATCAGGATCTGCGTGCTGCCGAGAACCAGTGATTGCATCAGGACATGTCCCTGTTGCGGAACAATAAACTGTGGCAACAATGACAGGTAAAGTACGGCGGTTTTCGGGTTCAGCAGATTGGTAAGCAGACCCATAGTGAGCAATTTTTTCGGACTGTCATGGGCTAAGGTTTTGACCTGAAAAGGTGAACGCCCGCCCGGTTTCACCGCTTGCCAGGCCATATACAGCAGGTATAGGGCGCCACACAAACGCAGGGCATCATAGGCAAAAGGTACCGCCATTAATAACGCAGTAATGCCCAGTGCCGCAAAGACCATATAAAACACGAAGCCAATGACGACGCCACCCAATGAGATTAGACCGGCCTTCGGCCCCTGGCATAGCGAACGGGAAATGAGATAAATCATATTGGGGCCGGGCGTTAGCACCAGACCAAGGGCAATCAACATAAAAGGCAACAGATGGGCGGCGTCAGGCATGGCATTCTCCGGGCTGAAGAGTCTGGTGTTTAAGAAATGATCAGCCAACAGATATAGAGCTTTTTGGACTATTTTGGCAAGCTTTCAGAAATCACTGCGGAGGGTTTTATGATAATCATCGCGCCACTGGATCCTTTCACTGCGGGCTTTGATGTTTTACTGGAAGAGAGCCGGCAGGAAGGTCAAAGAATGTTGGTCCGTTTGCGGGATAACTGGAATTCGGGTGCAAATCGCTTTGAGCTGCTGGGTGAGGTTCTCAAAGGGGTCTTTTATGTTGGAAACCGGGGCCCTGAGCCGCAGCTGGTGGCAACCGGCGGGCGTAATGTGGATCCTTACAGTAATGAACGGCATGCAGGCCGTATTCGCCATGTGTATGTCATGCCGTCGATGCGGCGTCAGGGTGTCGGGCAGTTATTGATAGAGCATCTGGTTGAAGATGCTTCACGCTATTTTAATTATCTGAACACCCATGCGCCCGAAACGGCCCATGCTTTTTATCAACGTCTGGGTTTCGAACCTGTCAGCGGAGATAACCACGTCACCCATCGGTTAGCGCTGTAGGATTTTTGCTGTCATTTCAATGACATTTTTTCGTGACAAACTGGGTGCAACGTTTTTTAAGCAGGGAAAAAGGATGATTAACCACGAGATGTCCGCGCGTCTGGCGAAGGCCAGCCAGATTGCAGCACAGGCTGCCGAATTGGCACTGGGTTATTTTAACCGCCGGGACGACATTCAAGTCAGCAGCAAGAAGGTGCAGGATTTCGTCTCACAGGCTGATGTGGCGGTCGAACAGTTTATCCGCGCACAGTTGGCAGAGCATTTTCCACAGGACACTATCATCGGCGAGGAGTTAGGTGGTGCCTTAACCGACGCGGCCTGCTGGGTGATTGACCCTATCGACGGCACCTCTAATTTTCTGCGCGGTTCACCGCTGTGGGGCGTCTCACTCGGGCTGGTGGTAGATAAAAAACCGGTGATTGGGGTGGTGGCGTTGCCGGTGCTCAACGAACAATTTGCTGCCGAAAGCGGTAAAGGGATTTTCCGCAACGGGCAGTCTTTCACGCGTGACACTCGCTTTGGTGATGTGCAGATTGTGTCGCTGGGCGACAGCTCCGATGACAAACTTGATGAAGCCGCGGCGTTTTATCAGGGACTTCGGGCTGCCGACTGGTCAGTGCAATGTTACCGCTGTACCACCATTGGCATGGTATTCGCCGCGAAAGGCATTACCGACGGCCATCTGCAGCGGCGTACCACGCTGTGGGATATCGCGGGCGGGGCGGTATTATGTCAGGAAGCGGGGTTGGAAACCGTCGTCAACTTTGGTTCACAAAGTATCCGGGATCTTTCCATAGCAGCAGGAACTCCTGGATTAATGGTCACGGTAAGAGAGTTATGGGATTTAAAACCGCGCAGTTGACAACAATACGTTATCAATTCATATTGAATTTTAATTCATAAAAACAACATTTATATTCAATTTGGAGATCGGCATGTCCAGTCCATTAACGCCAGTAGAACAGCAGTTTTATGCTTACAACGAACACAATCTTGACAAGTTTGTTGCCTGTTTCAGCGACACCTTCAAGGGTTACCGTATGCCCGCTACCGAGCCTTCTACCGTTGGGAAAGAGCAACTGCGCGACTTCTACGCCAATCATCGCTTCAATAACCCCGCTCTGCGCGCCGAACTTATCTCCCGTTCTGTACTGGGAAATAAAGTCTTCGACCACGAAAAAATTCACGGTTTGAACGAACAACCAATAGAAAGCGTCGCCATCTTTGAAATAAAAGAAGGGCTGATCGAAACCGCCTGGTTCTACTTCGCATAAAGACAAAAGACAAAACAGGTTTTGAATTTAAAAAGCCCGGGCCGCATTCAAAAATGTCACCGGCAAGTCGGTGGAGAGACAACATTTTTACCGTTGGCTCGAACCCGCAGCCGGGAAGCCCGCCAGGGTTGACATTTTGCGGCTATCGGTGTGGCACCTGAAACACGGCCATCCCGATTTAGCGAAGCGCGCAGTTAAAGAGCCGGAGATTCTAAAGAGGCGCGGCGATAGGCGCCTCTTTAGGCCGGTTTGGGCGGCAGCCCAAGGTTTAGACCTTAACCCGGTGTGGGCCGTCGCCCACGATTTTGATCTTTAGGCCGGTTTGGGCGGCAGCCCAAGGTTTTGAGAAGCTCACCGCATTTTCGCTTCCCAATCCGTATCAGGATGCTCTGAAATCTGCTGCGGTGTCATCGGTCGGCCCAGCAGATAGCCCTGCAGCGCGTCACAACCCAGCTCCGTGAGGAAATCCTGTTGTTGAGTGGTTTCCACCCCTTCTGCGACCACTTTCAGATTCAGCGTTTGGCCCAGTGCGATGATGGCTTGCACAATACTGGCATCTTCGCTGCCGGCAATCAGGTCATTGATAAAGGCACCATCAATTTTCAGCTCACTGGCTGGGAGGCGCTTCAGATACAGCAGGCTGGAGTAACCGGTCCCAAAATCATCAATCGAGGCTTTCACACCATAGTTCGTCAGCTGTTCGAGGATCGCCACGCTGGCGTCAGGGTCACGCATTGCGGTGGTTTCTGTCACTTCCAGCGTCAGCATTTTCGGCGGGATCTGATGCTTTTCGATAATGGCAATCACCATTTCTACCAGATTGGGCTGCTCAAACTGCAGGGCTGACAGATTTACGGCTACCGTCCAGCTGCTGTGACCCGCCAGATGCCAGATGTGCAGCTGACGACAGGCTTCGTTAATCACCCATTCGCCGATAGGAATGATCAGGCCGGTTTTTTCCGCCATCGGCAGGAACACGTCGGGGCTGAGCATGACGCCGTGACGCTCCCAGCGAAGCAGGGCTTCAAACCCGGTTACCGGGCCATGCGGGGCAATAAATTTGGGCTGATAGTGCAGACGCAGTTCGTCATGTTCGACCGCCATGCGCAAATCATTGAGAAGTTGCAGCTGGTCTTGCGCATTCGCATTCATCGACGGCTGGAAGAAGCTGTGGCCATTGCGTCCCGAATTCTTGGTGTGATACATCGCCGCGTCAGCGTTGAGCATCAGTTCCCGCTCATCGTTTCCGTCCCCCGGATACACGGCGATGCCGATACTGACGGAAACCAGCAGTTCATAACGTGAGACCTGAAAAGGTCTGGCGATCAGATGCACCAGTTTATCAGCCAGCGTGGCGGCGTCATTGGGCTCGGCGATTTCCACCAGCAGCACGAACTCATCGCCGCCGAGACGTGCCAGCGTATCCTCCGCCCGCACCTCCTGACGCACTCTTTCGGTGACGGCGACCAGCAGCTGATCGCCTACGTGATGACCAAAGGCGTCGTTGACCGCCTTGAAACCGTCGAGATCGAGAAACAGCAGCGCAAACGACGAATCACCGCGGCCAGCTTTCTGAAAAGCCTGGCTCAGCCGGTCTTCCAGCAAAAGACGGTTGGGTAATTTGGTCAGGTTGTCATGCAGTGCAAGTTGCGTCAGCTCGCGGTTAGCTTGCGCAAGCGACGAGGCCAGCACCGACGTTCGGGCCTGCAGACGGGCGTCCAGCACCGAAATAATCAGTGTGATTGCCAGTACGGCCAACGTAACGACAATCACCAGCAGCGCGAGCCAGTTATTATTGACTCCGGAAAAGGCCGCCATGCTGTGGGTGTTGTGTGGGAAATTTGCCGCCGCCATACCGATATAGTGCATACCGACAATGGCTGCGCCCATCAGAACCGCCGCGCCGACGCGCAACATTTTGACATTAGGTGATTGCTGACGCAGATGAAACGCCATCCACAGCGCTGCTCCGGAGGCGACCACCGCAACGACCACAGATAAGACCACCCAGCCAGGGCTGTAACTGATGGCGGGCATCATGCGCATTGCTGCCATGCCGGTGTAATGCATCGCTGCGATCCCGCCGCCCATCAGCAGTGCGCCGGACACCAGACTTCGCGTCGGCAGACGCGCCCGGCAGACCAGCCACAGGGCGAAAGCTGAAGAGAGGATGGCAATGATCATTGAAAGCAGGGTGATGAGCGGGTCGTAGCCCATAGAGACGGGTAAGCTGAAAGCCAGCATACCGATGAAGTGCATCGACCAGATGCCGATCCCCATCGACAGCGCACCGCCAGCTAACCATAAACGTGACGCCTTTCCCTGTGTGGTTGCGACTCGTCCAGCCATGTCGAGTGCGGTATAAGAAGCGAGCATGGCAACGATGAAGGAAAATAGAATAAGGACATCGTTGTAATTACTGGAAAGCATGCAAAGACTCCACACAAAAACGGCTAATTTGAGCGCGGCGATGATGGCATTAAAAAATATTAAACGCTAATAAAATAGCGGTTTCGCATTAAATTTACTTAAGGTTGATTTCTCTGCGTTATAAAGAGGAATAGAGTCACAATGCTTATTAGGCTTATTTATTGCAGGGTTTTTAACATCCGAAAAACGTTAGAGGTTGGGGTAGGCTATAGTTAAGTATTAATCAGACTAATCAGTGGGGAGCAGAATGTATGATCACCGTACACCATTTAAATAACTCGCGGTCCCAGCGAATTCTCTGGATGCTGGAGGAGCTGGAAGTTCCGTATCAAATTCAGCGATATCAAAGAGATGAAAAAACCATGCTGGCCCCGGAAGCGTTGAAGAAAGTGCACCCGTTGGGGAAGTCGCCAGTGCTGGTGGATAACGATCTGACGCTTGCCGAGTCGGGGGCCATTATTGAATACCTGCAGGAAACCTATGATGCTCAAGGTAATCTTAAGCCAACCGACCACTTTGCCCGCCAACAGTTTCGGTATTGGATGCACTACGCCGAAGGATCGCTGATGCCCATTTTGGTTATGAAGTTGATTTTTGGCCGTCTCGGCAAACCGCCTATGCCCTGGCTTATCCGCCCGATTGCGGGAGCGATTGGTAAAGGAGTTCAGCAAAATTATCTGGATAAGCAACTGGCCACCCATGGCGCTTATCTCGAGAAGCACCTCACCGAGCACCGCTGGTTTGCAGGCAATGATTTTAGCGCCGCCGATATTCAGATGAGTTTCCCGATCGAAGCGATGGTATCGCGCGGCGGACTGGAAAAGTATCCCCATATCAAAGCCTGGTTATCAACAGTACAGGCACGTCCGGCGTACCAGAAAGCACTTGAACAGGGTGGTCCATACCATATTGGGGCCTAACTCTTATCCTATAAAAGCCATTTTATTTGCCATATTGAACCTGGGCGATGCTCAGGCTCTAGACCTGTTGTGTGTCCGCTTCGTGTCTCGCGCGCTGCCCACGTTGAAACTGCCTGCACAATAACGCCTGCCTGGACAGGTTGTTAATTAATTCCATTTTTGACTGGCTATAGAAATAAACTTTATTGGATGTATGACTTTATTACTGACTCCCCCCTGATGCATAAAGCATAAGTGAAACCTATTACCCCTCGTCCGCCATTGCTCTATTATTAAGGCGGTGCAGGAGCGCGTCTCTGTCTTGTTTAATTTAACCCTTATCTTTTGCATATTTTCTTTTTACTCAATCATTTATTCCGGGCGTATTTTACCTGCCACCCTAACCTCTTTTTTGGACTGGCCTGGTTGATGTTGACGCGTTCCAACTTGCAGAACGTTAAAAATGCAGGGTTTGCGCAAATTTCACAGCCATATGCGTTATAAATGAACAAATAAGCCTAATTTGTCGTGAACGGGAGTTGAAAAGAGGGGGTTAATGGCTGGATAATCGTTTGCTTTGCAGTACCCGTGGTTTTTATTTCCGCCTTACGCGATGAGAGTTAAACGTTTGCCTTGGTTTTGCGCGTCGAACCTGCCTGTTTGTCGGCACGCATTTCACCGGGTAGGGAAGCGAACGTGACGAAACGGTTTCGTAATGACCACGCAGGCTTTTCAGCAAGACACTTCAGAGGGTTGCACATGTCTAGTCAACACAGCCAAACGGGCGGCACCGTGGTGCCTACCGGTTCGCTTGATGCTTTTTTTAAAATTTCTGCCCGCGGCAGCAATGTTCGTCAGGAAATTATTGCAGGTCTGACAACATTTTTGGCGATGGTCTATTCCGTCATCGTTGTTCCGGGCATGTTGGGCAAAGCCGGTTTTTCACCGAGCGCCGTATTCGTTGCGACCTGCCTGGTCGCGGGGTTTGGTTCACTATTAATGGGATTGTGGGCCAATCTGCCACTGGCCATTGGTTGCGCGATTTCCCTGACGGCGTTTACCGCCTTCAGCCTGGTATTGGGCCAGCACATTAGCGTACCCGTTGCGTTAGGTGCAGTATTCCTGATGGGCGTACTGTTTACGATTATCTCCGTGACCGGTATCCGTTCGTGGATATTGCGCAATTTGCCGATGGGCGTTGCGCACGGTACCGGCATTGGCATTGGCCTGTTTCTGTTATTGATCGCCGCCAATGGTGTCGGTTTAGTGATCAAAAACCCTCTCGATGGTCTGCCGGTGACACTGGGTGCCTTCACCTCTTTCCCGGTGGTGATGACGTTGCTAGGCCTGGCAGTGATCTTCGGCCTGGAAAAACTGCGTGTTCCCGGCGGCATTTTGCTGGTGATCATTGCTATCTCTATCATCGGTTTGATTTTTGATCCGGCTGTGAAATATCAGGGCCTGTTCGCTATGCCGTCGTTGTCTGACGCCAGCGGACACTCGGTGCTGTTTAATCTCGATATCATGGGCGCGCTGAAACTGGCCGTGCTGCCAAGTGTGCTGGCGCTGGTGATGACGGCGGTGTTTGATGCAACCGGTACCATCCGTGCTGTAGCAGGGCAAGCTAATTTACTCGACGAAAACGGCCAGATCATCAGCGGTGGTAAAGCCCTGACTTCTGACTCTATCAGCAGCATGTTTGCCGGTCTGGTGGGGGCATCACCTGCAGCGGTCTATATTGAGTCAGCGGCCGGTACCGCGGCAGGCGGCAAAACTGGCCTTACGGCCACTGTCGTCGGCGTGTTATTCCTGCTGATGCTGTTCCTGTCTCCGCTCTCTTATCTGGTTCCTGCTTATGCTACGGCTCCGGCGCTGATGTATGTCGGTCTGTTGATGCTGAGCAACGTCACTAAACTGGATTTCACCGACTTCGTTGATGCTATGTCTGGCTTGCTGTGCGCGGTATTTATCGTGCTCACCTGTAATATCGTGACCGGTATTATGCTGGGCTTCAGCGCACTGGTTATCGGCCGCGTTTTCTCTGGAGAATGGCGTAAGCTAAACCTCGGTACAGTGATTATCGCGGTAGCGTTAGTGGCGTTTTATGCAGGTGGATGGGCTATTTAAGATTTTTGTGGCGAAAAAATATCACGCCTTTTTAAAATCAAAATCAAGGTCGTGGGCATCGGCCCACACCGGGCGAGTTTCGGGTTGCGATCCGAACTCGCTTTTTTAATTCAAGGTCAAGACCTTGGGTTGCCACCCAAACTGGCCAAGAAGGCGCGTAGGCGCGCGCCCTCTTGACTCCCGCGCCTTTAAAAACGGCAGCTGCGCGGGTCACAATGGCCGTGTTTTAGATGCCAAGGTGATAGCCGCAAAATGCCGCCGCGTTGCGGTTCCTTCACTTCGGGTTCCAACCCGCGTAATAAAGACACGCGGTTTTGCACCTCTCGTTCAGCGCCATTTTTTGAATGCGGCCCGGACTTTTTTAAAAGACAAAACAGAGCAGGTTTTGATTTTGAATTTGAATTTAAAAAAGCTTCGGCCGTCTTCAAAATGTCACCGGCAAGTCGGTGGAGAGACAAGCTCTTGACCTGGATTTTGAATTAGAAATGCCTTTAAAGGGGAATTAGTGGCCCCAACCACACCCCTTTAAGCACGCTCTGATTTAACCCTCCCTCTTTTTTGATCTACTATTCCCCTGTATGTGTCAGACCCCGTCTGATTGAAATCATAAAAATAAGAGTCTAAGGAAAGCATGGAAATCTTTTTTACCATCCTCATCTTGATTCTGGTGGTGTCGCTCTCCGGTGTCGTAACCAGAATGTTGCCGTTTCAAATTCCACTCCCTTTGATGCAGATCGCTGTCGGGGCATTGCTGGCCTGGCCAAGTTTTGGTTTGCATGTGGATTTCGACCCAGAGCTGTTTTTAGTGCTGTTCATTCCACCGTTGCTGTTTGCCGATGGCTGGAAAACCCCAACGCGGGAATTTTTGCATCACGGGCGTGAAATCCTCGGCCTGGCGCTGGTGTTGGTGTTGCTGACTGTGGTCGGTATCGGTTATCTGATTTATTTGATGGTGCCGGGCATTCCGCTGGTGGCCGCCTTTGCGTTGGCGGCGGTGCTCTCACCGACCGATGCCGTGGCCCTCGGTGGGATTGTAGGCAAAGGACGAATTCCTAAATCGATCATGGGGGTTCTGGAAGGTGAGGCGCTGATGAATGATGCGTCCGGCCTGGTGTCGCTCAAATTTGCTATCGCGGTAGCGATGGGCACCATGATTTTCACCGTCGGCGGCGCGTCGGTCGAGTTCCTCAAAGTGGCGATCGGCGGTCTGATGGCCGGTGTGGCGGTGACCTGGTTGTACAGTAAGTCGTTGCGCATTATGAGCCGCTGGAGCGGCGATGATCCGGCGACACAGATTGTTTTTCTGTTGTTACTGCCGTTTGCTTCCTACCTGATTGCCGAACATATTGGCGTGTCGGGCATTTTGGCGGCAGTGGCGGCCGGTATGACTATCAGCCAGTCGGGCATTATCCGTAATGCACCGCTGGCGATGCGCCTGCGCGCCAACAGCGTCTGGGCGATGCTTGAGTTTGTATTTAACGGCATGGTGTTCATCATGCTCGGCCTGCAGCTGCCGGGTATTTTGGAGAATTCGCTCGATCAGGCAACCCATGACTCGTCTATTGTCACCTGGCATCTGTTTGCCGACGTCGGCATCATCTACTTTGCGCTATTGCTGTTGCGCTTTGTCTGGTTGTGGGTGATGAAAAACATCAGTAACCGTTTCCTGAAAAAGAAACCTCTGCTGTTTGGTAGCTACAGCACACGTGAACTGTGGGTGGCCTCTTTTGCTGGGGTGCGCGGGGCAATTACCCTGGCGGGTGTACTGTCTATTCCGCTGTTCCTGGCTGATGGCACCGCCTTCCCGTCTCGTTATCAGTTGGTATTCCTGGCCACCGGGGTGATCCTTTTCTCACTGATTGCCGGGGTGATTGCCCTGCCGTTCCTGCTTAAAGGCGTTGTAGTGGCTGACGGCACGGTTTATCGCGAAGAGGAACGTATGGCGAAGTCGATTGCAGCAGAAGTGGCGATCGAGAGCCTGCATAAGATGGAAGAGCGCCTGGCGGCGGATGCAGAAGAGAATATCGACGAGCAGACGCTGAAAGAGATCAGCTCAAGGGTGATCGGCACGCTGCGGCGGCGAACGGCTAATAAAGATGATATGGAAACGGCGCTGAAACTCGAAAATCTTGAGCGCCGCTTCCGCCTGACGGCGCTGCGTGCTGAACGCGGTGAGCTGTATCATCTGCGCGCCACGCAGAAAATCAGTAATGAAACCCTGCAAAAACTGCTGCACGACCTGGATCTGCTCGAAGCATTGCTGGTCGAAAAAGAAGTATGACGGTCTGCAACTGACTTCATTTCCTATTACCACGCGCACGTCATCCGGCGTGCGCGCCTTCTTCCCCTTCCTGCTGCCAATACTCCCTGCATAGTGCAATCCATGCCTGCGCGCTGTGTGACAGATAGCTTCCCTGATGCCATATGAGCCCAAGTTGCCATGGCATGGCGGGATCCAAAGGTATCCACATCAGACTGTTTTTATCCAGCCGCTGGCAGATGGGCTCGGGCAGAATGGCGATCCCCATATCCGTTTGCACCATGGCTGCGAGGAAGTCCCATTGCCCGCTGCGGGCAGCAATTTTAGGTGTAAAACCCTGAGTGCTGAACGCCTCCATCAGCATGCGGTAAAGCGCAAAATCTTCGTTATAAATCAGGATGCTCTCATCGGCCAGTTCGGTAATTGAGATACTGGTGCGGTTCAGCCACTTTTTGTTGCGCGGTACCACCACGCACAGCGGGTGGCTGAAAAGCGGCAGTGAAGCAATCGAGGGATCAACATCGGCGGGCAGGGCCGTCAGCGCCAGATCCAGTTCTCCTGAAATCACCGCCTGTTGTACCGTCAGGCCGCCAAATTCAGAAATAATCAGTTCAATGCCCGGAAACTGCTGACGAAATTCGCCGATCAGCGGTGCCATTTGCGTGCCAACCATCGGTGGGATCCCCAGACGCAGCCGTCCACGCTTCACCGTATTGATATCTTCCAGTTCAGCTTCCAGCTGGCGGAACTCTTCCAGAATGTTCAGGCCACGCTGATAAACTGCCTGGCCGCTGTCGGTCAGCCGCAGACGGCGCCCTTCGCGAACAATGAGAGTGCATTCGAGTTCATCTTCCAGATGACGCAGCATTTTACTGATGGTCGGTTGCGTGACGAACAGCTTTTCAGCCGCCCGGGTGAAGCTTTGCTGGCGAACGACTTCGACGAAATAGCGTAAGGTACGGACATCCATTATTGAGTATTCCATTTTGGAATCATTTGGATGATTTTAATTCATTTCTTTACCGGTTTCCTGCCAACGTATAATTCAACCTGTTCTTTATCTGCCCTCTGAGGTTATCCCCATGTTGTTGGCGTTGCGCACAAGAGCGCCGTCCCTGTTGAATCGCTGTCAGGTGCCTGTCCAGGTGGTACTGTATGCCGTGCTGTTCCTGATTGCTGACCGCCTGGTCACGCTGCTGCATTTACCCCTACCGGCCAATATTGTCGGTATGTTGATGCTGCTATTACTGATTATGTGTCGCATTTTGCCCATCAGGTGGGTGAAAGCGGGTTCGCGCTGGCTGCTGGCCGAAATGCTGTTGTTCTTCGTGCCTGCCGTGGTGGCGGTGGTGAATTATGCACAGCTGCTGATGGTAGAAGGCTGGAAGATCTTTCTGGTGATTGGTATCAGCACGATGCTGACACTCGGTGCAACGTCGCTGGTGGTTGACCGTGTATACCGGCTTGAGCAGCGACTGGCTGCGCGAAAGGCACGTCATGACTGACTTTATCATCAGCATGGCCTGTTTTCTGGTGACACTCGGCCTCTATTTTGCCAATAAAAAACTCTATCGTCAGCGGCGTACCCTGCTATTTATGCCGCTGGTCCTGACGCCGGTGGTACTGGTCATTTTATTGGTGGTGACCCATGTTTCCTATCAGGACTATATCGGTGAAACCCACTGGTTACTGTGGTTGCTTGGCCCGTCGACTATCGCCTTTGCCGTACCGGTTTACGAGAATATGGCAATTATCCGCCGCCACTGGTTATCGCTGACGGCGGGTGTGCTGACGGCCATCCTGGTGGCAGTATTCAGCTCGGTTTGGCTGGCGCGTTTACTGACGTTGCCGGAAGAGATCCAGCGCAGTCTGGCGGTGCGCTCTGTCACCACGCCTTTCGCTCTCGCCGCCGCCAAACAGTTGGGTGGGCAGCCCGATCTGGTCGCGCTGTTTGTGGTGATCACCGGGGTGTTTGGCATGGCTGTCGGCGACATTTTATTCCTGCGCCTGGCGGTGAAAAGCGGGATGGCGAAAGGGGCGGGTTTAGGTGCCGCCTCACACGGTGCGGGAACGGCAAAAGCCTATGAACTGGGTGCCGAAGAGGGCGTGGTGTCGAGCCTGGTAATGATGTTAGCGGGGGTTATCACGGTGGTGGTGGCGCCAGTGATTGGTGCGTATATGTGGTAGGCGACCACCTGCGCTAAGACTTTGGGTTGCTACCCAAACCGGCCTTAAAGTCAAGGTCGTGGGCCTGCTGCCCACACCCGCCCAGAAGGACCGTAGGCGCGGCCCTTCTGGACATCCCGCGCCTTTTTATGAGGCTTCCGTAGCTACGCTGGCCATCCCGATTCAGCGATAGCGCGCAGTTAAAAAAACGCAGGGTTCCAAGGGAGGCGCGTTTACGCCTCCCTTGGGCCAGTGTGGGCGGCGAGCCCACGACCTTGACCTTGAATTTAAAGATTTAAAAGCAGGTTTGGGCGGCAGCCCAAGGTTTACCGATGTGGGCCGCAGCCCACAACATTAGCGCGTTAATGAATAACCTGTGAAAGGAACTCCCGCGTTCTCGCGGATTTAGGATTGGCAAAGAACTCCAACGGAGGCGCTTCCTCCACGATCTCCCCGCGATCCATAAAGATCACCCGGTCAGCCACCGTGCGTGCAAACCCCATTTCGTGGGTGACGCACAGCATGGTCATGCCTTCTTCGGCCAGGCCAATCATGGTATCGAGTACCTCTTTGACCATTTCCGGATCCAGCGCTGACGTCGGCTCATCGAACAGCATGATTTTCGGCTTCATGCACAACGAACGGGCAATAGCGACGCGCTGCTGCTGGCCCCCGGAAAGCTGGCCGGGAAACTTATGGGCATGTTCGGCGATGCGTACTCTTTTCAGGTAGTGCATTGCCAATTCTTCGGCTTCCTTTTTCGGCATTTTACGCACCCAGCAGGGCGCCAGCGTACAGTTCTGCAATACCGTCAGATGCGGGAACAGGTTGAAATGCTGGAACACCATGCCGACTTCGGTGCGCACGCGCTCAATATTGCGCAGGTCATCGTTAAGCTCCGTGCCATCCACCACGATGCGCCCTTGCTGATGCTCTTCCAGATGGTTGATGCAGCGGATGGTGGTCGATTTCCCCGAGCCGGACGGGCCGCATAGCACAATGCGCTCGCCGAACTTCACGCCCAAATTGATGTTTTTCAACACGTGGAATTGTCCGTACCACTTATTCACGTCTTCCAGCGTGATCATCATTTTTTTAGATGCGGTGACTTGATGGTCGCTCATGGTTTACCTCAGTGTGCGGAACGTCCGGTGTGAAAGCGTTTTTCCAAATGTTGGCTATAACGCGACATGCTGAAACAGAAAATCCAGTAAACGGCAGCGGCGAAGACGTAGCCTTCGGTCGACATGCCGAGCCACGCCGGATCGACGGTGGCTTGCTGCACGCTGCTAAAGAGATCAAACAGGCCGATGATGATCACCAAGCTGGTGTCCTTGAACAGCGCAATAATGGTGTTCACCAGACCGGGTATTACCATCTTCAGAGCCTGAGGCAAAATGACCAGGCCCTGGGTTCTCCAGTAGCCCAGCGCCAGTGATTCGGCTGCTTCTGTCTGGCCTCTCGGCAGCGCCTGTAAGCCACCGCGCACCACTTCGGCCACGTAGGCAGACTGGAACAGAATCACCCCAACCAGCGCCCGTACCAGTTTGTCGATGTTGGTCCCTTCATGCATGAACAACGGCAGCATCACCGAGGACATAAACAGCACGGTGATGAGCGGCACGCCGCGCCAGAACTCAATGAAGATTACCGACAGGACGCGCACGATGGGCAACCGTGAACGCCGTGCCAGTGCCAGTAAAATGCCCAACGGCAATGCACCGGCGATCCCAACGGCGGCGATAATCAGCGTCAGCGTCAGCCCGCCCCACTGGCGGGTTTCCACCACCGGCAGGCCGAAGAAACCGCCATACAACATGAACCAGGTGAACACCGGGAACAGAACAATCCAGGCGGTGATATATCGACCGCGATGTGGCATAGCCCGAACGAACATAGGTGCCAGTGTCAGCAGCCCGACGATGAGCGTCAGGTTGATGCGCCAGCGCTCTTCGAACGGATACAACCCATACATAAACTGGCCGAAGCGGGCGTGGACAAAGACCCAACATGCGCCCTGTTTGGTGCAGTCTGCACGGGTGGTACCCACCCAGTTGGCCTGCAAAAATACCCAGTTGAGCAGGGGAGGAATGATTACCCACAGCAGCCATAAACAGAAAATGGTCAGCAGGCTGTTAAACCCGCTGGAGAAGAGATTTTTACGCGCCCACAGGATAGCGGTACCTAGCGGACTGCCGGGTTTTACTACCGGCAAAGGCGAGGGAAGTGTGCTCATCGTCATTCGTTTCCCTTAACGTTCAACCAGCGCGATACGCCGGTTATAGATGTTCATTAAGAACGAAATCGCCAGACTGATGATCAGATAGACCGACATGGTGATCGCAATGGTTTCAATCGCCTGCCCGGTCTGGTTGAGCACCGTACCGGCAAACAACGACACCATGTCCGGATAACCGATGGCAGCTGCCAGCGAGGAGTTTTTAACGATGTTGAGATACTGGCTGGTCAGCGGTGGAATGATCACCCGCATCGCCTGCGGCAAAATCACCTGCCGCAGCGTCACCGGATTAGGCAGTCCGAGCGAACGCGCGGCTTCGTGCTGACCGTGGGAAACGGACTGAATACCTGATCGGATCACTTCGGCAATAAACGTAGAGGTATAGACCGACAGCGCCAGCGTCAGCGAGGCCAGTTCAGGAATAAGCACCATGCCACCGCGGAAATTAAAGCCGTGCAGGGCGGGAATATCCCAGTGCAGGGCGGGGCCGAAAAGCAGATGCGCCAGCGCCGGAAAAACCAGCAACATGCCGAGTGCCCAGGGCCAGATACGCCAGACGCGGCCGGTGTGGATCTGCCGGAAATGGTTGTAACGCCGTAACGCCCAGATGCCAAATACCGCCAGCAGCAGGGCGACGCCGCTGGCTAGGCTACCTAGAGCCAGTTCCGGCGACGGAAGATAGAGCCCACGGTTGCTGATAAACGCCACGCCGAAGGCTTCCATACTTTGGCGCGGGCCTGGCAGGTTGCGCAGGACGGCGAAATACCAGAAGAAGATCTGCAACAACGGAGGGATGTTGCGAAAAATTTCGATGTAGACGGTTGATACTTTGCGAATCAGCCAGTTATCCGACAGACGTCCCAGACCGATGATAAAACCGAGAATTGAGGCGAAAACGATACAGAGCGCGGAAACCAGCAGGGTATTGAGCAGGCCGATGACAAATACGCGCGCGTAGGTGTCACCCTCCTGATAGTCGATAAGATGCTGAATGATGCCGAAACCGGCACCTCTGCTGAGAAAATCAAACCCCGAGGTGATGCCCCGGGTTGTCAGGTTGGTAATGGTGTTGTGTAGAAGGTAGCCCAGACTGGCAACCAGCAACACCACCGCCAAAATTTGGTAAAGCCAGGCACGAACCGCCGGATTGGTAAGCGATAACGCAGCCTTTACGGTTGGGCGTTGCGACATAATTAACCTCGACCTGCAGGTAAAACCGTGGAAGAGATGCACCGGGGAACGACCGGTGCATCAGCCTCCTTAAACCCTTTTCACTATCAGGAATGGCTTAACGAACGGGGGGGGCGTATTGAATGCCTCCCTGATTCCACAAGGCGTTCTGGCCACGTTTGATTTTCAGCTCGCTGCCTGCGCCGACGTTGCGGTCGAAGCTTTCGCCGTAGTTACCCACCTGTTTGACGATTTTTACGACCCAGTCATTAGGCAGTTTCAGATCTTCACCATATTTACCGGTTTTACCCAGCAGGTTGCTCATATCTGGTGTGGTCGGGTTAGCGGCTAACTGCTCAACGTTTTGCGAGGTCACACCCATCTCTTCGGCATTGAGCATGGCATAGAGTGACCAGCGCACAATCTCCAGCCAATCTTCGTCGCCACGTCGTACTACCGGGCCCAGAGGTTCTTTGGAGATCACTTCCGGCAGCACGATGAAGTCATCGGGCTTGCCAAGTTTAATACGCAGCGCATAGAGCTGAGACTGGTCAGACGCCAGAGTGTCGCAACGACCTGAGTCCAGCGCTTTGGCGCTTTCATCGGAGCGGTCGAAGGTGACCGGTGTGTAGGTCATTTTGTTGGCTTTGAAGTAATCGGCGACGTTCAGTTCGGTATCAGTACCAGCCTGAATACATACGGTGGCGCCGTCGAGCTCTTTGGCGCTTTTGAGATCGGCTTTCTTGTGTGTCAGGAAGCCGATGCCGTCGTAGTAATTCACACCAGCGAAGATCATACCCATACCTGCATCGCGTGATGAGGTCCAGGTGGTGTTACGCGACAGAATATCTACTTCACCCGATTGCAGTGCGGTGAAGCGCTCCTTGGCAGTCAGCGGGGTATATTTCACTTTTTCGGCATCACCAAAAACGGCAGCGGCAATGGCACGGCAAACATCAACATCGATGCCGGTGAACTTACCCTTTGAGTCAGCGTAAGAGAAACCAGGCAAACCATCGCTGATCCCACATTGGACAAATCCCTTCTTCTTCACCGCATCCAGCGTCGTGCCTGCATGTGCCTGACCCGCCAAAGTGGCAAAACTCGCTGCGGCAATCAGGGTTGAGAGCAATATTTTTTTCATAAATCGTCCTGTGAGACAAAACCGAAAATTATTATTGTGGGAGTGCACGGGGCACCCTGTCTGGTTATGGGGCATCGCCCTCTGTTCGGGACATTGCAAAGGGAGTGCCAACATGTGAAACGTCCATCAATCAAGTACCGGGAGGGTATTGCACAGTAACATTGACGGGCGCTATAGGATTTATTGCCCCAAACCAGTGCGTGGTCAATATGGCTGCAATAATGCGGTGCGGCTTATTTCACTATTTGGAACTGGATCTCAAGCCGGATGATGTAATGCAAACGTTATTGCATGGTTAAGTGATGGTTAATTGCGGGGAGATCTAAAAACTCCCAGACCGGGCGGCCTGAGAGGGAGAGCATTTTTATCAGCGTTTTATAGCAGCCTGAATGAGTGCCGCCACCAATGGGGGAAGCAGCCCCTTCAGCGCCGCACGTTCCGGCTGGAACAATGTGGCAACAAAGAAGGGATGGCCAGGCAATTCTACAGCACGGATCTCGCCGGTATGGTCATGACCGACCATACGCAGCGGCTGCGCTTCCAGCGCCGCCTGAAACTCAGGGTTGATGCCATAGCGGCAGTGATAGCCCTCTTCCACCTCTAACGTGCCATAGGCTTTAGCGGGAATGCTGTCGGCGACCAGCCGGATACCGGCTTTTTTCTCCACTAATTCACAAGCCAGCGGCGCAATGACCAGGCGGCCTTCGGTATCTGTTTCGCCGTGGCCTGCGTCCTGCCAGTCCATGACATTGCGGGCATACTCGATGATAGCGTGCTGGAACCCGCCGCAGGTGCCCAGGAAAGGCTTATTATTTTCACGGGCAAAGCGTATGGCACGCAGCGCGCCTTCGGTCGAGACATAAGGGCTACCGGGTACGCACCAGAAGGCATCGAAATCGGCTAATGACAGGTTGTCATTCAGCGTTTCAGTGGCGAGCCAGAGTGTATGGATGTCGAGGTCAAGTTCTTGTGCAGCAAGGTTTATTGCAAGGGGAATAGCTTGGTGGGCAAGGATAGCGGGATTGTGATCCCCGACCAACGCCAGACGGATTTGCTTACTCATTACTTCTCTCCTGGGCAGGTAAAAGGAGATGTTATAGAAAAGTGAATCCAGCGTCATGTGAATACTTTTTATCGGAACATGAAGGATTTCGATGATGTGGTGCGGACCCGGTTGCGGACATAAAAAAGCCCGACATTGTCGTCAGGCTTAGTGCAGATCGGCTTAAGTCGCTTATAAATAGAGCGACGGGGTGCCGTCCGGGCGGGTTTTAAAGCGGCGATGTAGCCACAGATATTGATCGGGTGCCCGCATGATCTCTTTTTCCACTACGCGGTTCATGTAGGCCGCAGCGGCCATTTCATCGTCAATGGGGTAATCTTTAAGTGCAGGCTGAATAACCAAATCGTAACCTTTCGCTTTGTCTTTGCGGATAAGTACCACAGTGACCAGCGCAGGTTTTGCCAGACGCGCCAGCATGTAGGTGCCGCTGGTGGTGGCAGCCTGGTCCACGGCAAACAACGGGGCAAACACGCTGCCGCGCGGACCGTAGTCCTGATCCGGTGCAAACCATACTGCTTCGCCTTTTTTCAGTGCGTGAACCATGCCGCGCAGATCTTTACGATCCAGCATGGCTTTATTGGAGCGCATACGGCCCCAGGTCTGCACGAACTCCATGGCTTTGTTGTTATGCGGGCGGTACATTGCCATCATCGGTTGGCACAGGCCCATGGCGCGGCCACCCAACTCCAGCGACATAAAGTGTATCCCAATGACCAGTACACCTTTGTTGTCCTGCTGCGCTTTTTTTAGATTATTCAGCCCGCTGACATCAAACCAGCGTTTTACCCGTGCATCTGACCAGAACCAGGCCATCCCCGTCTCCAGTAAACCCATACCCAGCGATTCAAAATTGCTGACAATACGATGTTCAATTTGCGCTTCATCAAGGTTCGGGAAGCACAGTTGCAGATTACGACGCGTGATTGATATACGGCGCTTAAGAAAACGCATTGATGTGCGACCAAGCCAGTTACCGAGGCGATACAGCGCCGGATAAGGTAACTGAACTAACAGGAACAAAACGCCCAAGCCGAACCAGGTCAGCCAGTAACGGGGATGCAGAAATGCTGCGCGAAAGCGGGATGGAGATGTCATATAAACTCAATCATCGGCATTAAGGAATCTGAGGTACCGCGTAAAGAGAAGCTCAACAGCGATACGGATTGTCTGGCAAAGATTGGGACAACGTAAGTGGGCGAATGTTTTGAACAGCACCAAACTTGACGCAATCTTTACACTAAAAGGCGGGATCGCGTTGCTAATGTCTTTCCGTAGGCGGTGAGCGGGGCGAATACGACTCTTGATGTGAAGTATATCACGGTCATATGACAATCCAGAGTGGGGGATGGTCTGATAACTCTGCTTTTTGATATCTATTTATGGACATTAATAAAACGTATTAAAAAATAACCGCTTAACAGAATTTCCTGCACAAGATTTACACAACTTTTGATTTGAGCCTGTCTGATGCAATGGGGAGTGCGCCCAAATGAATAGGGCGCATTTTCATCCTGATCAGCGGTATAACGGATTTTTCATCACTGAGTAACGCCCGCAACCCATGAGGGCAATAACTATCGCCACCATAAAGTAGTAGACAATATCTTCAATTGCCCATGCGCCTACGGGAGAGAGCTCAAACGTGTGGCCGAGGCCAACCAAGAGCCAGGCCACGAACATCGTGACGGCGGCAACCAATGCAGCAGGGCGAGTAAATATGCCCAGAATGATCATGATGGGGGCAATGAACTCGCCCAACAGTACGCCGTAACCGACGAAACCCGGCACGCCGTGCGCTTCCAGCATGGTCTGAATGCCGCCAATACCGCCATGCAATTTATGCCAGCCATGAAATATGAGCAGGCCAAAAGTCAGACGTAACAGCAGGTTAGCCAGATCAGGCATCGTCAATGCTGCATTAAAACGGGTGATAGTTTTGCTTAACATGTGAGTACCCCAGAGTAGAATTGTTGTACAGATAAGCTACGACACATTCACTTAATCAATGTGGGAATTATTCTCATTCCGCTTGATCTGGGTTATGTTTTGCGCAATTTATTCTCTGGGAATTTTTCATCCCTCAATTTCGGCAACAAAAAAGGCGCTCCCCTTGCGGAAAAGCGCCTTTTATCAACAAGATACTGACTAGTATCAGTTCATGCCGTATTTTTTCAGTTTCTTACGCAGCGTACCGCGGTTGATACCCATCATCAGGGCCGCACGAGTCTGGTTGCCACGGGTATACTGCATCACCATGTCTAACAGTGGCTGTTCAACTTCAGCCAGTACCAACTCATACAGGTCATTCACGTCCTGACCATTCAATTGAGCAAAATAGCCCTTAAGTGCTTGTTTTACCGAGTCACGCAGGGGTTTTTGGGTTACCTGATCCTGAGAATTAACGGTAGAAACGGTCAGTACGTCAGAATTCACGCGTTGTTCGAACATAGTTCTGTCAGCTCTTTTTTGTTACGCAAGATTTTCGAAATATGCTTCCAACGCCTCCAGCTGTTCGCTGGCATCCTCTATGGCGTTGAAGGAGCGCCGAAACTGGTCATTCGGGGCATGCTCCTGGAGATACCAGGAAACATGCTTACGGGCGATACGGAATCCCTTGCCTTGACCGTAAAAGTCGTGCAATTCCCGTATATGCCCTAACAACAAGTGCTGAACCTCCCCAATTGGTGGCGGTGGTAACAGTTCCCCTGTGTCCAGATAATGCTGGATTTCCCGGAAGATCCAGGGTCTCCCCTGAGCAGCACGCCCTATCATCAGAGCATCAGCTCCAGTGTAGTCGAGTACTGCCCTGGCTTTATGCGGGTCAGTTATGTCGCCATTCGCGATAATCGGAATGGAAACACTCTGCTTAACTGTCCGAATACTGTCGTACTCTGCATCTCCATTGAAGAGACAGGCACGGGTTCGGCCATGAATTGTCAGGGCCTGAATTCCACAGTCTTCAGCCAATTGGGCAATTTGTACACAGTTACGGTGTTCCGGTGCCCAACCAGTACGAATTTTCAACGTGACTGGCACATCTACCGCATTCACAACGGCAGAGAGGATTTGTTTAACCAAATCCGGATACTGCAATAAGGCAGATCCTGCCAGTTTGCGGTTCACTTTCTTGGCCGGGCAGCCCATATTGATGTCAATGATCTGCGCACCGCTCGCCACATTAATCCGGGCGGCAGCCGCCATATCGTCGGGATCACAACCGGCAATTTGCACGGCTCGGATACCCGGTTCATCGTTATGTACCATACGCAATCTGGACTTATCCGTCCGCCACACTTCCGGATTGGAAGAGAGCATTTCGGATACAGCCATCCCAGCTCCCATCGCGTGACATAAGGCACGGAACGGTCGGTCTGTTATACCGGCCATTGGGGCCGCAATCAGGCAATTTGTAAGCTGGTGGTGTCCGATGCGCATAGACTTAGAATGACCATACTGATGTCCGCAAGGGCGCGTATATTACGCATTTTTAGTGTGAGATGAAAGGCCAAACTTTGACCAATACTCATGTAAAACACCTCCCAATGAAGCATTTTTTCCGTATTTATGAATTTTATGTAAATTAAACATTGAGTTAGAATGGATTGGTTAAGTTGTGCTCTTACGAAAATTCCTGAAAACTCGCTATATATCCAGGGTAAGCCAGTTGAATCTAAGGTTAAATTTGTTGTTTTAAGTAGCAATAACCGCAAATTTCTGTGATAGAGATCGGGATTTGGTTAAAAATTGACTGTTCAGGCGTAATAACCAATCACTAAGCAAGGAGCGGATCGGCTCATTCATGAAAGGCGCTTCCTCGTCATGGGTGAAGCGCCTGTTTAAAGAGGATTACTCGCTGACGATCACCCGGCCATCGAGCTTTTGCTGCGGACGGTTATTGGCATGATGCATTACCGAAGTGAAGGCATTGAGTTGCTGAACCGTCACGGTCATCGGTTGTTTAACCACTAACCAGCGAACCCCCTCAGTGCATGGAGGCGTGGTCAGAGAGCCACTGAAACGGTAGTGAGTCAGGTTTTTAGGTAACAGGCCATTCAGGTCCACCTTTTCTCGCAACGCGGCTGTCTGGCCGGTTTGAGACGGGATATGTTGCCAGATTTTCTCAATCTCTGGATTGGATTTACCTGTTTCGAACATGACTGCGACGACGGCAATCTCACCATTGGCATCCATATGGACAAAGTGGGCTTCCAGCGGGAAGGATTTACCGTCGATGGTATTTTCGCTCGGTGCATGGAAATGGAATTGCTGCAGGACGAATTTATCCCCATCCAGAGTCAATACATCGCCTTCTTTCACATTCACCTGAATACTGTGACCGTTATTGATGATGCTATCAGGAGCCAGTTTGTAGCTGATGTTCAGTGGCTGCGAGTGTGTTTTTAATGCGCCATGAATATCGATTGGTGACTGGTTTTTGCCTTTCTCACACAGCATAAAATCGGGATTGAGCTTCGACCAGTTTTGGGGCGCCGCATCTCCTTCATAGGACCAATGCGCAGCCTCCTGGGCCATCGCCTGAGAACAGAATGCAGCCAGTACGACCGCCAGTAATTTAGCTTTCATGAAATATCCCTTTCAACGCTAATTGATAATTATAGCCCTGGTTTGATTGTGGCTTTTTAGCCGTGCGGGATTATAGCGGGAAGTACACAGAGGGGGATATTGGAAATTGAGACGACCGCCCGTTCTGCTACAAGCTCGCAAAACGGGCGGAAACTATCAGGCTTTTTTAACGCCGGTAATACGACACCACTCGTCTTTTTCAGCCACCGGATCGAGTTCAAATAGCCCTTGGTAGGCATCTGCTACGCCCTGCGATTGGCTGGCAAGGATACCCGACAGGCCAAGATGACCACCGGTAACCGGCAGCACGCTGATAAGAGGTGCCAGTTCACGCAGCGGGCCAGCGAGGATGTTGGCTACCACCACGTCAGCTGAGAGATTGTCCGGCTGATCGTTTGGCAGGTAGAGCGACAGACGCTCTGATACGCCGTTACGTTGCGCGTTATCGCGGCTGGCCTGAATCGCCTGCGGATCGATATCAATTCCGATAGCCTGTGCCGCACCCAGTTTCAACGCGGCAATCGCCAGAATGCCGGAGCCACAGCCAAAGTCGATGACGGTTTTGCCTTCGAGATCTAACCCGTCCAGCCACTCAAGACACATCGCCGTGGTCGGGTGGGTACCGGTACCGAATGCCAGACCTGGGTCGAGCATCACGTTGACCGCGGTTGGGTCCGGTACGTCACGCCAGCTTGGGCAGATCCACAGCCGCTGGCCAAAACGCATCGGGTGGAAGTTATCCATCCACTCGCGCTCCCAGTCTTTGTCTTCGAGTTGCTCGATTTTATGCGCGAAACCTTTGCCCAGCAGCGGTTCGTTTTCCAGCATAGCGATGACAGCCGCCATGTCCGTTTCGGCGTCATACAGGCCGATGGCGTCGGTGTCGCCCCACAGCAGGGTTTCGCCCGGCAGCGGTTCAAATACCGGGTTGTCATGGGTGTCCAGGAAAGTCACAGACACGGCACCACTTTCGATAAGCGCGTCGCTGAGCGTTTCCGCATCATTACCGGTGGTGTTAATTTTCAGTTGGATCCAAGGCATAGCAATTCTCTTCTAAGCATGCAGTAAAAGTGGAGCCGCCCCTCAGGACAGCTTCAGCGCGGGTTCAGCCCGCCTGTCGCCAAACTTATTGCCGATATAAAACGCCATCAGGCTAAGCAACAGCGACGGTACAATGGGGTGCAGACCGGCGAGATGCAGGTCGAAACTGGCAAGCAGGGTATAACAAACCGCACCAACAATCATTGAGCTGAGTGCTCCTGCCGCGTTGGCACGTTCCCAGTAAAGTCCAAGGACCAGCGGCCACAGGAATACGGCTTCCAACCCGCCGAAGGCCAGCAGATTGAGCCAGATAATCATCTCCGGTGGGCGCCACGCGGCCAGCAACACCAGCAGACCAAGCACGAAGGTCGCCCAGCTGGAAAACCGCTTCAGGCGCTTCTCATTCGTGATCTCTTCCGGCCGAACGCCGAGATAGAGATCTTTAACGATAGTCGCTGACGACTGCAACAGCTGAGCGTTGATGGTCGACATAATGGCTGCCATAGGTGCGGCCAGGAAGATCCCGGCGGCGTAAGGCGGCAAGACGGTGATCATCAGCGTCGGGATAACCTGATCGGGGATTTTCAGATCCGGCAATATCGCCCGGCCAAGTGCTCCGGACAGATGCATACCAAACATCAAAATAGCCACGACCAGCGTACCGAGTACGATGCCACGATGAACCGCTTTACTGTCCTTATAGGAGATACAGCGCACGGCGGTATGCGGCAGGCCAATCACGCCAAAGCATACCAGCACCCAGAACGAGGCCATAAATGGCAGTGAAAGCACATCGTCGGCACCGGTGACGGAGACCAGCTTCGGATCGATCTGTTGCAGTTTATCTACAGCACTGTGCAGGCCGCCCGCCGCGTGAACGACGGCAACCAACAGCAAAACGGTGCCAAGGAGCATCACCAGTCCCTGCATGGCATCGTTAAGTACGCTGGCGCGAAAACCACCAAAAGCAGTGTACAGCGCGATGCTGACACCGAAAATGAGCAGGCCGGTGTCGTAGGGAATACCCGCTGCGGTTTCAAGCAGCCGCGCCCCGCCGATGAACTGTACGGTCATCGCGCCAAGGAAAGCGACCAGCAAGCTGAAGCTTGCAAGCCACACCAGCAGACGGCTTTTATAACGCGCGTAGAGCATGTCGTTGAGTGTCACAGCGTTGTAGCGTCTGGCCAGAATGGCGAATTTTTTGCCGAGAATGCCCAGTGACAGCCAGACGGCCGGCAGTTGGATCATCGCCAGCAGCACCCAGCCAAGGCCAAATTTATAGGCCGCGCCCGGCCCGCCGATAAACGAACTGGCGCTGATATAGGTAGCGGTCAGGGTCATGGCCAGGACGAAGCCGCCCATCGAACGGTTACCGAGAAAATATTCGGTGAGGAAGCTGCCGGACTGACGTCGGGTATAGGCATAAACCGACAATCCGAATACCAGTAGCAGATAGGCCACAAGGGGCAGTAAGACTTCAGTCTGCATGGGTATCCTCCAGAGGAATATCGCGGTAAATCACCCGCACCATCAGCCAGCTCAGTAAGACAAAAATCAGCGGAACCAACAAACAGGCCATTTCAAACCAGTGTGGAAGACCTGTAATGCCTTGTTTATTGTCAGGAATATAGGCTGCCAGACACCACGCCAGCAGATATGCCAGTGTCAAACCAAACGCCCAGCGGGCTTCCTTGTTCGCCTGTAGAAAGCGTTTATCTATTTTCTGAGTCTTCATAGTAAAAGTCCCAAACAAAAAAAGGCCGGAATATCCGGCCTTGGTAAGAGAGTACACAAGGGTACGTTCTTAGGTTTCCTGTAATCCGAGTTTCTTTTCCAGATAGTGGATGTTGGTACCACCGTGCTGGAAGTTCTCGTCGGTCATGATGCGCATTTGCAGATCAATGTTGGTTTTGATGCCATCGATGATCAATTCAGCCAGTGCGTTTTTCATGCGGGCAATCGCCACATCACGGTTTTCACCGTACGTGATGAGCTTGCCGATCATGGAATCGTAATATGGCGGCACGGTATAACCGGCATAGATATGCGATTCCCAGCGCACACCGAAACCACCAGGAGCATGGAAGCGGGTGATCTTGCCAGGGCTTGGCAGGAAAGTATTTGGGTCTTCAGCATTGATACGACATTCGACCGCATGGCCCTGAATGCGTACTTCATCCTGTTTGATCGACAGCGGCTGACCGGCAGCAATACGCAGCTGCTCTTTGATCAAGTCAACGCCAGTGATCATTTCAGTAACCGGATGCTCAACCTGAATACGGGTGTTCATTTCGATGAAATAGAACTCGCCGTTTTCATAAAGGAACTCGAAAGTACCCGCACCGCGGTAGTTGATATCCACACAGGCTTTAGCGCAGCGTTCGCCGATGTAACGACGAAGTTCAGGCGTGATGCCTGGTGCTGGCGCTTCTTCAACCACTTTCTGGTGACGACGCTGCATGGAGCAGTCACGTTCTGCCAGATAAATCGCGTTGCCCTGACCGTCCGCCAAAATCTGAATTTCAATATGACGTGGGTTTTCCAGGTACTTTTCCATGTAAACCATGTCGTTGTTGAAAGCCGCTTTGGCTTCCGCACGGGTCATGGTGATGGACTGTTCCAGATCTTTATCGTGACGCACAACGCGCATACCACGACCACCGCCGCCGCCAGAGGCTTTGATGATCACCGGATAACCAATGCGTTTCGCATAGGCACGGTTTTGGTCCATATCTTCGCCCAGCGGGCCGTCAGAACCAGGTACGCATGGGACGCCTGCTTTTTTCATCGCACTGATTGCAGAGACTTTATCGCCCATCAGGCGAATAGTTTCTGCTTTCGGGCCGATAAAGATAAAGCCTGAGCGTTCCACTTGTTCAGCGAAATCGGCATTCTCGGACAAGAAACCGTAGCCAGGGTGGATAGCCACCGCGCCAGTGATTTCAGCCGCAGAGATGATAGCCGGGATGTTCAGATAGCTTTTTACTGAAGGCGCAGGGCCGATACAAACGGTTTCATCTGCCAACAGTACGTGCTTTAGGTCACGGTCAGCGGTGGAGTGGACGGCGACGGTTTTGATGCCCAGTTCTTTACAGGCACGCAAAATACGTAACGCAATCTCGCCGCGGTTCGCGATAACAATTTTATCTACCATGGTACGCCTCGTTATTCGATGACGACCAGCGGCTCGTCGAATTCAACCGGTTGGCCGCTTTCCACCAGAATGGCTTTAACCACGCCAGATTTGTCTGCTTCAATTTGGTTCATCATTTTCATTGCTTCAACGATGCACAGGGTATCACCTGCGTTAACTTTCTGGCCGACCTCCACGAAGGCTTTCGCATCCGGGCTTGGCGTGCGGTAGAAAGTACCCACCATCGGTGAACGGACGATGTGTCCGCTGATCGCAGCCGGAGCCGCTTCAACAGGAGCCGCAGCCGGTGCTACTGCAGCAGCCAGACCGGGTTGCTGTTGCATTGGCATCGCGTAAGCCTGTTGCATCATAGGATAAGCCGGTGCAGGCGCTGCACGGCTGATGCGCACTGATTCTTCGCCTTCAGAAATTTCCAGTTCAGAAATGCCTGATTCTTCAACCAGTTCGATCAGTTTTTTGATTTTACGAATATCCATGGGTGTGATTCCGTACTCTTTTTGCGAAAAAATTAATGGGTTTTAGACAAGCGATTAACCGCTGCCTGTAAAGCAAAATGGTAGCCATCTGCGCCAAGTCCGCAGATAACTCCCACTGCGATATCGGAAAGATAGGAGTGGTGCCGGAAGGATTCACGGGCGTGTACATTCGACAGGTGGATCTCGATAAACGGGATCTCAACTGCCAGCAGCGCATCGCGCAGCGCCACGCTGGTATGGGTAAAGGCTGCGGGGTTGATCAAGATAAAATCTGTATTTCCGCGTGCCTGATGGATTCTATCAATCAGGAGATGCTCTGCGTTGGATTGCAGATGGCTGAGCGCAACGTTAGCTGCGGCGGCCTGCTGTTCTAAACCTTTAACAATATCGTTGAGCGTGGTGCTTCCGTAGGTTTCAGGCTCACGCGTCCCTAACAAATTCAGGTTAGGGCCGTTGAGTAGCAAAATGTCAAACTTATCCGCCATTGTGAGCCTATCTCCGGCAATTAGACAAAGATTGTAGAAAATACCCTGATGTCACCGATTTGTCACCTTTTTCGCGGCAAATCATCCCGGCTGTTCAGCATAAGGTCGGGCATTATAATGATATCGTGGCAATTCGCAGCTAAATACTGGTCTTATCAGCGAAGATAATCAACCCTCAGACTTCAACTGAGGGTTTTTACTATGGTTTTTTGAGGGGTAGAACACAGAAAAGTTCCGCGACTTATCGCAACCACTGGCGGAACTTTTTGTAGCGTAATGCCAACAATATCGCAGCAATTGCGGCATAGATAATAGGTTGTGGCGACAAAATTTTAACAGACCACAGGTAGTGAATTGGGGCCAGAATAGCGACAATATAAATCAAGTTATGCAGCGTTTGCCATTTTCCTCCCAGTTTGCGCTGTGACCATAGCGTTGACGTACAGGCCAACGCCAGCAGGATAACCCAGCTAATAATGCCAAGAGTAAGATAGGGCCGGGAAATCAATTCGCTACCCAGCAGTGCCAGATTATTGATACCGAGCTCAAGGAAAGAGTAACTCAGCAGATGCAGGGTTCCCCAGGCAAAACACCACAAACCGACCAGGCGGCGCACGCGGATCAGCAGCGGTTGCTTGCCGTAACGCACCAGCGGCGTGATAAGCAGGGTTGCCAGCAGTAATTTCAGGGTCATCCTGCCGGTAAAATGCTGAATATCCTTCGCAGGATCGGCACTGAACCAACCCTGATTAATGGATAATAAGAGCCACAGGAAAGGTAAAAAGGCCGCCAGATGAATGATCACTTTCAGCCATTTAATTTGTTTCAGGCTCAGACGCTGCATTGAGCTTCCCTCATTATGTTACTCCTGAAATCAATAGTTGGTTCTCAGGTCCAATCCCCGATACATCGACGCCACCTGTTCGCCGTAGCCGTTAAACAGCAGCGTCGGCTGGCGCTTCACGTCCAGAATACCGCCAGAACCGATAAAACGCTCGGTGGCCTGCGACCAGCGCGGATGGTCGACGTGCGGGTTCACATTGGCGTAAAAGCCGTACTCATTGGTGGCGATTTGGTTCCATGTCGTTGGCGGCTGGTTGCGGGTCAGGCTGATGTTGACGATGGACTTAATGCCTTTAAAACCGTACTTCCAGGGCACTGTCAGACGGATAGGTGCACCATTTTGTGGCGGCAGCGCTTTGCCATAGACGCCAACGGTCAGCAGGGTCAGCGGATTCATTGCCTCATCCAGCCGCAAGCCTTCAACGTAAGGATAATCCAGCCCACCGCCGATGAAGCGGTCTTTCTGACCCGGCATATGTTCCGGGTCATACAGCGTTTTGAAGGCCACAAACCGTGCGTTACTGTTCGGTTCAGCCAGCTTAATAATATTACTTAGCTGAAAACCAATCCACGGCACCACCATCGACCAGGCTTCGACACAACGCATCCGGTAAATGCGTTGTTCAAGCGGGAAACGCTTCATGATGTCATCCATATCGAGCGTAATGGGTTTACCGACTTCACCATCAATGACGATTTTCCACGGCGATGTGACTAACTGGCCAGCATTGGCGGCCGGATCGGCTTTATCCAGTCCAAATTCATAAAAGTTATTATATCCGGTGACTTTATCTTCCGGCGTCAGTGTTAAATCATTTTGATAAGCTGCCGGTTTAGTGAAATCGAGCGGTTTGCCCGCGGGTGCTTTAGGGCGGTCGTTACCTTTGAACCACGAGAGGACATCGGCTTTTGCGGTCTGTGGTAAGGCCAATGCTGCAGCGCTGATCCCCAGTGTCTGCAGCACTTTACGGCGATCATGAAAAATACTTTCCGGCGTAACGTCCGCCTCAGTGAGTTTGCGAAGTTTATTCATGACCCTCTCCGGATTATCTGAACATTCTCATTATTGATGGGTATAACTGAAGAATGACGGGTAAACGGGGATTTAGCGAGGGGGCGGCGGAAAATTTGAAATTCCTTACAAAATCTTAGGCAATATCGCGGGCACTGAGGCCCGCGGGTTTAAAATGAGCGGATAAGAGGGGTCAACGACGCACTTTCACCAGCGTTCGTCCGGTCACGGTATTAGCCATAATGCCCGCCGCAGTTTCAGGGACTTGCTCGAGGCTGATTTCTGTGGCGGCCTGTTCATAGAAAGAAGCGGGTAAGGTTTGCACCAGACGTTCCCAGGCATCCATACGGCGGTGCAGCGGACACATAACCGAATCGACACCTTGCAGACGCACATTGCGCAGAATAAAAGGCATGACGGTGGTGGGCAGTTGATATCCGCCCGCCAGACCACAGGCTGCCACGGTGCCACCATAGGCCGTTTGTGACAGCAGCGTCGCCAGCGTGTGATCGCCAACGGTATCGATAGCACCGGCCCACAGCTGTTTATCCAGTGCACGACCCTCTTTACTGAACTCCTCGCGAGGCAACACCCGTTTAGCGCCAAGCTGCGTCAGATAATCCGTATTACTGGCGCGCCCGCTGATCGCAACCACGTTGTAACCTAAGGTCGCCAGGAGGGTGATCGCCGTGCTGCCGACACCTCCGCTGGCACCACTGACAATGACTTCGCCGCTGTCAGGCAATACCCCACCTTCTTCGAGCGCCATTACGCACAGCATGGCAGTAAAACCGGCAGTACCAATGATCATGGCATGGCGAGCGTCAAGTCCTTCAGGTAGCGGTACCAGCCAGTCACCTTTGACCCGAGCCTGCTCGGCCAGTCCGCCCCAATGGGTTTCACCTACGCCCCAGCCGGTGAGCACGATCTGTTGCCCAATGCTATAGCGTTTATCCTGGCTGCTGCTGACGCGTCCTGCGAAATCAATCCCCGGAACCATCGGAAAATGGCGGATAATTTTGCCTGTACCGGTAATGGCCATAGCGTCTTTGTAGTTCAGGCTTGACCAGTCAACATCAACAACTACGTCCCCTTCCGGGAGCTGTTCATGGCTGATTTGGCTAACGGAAGAAACCGTTTTCCCTTCATTCTGCTCTAACAAAAGTGCTCGCATTGCCCATCTCCATAAGAATTCTGAATTGATTGATTATTCAGTTGCTATGCTATGAATATAACCCAACTTAAGCCGCTGGGGCTGACATGAGACAATTATGGTGCTGATGAGCAGAACCTTACTCACAAATCCTCATAAAACCTTACCGGACTTGCAGTGCTTCTGTTTTATAGTAGCGGCCTTTCGATGGCAGTCCGTGGTGAAAGGCTTTTACCGGGGACGTCTCATTCATTTCCACAGTAGCGGGTAAGGCACAGGGATGCGATTTACTAACAGACTGGCGGCATTGATTTCTATGTTAGTCGCACTGGCAATGTTATTGATGTTGCTTGGTGTCACTTTCAGCTTTGTTTATTTAAATAAACAAAATACCGAACAACATTTACGTGCACTGGCAACCATCTATGACCAGTCGCTACTTTCGAACTCTCCACAGCCGCCCGAGCACTGGATGCCTATGGCGATGCGCATGCTGGATATTTCCGAAGTCACGGTTATTGAGCACAATGCCCCACTTTTTTCCTACAGTGAGACGCCGGATCTGCACAGCGCATGGGAAAACAGTTACCCGGATTACATCACCACTACGCTGCCGCTGATGCAGCATCCTTCAATGTCGATGCGCGTTGTCTATCTTGACCCTGTCGGGACCTATACACGCTCACTGCGTTCAACTTTTGCCATCAGCGTGGCGATTTTATTAATGATTATTGCGGTATTGCTAAGCTTTCGCTGGCTGCGTGCCGAAACCGCGGGACTTGAGAAGCTGGAAGACCGCGCATCCCGCATTTTACGCGGCGAGCGGGATGACCTCATACGGGGGGATGTTACCGAATGGCCTCCTTTAGCCAGCAGTGCCATTGACGCGTTACTGGCGGATCTTAGCGAGGCCCGTGAGCAGCGTAGCCGCGTGGATACCCTGATACGTGCCTTTGCCCAACAGGATTCACAGACCGGGCTCAGTAACCGGCTATTTTTCGATAATCAGTTGGCGACACAGTTGGAAGAAGAGGGCGCGCACGGCATTGTTATGCTGTTGCGTCTGCCTGACTTCGATACGCTGCGTGACACGCACGGGCCACGCGCCGTCGACGAATTGCGCTCAGCCATGGTGAATTTGCTCTCCACCTTTATTATGCGGTATTCAGATGCGCTGCTGGCCCGCTACTTCCATACGGATTTCGCCGTATTACTGCCTCACCGCAGCCTGAAAGAGGCGGAAGTTGTCGCGGGTCAATTAGTTAACGCGCTCGGCGCGCTGCCGACCTCAAATAATATCGATCGCGATGCATTGCTATATATAGGTATCAGCGCTTATCGTTTCGGCCAGCAGCCGGAAGAAGTGATGGATTATGCCGAGCAGGCTACCCGGAACGCCGCTTTCCAGGGCAACAACAGCTGGCTGATTTATGACAGAAAAGTACCGGAAAAAGGGCGTGGCAGTGTTAAATGGCGCACTTTGCTGGAAAACACTCTGGCCCGTGGCGGCCCGCGCCTTTACCAGAAGCCGGCTTTCACCACGGCCCGTCAACTCGATCATCGTGAAGTGCAGCGGCGTATTTTTGATGGTGAGCAGGAACTGCTGGCGGCAGAGTTTATTCCATTGGTGGTGCAGTTCGGCATGTCGCAAAGCTACGACCGGCGGATGATTTCTCAGATTATTCCTTTACTGAGCCGCTGGCCGGACGAAACGTTGGCATTTCACCTGACGGTTGATTCATTATTGCAACGCTCTTTCATCCGCTGGTTGCGTGATACGCTATTGCAGTGTGAAAAAAGGCAGCGCTCGCGAATTCTGATTGAACTGGCAGAGGCGGATCTCTGTCAACATACCGACCGGTTGCGTCCTGCGGTACGACTGCTGTTGGGAATGGGCTGTCGTCTGGCGGTTTCTCAGGCCGGACTAACGGTTGTCAGTACCTCCTATCTTAAAATTTTTCCGGTGGAGCGGGTAAAACTCCATCCTGGATTAGTGCGGGATATCGATAAGAGGATTGAAAATCAACTGTTTGTGCAGAGTCTGATCAGTGCCTGCGAAGGTACACAAGCCAGGGTGTTTGCCTCGGGCGTGCGTACCAAAGAAGAGTGGTTGATGCTGGTTGAAAAAGGCATTCACGGCGGCCAGGGTGATTTTTTTGCCGGACCGCAAGCCGTCGAGCCTGTCAGCAAAAAATATTCACACAACGGTGGTGTTTAAACTGACCGTAATGGGAATATTTAACGTAGAATGGCCCAGCCTTTAATCGGTTCTTGTAGCAGAAAGCCTGTGTTAGGTCTTAAACAGCTTGTTGTTGCAGGGGATCCCGGTGTAAGTGCAAGAATTCATGTGCGGTGTTGGTGCTTTTGTTTATTCCTGCAAACGATCTGCAATCAGAATATCTGAGTCTGGGATTCGGAAATTGAATGCGGTGCGCTTTGCAGTCAGAGTAACAGCAGGTTAAGCCATCGACATCGTGGACAATTTCACCGTAGCAGGACGTTTTTGCGCCTTGTCGCTGCTTCGCGTGGTTGGTAAAGTAGGCGGATTTTATTTTCCGCCCCCAGCTAGCAGGATTATCCTTTCGTTATGTTTAAGAAATTTCGTGGCATGTTTTCCAACGACTTGTCCATCGACCTGGGTACCGCCAATACCCTCATCTATGTAAAAGGACAAGGCATCGTGCTGAATGAGCCCTCAGTTGTGGCCATTCGTCAGGATCGTGCTGGCTCACCTAAAAGCGTTGCGGCTGTCGGCCATGATGCAAAACAGATGTTGGGTCGTACTCCCGGTAATATCGCGGCTATTCGCCCGATGAAAGATGGCGTGATCGCCGACTTCTTCGTGACCGAAAAAATGCTGCAGCACTTTATCAAACAGGTTCACAGCAACAGCTTCATGCGTCCAAGTCCGCGCGTGTTGGTGTGTGTGCCGGTCGGTGCCACGCAGGTTGAGCGTCGTGCCATCCGTGAATCTGCTCAGGGTGCCGGAGCACGTGAGGTGTTCCTGATTGAAGAGCCAATGGCTGCCGCCATCGGTGCAGGCTTACCTGTTTCTGAAGCGACAGGCTCCATGGTTGTTGATATCGGTGGTGGTACCACGGAAGTGGCCGTCATCTCATTGAACGGCGTGGTCTACTCTTCTTCAGTACGTATCGGTGGTGACCGCTTCGACGAAGCCATTATTAATTATGTGCGCCGTAATTATGGTTCACTGATTGGTGAAGCAACGGCTGAACGTATCAAACACGGTATTGGTTCTGCTTATCCTGGTGATGAAGTCCACGAGATTGAAGTGCGTGGCCGCAACCTGGCTGAAGGCGTTCCGCGTGGCTTTACCCTGAATTCCAACGAAATTCTGGAAGCACTGCAAGAGCCTCTGACCGGCATCGTTAGCGCGGTGATGGTTGCTCTGGAACAGTGTCCGCCGGAACTCGCTTCTGACATCTCCGAGCGCGGCATGGTTCTGACCGGCGGTGGCGCATTGCTGCGTAACCTCGATCGTCTGCTGATGGAAGAGACCGGCATTCCGGTGATTGTCGCAGAAGATCCACTGACCTGCGTTGCCCGCGGCGGTGGTAAAGCGTTGGAAATGATCGACATGCACGGCGGCGACTTATTCAGCGAAGAGTAGTCTGAGCGAAGCGCGTACGTGTTTGCACGACGCGCGCTTTAGCAATGGCTCTATGTAGCGAAGACTCTCTTAGCGAAAAATAGTCTTGCCCGCAAAGGTGGCTGTCTGTCTGGTGAAAACTGCTGCGTTAAAGTATGCAGTGTCAAATTGGGGTCGGGCGTTGAACTGTTTGAATGAGTTATTATTCAGACAGGCTGTGCACGATCCCATTCGCTTGCTGCTTTTCCTGTCAGGGTTGTCTTTCACTTCGATTGGCTGATACCTTTTGTTGCCGAGGAACTCGCATATTTTATGAAGCCGATTTTTAGCAGGGGACCTTCCCTGCAGCTGCGACTTTTTTTGGCTATTCTCACGGCCATCGTCCTGATTTTTGCCGACAGTAAAATAGGTGCGTTCGTTAAGATCCGCACTTATATGGACACTGCCGTCAGCCCTTTCTATTTTTTGTCGAATGCACCGCGTGAATTCCTGGATCAGGTCTCCACGACATTCGCTTCCCGCCAGTCTCTTGAACTCGAAAACCGCGCACTGCGTCAGGAATTGCTGCTCAAAAACAGCGATCTGATGTTGCTGGGTCAATTCAAACAGGAAAACGCCCGTTTGCGTGAACTGTTGGGTTCACCGCTACGTCAGGATGAACACAAAATGGTCGCGCAAGTATTGTCGACCAGTAATGACCCCTACAGTGACCAGGTGGTGATCGACCAGGGCAGCAAAAACGGAGTTTATGTCGGTCAGCCGGTGATCAGTGACAAAGGTGTCGTGGGTCAGGTGGTGGCTGTTGGCGCCCTGACCAGCCGCGTATTGCTAATTTGTGATGCCTCTCATGCCTTACCGATTCAGGTATTACGCAATGATATCCGCGTGATTGCCGCCGGTAGCGGTTGTACGGATGACCTCCAACTGGAGCACTTGCCAAGCAACACGGATATTCGTGTCGGTGACGTGTTGGTAACTTCCGGTCTTGGCGGGCGCTTCCCTGAGGGGTACCCGGTTGCCGTGGTCTCCTCGGTTAAAGTCGATAATCAGCGTGCTTATACTGTGATCCAGGCGCGTCCGACAGCCGGTTTGCAACGCCTGCGTTATCTGTTGCTGCTGTGGGGCTCTGATCGCAACGGGGATAAACCGCTACCGCCTGATGAAGTTCACCGCGTGGCCAATGAGCGTCTGATGCAAATGATGCCGCAAGTTCTGCCGCCTCCTGGCGATATGGGCCCACCGGCACCTGTTCCACAACCGGCAACCGGTACCGTGACCTCGCCCGTTTCGCCACGGCCTGCGGCCGGAGGCACGCAATGAATCGTTACCGGAGCCACGGTCGCTGGATAATTTGGCTATCCTTTCTGATAGCCATGTTATTGCAGGTGATGCCATGGCCCAAGGAGATCTACATGTTCCGCCCCTCGTGGCTGATGCTGATCTTGATTTACTGGGTGATGGCGCTGCCGCACCGGGTAAACGTGGGCGCCGGTTTCGTGGTTGGATTTATCATGGATCTTATTCTCGGTTCGACACTGGGTGTACGCGCTCTGGCGTTGGCGATGACGGCTTACCTGGTGGCCTTTAAGTTCCAGCTGTTCCGCAACATGGCGCTGTGGCAGCAGGCATTGATTGTCATGCTGCTTTCGCTGGCCGTTGATGTGATTGTTTTCTGGGCCGAGTTTTTGGTGGTTAACGTTTCGTTCCGCCCTGAAGTTTTCTGGAGTAGCGTGGTGGACGGAATTTTGTGGCCATGGCTCTTCTTGCTGATGCGTAAAATTCGCCGTCAGTTTGCCGTTCAATGAGGAAATGATGACCGCACTTTATCTGGCTTCCGGTTCGCCCCGTCGTCGTGAGTTACTTGCTGTTCTTGAATATACTTTTGAACGTCTGATCACCGATGTTGCTGAAGAACAGCAGCCGGGCGAAGCGCCCGCCGACTACGTGGTGCGGCTGGCCTGTGATAAAGCGCTGGCCGGGGTGGATGTTGCCCCGCTGGATCTGCCCGTGCTGGGCGCCGATACGATTGTGGTCCTCGACGGTAAGGTACTTGAAAAACCGCGTGATGAAACCCATGCGGCTCAAATGCTGGCCGCGCTCTCCGGGCGTCAACATCAGGTCATGACCGCTGTGGCGCTGGCGGATCGAAATATGCATCGCAGTACGCTGGTTGTGACTGATGTCACCTTCCGCTCACTATCCGCGGAGGATATTCAGCACTATATTCTGAGCGGAGAGCCCATGGATAAAGCGGGCGCATACGGTATTCAGGGAAAGGGCGGCTGTTTCGTCCGGGAAATTCGCGGCAGTTACTACGCAGTGATGGGACTTCCTCTGGTGGAAACTCAGGAGCTGTTCGGTGACTTTGTTGCATTACGCGAGCTTAGGAGAAAGCATGACAGCTGAATTACTGGTCAATGTTACCCCGTCGGAAACGCGCGTGGCTTACATTGACGGTGGCATTTTGCAAGAGATCCACATCGAGCGTGAAGCCAAGCGCGGTATTGCAGGCAATATTTACAAAGGGCGTGTTAGCCGGGTTCTTCCGGGCATGCAGGCGGCCTTTGTTGATATTGGCTTAGAAAAAGCGGCTTTTTTACACGCATCCGACATCATGCCCCACACCGAATGTGTGGCCCGTGACGAACAGAAAAACTTCAACGTACGCGACATCGTGGAACTGGTGCATCAGGGCCAGGATCTGATGGTGCAGGTGGTAAAAGATCCGCTCGGCACCAAAGGCGCGCGCCTGACTACGGACATCACGTTGCCTTCGCGTTATTTGGTTTTCATGCCGGGGGCTTCGCATGTGGGCGTTTCCCAGCGTATCGAAAGCGAAGCCGAGCGCGATCGCCTGAAAAAAGTGGTTTCGGAATATTGTGATGAGCACGGTGGCTACATTATCCGTACCGCTGCAGAAGGCGTGGGCGAAGAAGAGCTGAAGCAGGACGCTGCCTTCCTCAAGCGTTTGTGGACCAAGGTGATGGAGCGCAAACGCCGAAATAAGACCAAGTGCAAACTGTATGGTGAACTGGCGCTGGCGCACCGCGTACTGCGTGATTTTGCTGGTGAAGCGCTGGATCGTATCCGCGTTGACTCGCGTCTGACTTATGAATTGCTGGTGGAGTTCACCAGTGAATACATACCGGAAATGACCGCCAAACTTGAACATTACAGCGGTAAACAGCCCATTTTTGATCTGTTTGACGTTGAGAACGAAATCCAGCGTGCGCTGGAGCGTAAAGTCGAACTCAAATCAGGCGGTTATCTGATTATCGATCAAACCGAAGCGATGACCACCGTGGATATCAATACCGGTGCATTTGTTGGTCATCGTAATCTTGAAGAGACTATCTTCAATACCAATACCGAAGCGACTCAGGCCATCGCGCGCCAACTGCGGTTGCGTAATCTGGGTGGCATCATCATCATCGATTTCATTGATATGTCGAATGAAGATCATCGCCGTCGCGTACTGCATTCGCTCGAACAAGCGCTGTCGAAAGACCGTGTGAAGACTGGCATCCACGGTTTCTCTGCATTGGGCTTGGTTGAAATGACACGTAAACGCACTCGCGAAAGCGTTGAGCACGTGTTGTGCAGCGATTGCCCTACCTGCCACGGGCGTGGGACCGTGAAAACGGTTGAAACCGTCTGCTATGAAATCCTGCGCGAAATTGTGCGGGTTCATCACGCCTACGATGCTGACCGCTTTTTGGTCTATGCCTCTGCCGCAGTGGGTGAAGCACTCAAAAGTGAAGAGTCGCACGCGCTGGCCGAAGTGGAAATTTTCGTCGGTAAGCAGGTCAAAGTTCAGATTGAGCCATTGTATAACCAGGAGCAGTTCGACGTGGTGATGATGTAATATCCCCGTCATACTTCAAGTTGCAGATGCGTTGGCTGCGCTCAGTCGCCCCAGTCACATGGTCTGGCCATGCTGGTGAGGATTCCTTCGTTACTGCCTTCCTGCAACTTGAATTATTTAGGATATACAGGGCATTAAGGTTTTAATGTTTGATTTCCATTGCAGTCTGAGCAGGTGAAGAACCGCGCAGAATGGAAGACAAGGAGAGGTGTGTGAGGCGACTGCCCGGAATAGTGTTAACCACGTGCGCAACAATTGTCGTGATTGTTGCGCTGGCGATCAGTGGTTTGCGTCTGGCTTTACCTCAACTGCATCGCTTCCAGGATCAGTTGGTGGATAAGGTACAGTCAGTAACCGGTGTACCCATTACTCTTGATCAAATCAGCGGTAATTGGCAAACCTTCGGACCCACCCTTGAGCTGAAACAGCTCAGCGTGACCCTGCCTGATGCTTCAGTCAAAGTGGAGCGGGTTACGCTGGCGCTTGACGTCTGGCAGACTCTTCTGCATTTTCGCTGGCAGTTCCGTGACCTGACATTCTACAATCTCGATCTGGTTACCAATGCTACTTTCGGCGGGGAAGCCAAAAACAGCAAAGGCCTCGAAGCCAACCGCATCAGCGATATTTTCCTTAAACAGGTCGACCATTTCGACCTGCGCGACAGCCATATTTCATTCCTGACGCCCTCAGGCCCGCGAGCCGAAATTTCCATTCCACAGCTGACCTGGCTTAACAGCCCCAATCGTCACCGCGCTGAAGGACTGCTAAGCCTGTCGAGCTTTAACGGCCAGCACGGCGTTGTGCAAGTGCGCATGGATCTGAACGACAATAATGGCCTGCTCAATAATGGTAAAATTTATCTGCAGGCCGATGATATTGATATGAAGCCCTGGTTCAGCCGCTGGTTGCGTAGCAATACCGGGCTGGAAAGCGCTGATTTCAGTCTTGCAGCTTGGTTGACCGTCCGTGACGGCGATATTTATGACGGCGACGCCTTGGTAAAAACCGGTGCGGCAACCTGGACAAGTGAAGGCCAGGAGCACCGGCTGGACGTTGATAATCTCACGCTGCATGGCAGCCGCCAGGGCAGCGGCTGGCAAGTAGAGACCCAACAACTTAATCTGAAAACCGACGGTCAGGCATGGCCAAAAGGGACGCTAAGTGCGCTCTATTTGCCGGAAAACAGTGAGTTCCTCGGACCATCGCAAGGTGAAGAAATACGCCTGCGGGCTACGCAGCTTCAGCTTGAACGGCTCGGGCCCATTATTCCAACCTTCTCCTTCCTGACACCAGAACTGCTCGAGCGCTGGAAGGATCTGCAACCCGAGGGGATGATTGACACCCTGGCGCTCGATATTCCGCTCAAGCAGCCGGATCACACCCGTTTCGATGCAAAGTGGCAGGATGTTTCCTGGCAGCACTGGAAATTACTGCCGGGTATCAACCATTTTAACGGGACAGTAAAAGGCAGCGTGCAGCGCGGTCAGCTCTCGGTGAATGTGCAAGACAGTCTGTTGCCGTATGGCGATATGTTCCGCGCACCGCTTGAAGTGAGCTCCGCACAGGGTACCTTCGACTGGAGTTATGATAAAGATGGATGGGGTCTGTGGGCCAAAGATGTTGATGTTAAAGCCAATGCGCTGTGGGCCCATGGTGATTTCCATTATAACCAGCCTGATGGCGGGCAACCGTGGCTGAATATTTTGGCCGGTATCCGTTTGTATGATGCAGGGCAGGCATGGCGCTATTTCCCGGAAACCCTGATGGGTAAACACTTGGTGGATTATCTTACAGGGGCGATTCAGGGCGGTCAGGTAGACAACGCCACGCTTACGTTTAACGGTAACCCGCATGATTTCCCATTTAAAAAGAATGAAGGACAGTTCCAGGTCTGGGTGCCATTGCGCCATTCAACTTTCGAATTCCAGCCTGAATGGCCAGCGCTGACTAATCTGGATATCGACCTCGATTTCCTCAATGACGGCTTGTTCATGAAAGCGGCTCATACCAAACTGGGCAATGTTGATGGCAATAACGTGGTCGCTAATATTCCTGACTACCTGAAGGAAAAACTGTTCGTTGATTCGGATATCAAAGGTTCAGGTAAAGATATTGGCGCCTACTTTATGGACACTCCGCTGAAAGACTCTCTCGGGGCAGCGTTAGAAGAGCTGCAGATTGGCGGAGATGTGAGTGGTCGCTTACATCTGGATATTCCACTCGACGGCGAAATGGTTCGGGCCACCGGTGGCGTCAGCCTCAACAATAACAGCCTGTTTATCAAACCGCTGAACAGTACAATTGAACACCTTAGCGGGCAGTTCAGCTATGACAACGGCAATTTGCAAAGCAACCAGCTCACCGGAAGCTGGTTCGGTCAGCCTTTAACTACCCAGTTTAGCACCCACGAACTGACCGATGATTACACGATTAATGTAGGTCTGGCGGGTGACTGGCAGTTGGCGAAGATCACCGGTATGCCTGAGGCAGCGGCCAGTAAAATCAGTGGCAGTGCGCCGTGGAAAGGTGCGGTAGATATCTCGCTGCCACATAAAGGTGAACCGAATTATCGTGTAGCCCTGAGTACTGATCTAAAAAATGTAAGTAGTCACTTACCCAGCCCGCTCGATAAGAAGGCCGGTCGCAGTTTACCCCTTAATGTCGATGTGAAGGGGGGGCTTAAAAGCTTTGATCTCACCGGTGTACTCGGGGGGAAAGATCGCTTTAATAGCCGCTGGCTGTTGGGCAAACAGGTAAAACTCGATCGTGCTGCCTGGCAAATGAATACAACTAAGACCCCGGCCCTGCCACAGACCAGTAACCTGACGCTGAATTTACCCGCACTCGATGGGGAAAGCTGGCTGGCGCTGATGTCACCGGATACGACCAAGGGCAAAGCCAGTGGTAACAACAAAGTGGCCAGCAAGGCCAGTGCGCCTGCGTTCAGTTTCCCGCATGAGATAACGCTGACCACGCCGCAGCTCACGCTGGGTGGCCAGGTGTGGAGTAACCTGTTGCTTCGCTCGACTCAAACCAGTGCTGGCATGAGCGTGATGGCGAAAGGGAAAGAGATTGACGGTACCTTGCTGATGAGCGACCGCGGACCGTGGAAAGCCGATATCCGTTATCTCTATTTTAATCCGCAGTGGACCGTAGCTGATGCAGCCAGCGGTGGCAAAACCTCGCCAAATCCTTTTGCAGAAGACAAGATTTCGTTTGCCGGCTGGCCGGCGTTGCAGCTTCGCTGTGAAGCCTGCTGGTTCCTCGGGCAGAGCTTCCGCCGGGTGAATGCAGATTTGACGCCAGAGGGTAATCAGCTGTCGCTGCGCAACGGTCTTATAGACACCGGTGTGGTGCGTCTGAATGTACAGGGCGACTGGAAACAGAACGCGCCGGGTGAAAGCACGGGTCTGAAAGGTAAGCTCACTGGCAAAGATATAGAAGCGGCCACCTCATTCTTTGGGGTTACCACGCCGCTACGGGGTGCACCGTTCAATATCGATTTTGACCTGCACTGGAAATCTGTCCCCTGGAAACCGGATCTGAAAACGCTTAATGGCACCCTGAAAACAGATTTAGGCAAAGGCGAAATTGTCGATCTCGGCGGCGGTCGTGCCGGTCAATTACTGAGGCTGGTCAGTTTTGATGCCCTGATGCGTAAGCTGCAGCTGGACTTCAGCGACACCTTCGGCAAAGGCTTCTATTTTGATTCCATCAAATCCACAGCGTGGATTAAAGAGGGCTTAGTCCATACCGACGATCTGTTGGTTGATGGCCTGGCGGCTGATATTGCCATGACAGGCAGCGTCGATTTGGTTAACCAGCGTCTGAATATGGAAGCGGTGATCGCCCCGGAAATTTCTGCCACGGTCGGGGTCGCTACCGCATTTGCCATCAACCCAATTGTGGGGGCGGCAGTCTTTGCTGCCAGTAAGGTCCTGGCACCGCTGTGGAATAAAATTTCACTGATCCGTTACCACATTGACGGCACCATCGCTGATCCCAAAATTAATGAGGTTCTGCGTCAGCCAAGACCCGCAAAATAACCTGTTGCCACGGCTGCGCCCTGATCGCACGGCTGTGTTAGGCTGTTGCTAATATCAAATGTACCCGTGGTACGATAGTCTTGCCTGGCCGTGTATGAAGATGCTTCCGGTCGGGTCAATTCATCCCAAAGAGAGTGAAGAATCTATGAGTCTGGCCTTAGTCAGTGAGCGGTTACTAACTGCTAATAATCTGAGTCATCAAGACCTGTTTGCCGTGCTGGGTCAACTGGCTGAACGCCGTCTCGACTATGCAGATCTCTTTTTTCAATCCAGCTTCCATGAGGCCTGGGTGATTGAAGACAGCATCATCAAAGATGGCTCTTACAATATTGATCAGGGTGTCGGCGTACGTGCGGTCAGCGGTGAAAAAACCGGTTTTGCCTATGCAGACCAGATCACCCTGAATGCTCTGAATCAGAGTGCCGCGGCAGCACGCAGCATCGTGCGTGAGCAAGGCAATGGCAAAGTCCACACCTTGGGCGAAATTGCTTACCAGTCCCTGTATCCGATCCTTGACCCACTGCAAAGCCTGTCACGTGAAGAGAAGATAGAACTGCTGCATCGCGTTGACCGCATTGCGCGGGCTGCGGATAAGCGTGTGCAGGAAGTTACCGCCAGCATCACCGGCGTGTATGAAAGCGTACTGGTTGCAGCGACTGACGGCACGCTGGCAGCGGATATCCGCCCGCTGGTACGGTTGTCAGTGAGTGTGCTGGTCGAAGATGATGGCCGACGTGAGCGTGGCTCCAGCGGCGGTGGTGGTCGTTTTGGTTACGACTACTTCCTCGAAAGTGTGGGCGGTGAAGTACGTGCCGAAGCCTACGCGCGTGATGCCGTACGCATGGCGTTGCTCAACCTGAATGCCATTGCTGCGCCAGCGGGTGGAATGCCGGTTGTTCTCGGTGCAGGCTGGCCAGGCGTGCTATTACATGAAGCGGTTGGCCATGGTCTGGAAGGCGACTTCAACCGTCGTGGCACCTCCATGTTCAGCGGTCAGATGGGCCAGTTAGTGGCGTCTGAGCTCTGTACTGTGGTTGATGACGGTACCATGCCGGGGCGTCGCGGATCGCTCGCGATTGACGATGAAGGCGTACCCGGCCAATACAATGTGTTGATCGAAAATGGTGTGCTGAAAGGTTATATGCAGGACAAACTAAATGCGCGTCTGATGGGCGTTCCGCCAACCGGCAACGGCCGCCGTGAATCTTATGCGCACCTGCCGATGCCGCGTATGACTAACACCTACATGCTGGCGGGCAAATCCACGCCGGAAGAGATCATCAGCAGCGTGGAGTACGGTCTGTATGCGCCGAACTTTGGTGGCGGTCAGGTTGACATCACCTCCGGCAAATTCGTCTTCTCGACCACGGAAGCTTATCTGATTGAAAAAGGCCGCATCACCAAGCCGGTAAAAGGCGCGACGCTGATTGGTTCAGGTATTGAAGCCATGCAGCAGATCTCCATGGTCGGCAACGACCTCGCATTAGATAAAGGCGTTGGCGTTTGTGGCAAAGAGGGGCAAAGCCTGCCGGTCGGCGTTGGTCAGCCTACGCTGAAACTCGACAATATTACCGTCGGTGGCAGCGCGTAACTGCGGCTTTCTACGCGGTGGTAACGGGAACCTTCGGGTTCCCGTTTTTATTCCGACGCATTCTGCCCCGTCTTTCCCTGCCGATATCCCTGATACACCTTGCCTACCTGCTTGAAATACTCGGTCAGATAGTTGATACAGACCTGCACTTTCAGCGGCATTTTATCTTTTTCGGTATACAGCGCGTAGACCGGGCGCGGATCGGACTGATAGTTGCTGAACAGAATCTCCACGTCACCGGCATTGATCTCATCAATGATCCACATCAGCGGTACATAGGCGATTCCCACACCGGCTTTCAGCCAACGGATCATGGTTTGCGAGTCATTGGTGACGAAACGCCCCTGCGGTGTAATGCGTGTAGTGATGCCTTCCGGTGCGATTAACTCAAAATCACTGTCGGGCCGCACGCTGTACTCAAGCCATGAGAAATTGATCATATCGGCCGGCTTCTCCGGCGTGCCGTGCTGGCTCAGATAGCTGCGCGCTGCACAGACCACCATCGGCATTGAGCCCAGCCGTTTGGAAAACAAACTGGAGTCCTGCAGCGCGCAGCTATCTGAGCCAGCAC
>CAMLBO010000016.1 GCA_946478305.1 uncultured Enterobacterales bacterium
TCAGCGGTCGAGGTACCGGAGAGCGTCAGATCCGCGCCCGTTTCGGCGGCGTTCAATACGTTATCGGCGGTGATGTCGTTGATGGTCAGCGTTGGTGCGCTGACGTCAACATGCACACCCTGAGCGGCGCTGGCCGGGTTACCCGCCGCGTTGTTAACGCTGACTTGCAGCTGAACATCGCTGTCAGTCAGGGTTCGCATATCCGCAGACGCTACCGTGACCTTCCAACTGCCATCAGCGTCTACTGTCGTGGTATAGCTGTGCCCGGCAAACTGAACGTTCACGGTCTGTCCGGCTTCGACGTTTTGCGTCATGCCTGAGAGCACCAGATCGGCGCCTTTTTCGGCGGCGTTCAGCACGTTATCGCCGGTGACGGCATCGATAGAGATGGCGACAGCATTCAGATCAACAGTAACATTGTGAGTGATCAGCACCGGGTTTCCTGCGCTGCTGCTGCCAGCAGCACTGATGATCACCGTGCCCGCCGCCCACTGGGCCACGTCGGCTGACGGGACAGCAGCGTTCCAACTGCCGTCTGCCAGAACGGTTGCCGGGTAGTCTTTGCCATTGATGGTCACCGTTACGCTACTGCCTGCGGTAAGACCGGTGCTGCTGCCACTGACGATCAGGTTCTGACCGTGTTCGATGGCGTTAATGATGTCATCGCCCGCCACGGTAGCAATGCGCAGACCAGGCAGGTTGGCGTCGATGACAAAGTCACGCGAGCCATCGCCGCTGTTACCGTGTGCGTTGGTGACAGAGGCGGTAACGCTGAGATCACCGTTACCCATAGCCGTCAGATCGCTGGCTGAAACGTTCACCTTCCAGCTCAGGTCGGCCTGTACCGTCGTGGTGTACTGATGCCCCCCGACGTTAACGGTGACGGTATCACCCGCTGCTGCGCCGCTGACGCGACCGGAAATATCCTGCCCGGAGGCCACTTCGCTGGCATTAAGTACGTCGTCGAAGGTGACCGGATTGATGGTCACGGTTGGCGCGGCGGTATCCACCAGCAAATCGGCGGTATTGCTGATGCTGTTGCCGATATCGTTGGTGGCACTGACGTTCAGGGTGTAATTCGCTTCACCCAATTTCGCCACGTCCGTAGCCGGAACGTCAAGCGACCACTGACCGCCGCTGAGGGTGGCGGTGTAATTCTTGCCGTTGAGGTTGACGGTGACGAGGGTGCCGTCCGCCAGGTTTGAACTGGAACCGCTGACGGTCAGGGCTTCGCCCTTCTCGACGGCGTTCAGCACGTTGTCCACGGCAATCGCATTAACACTCAGCCCCGGAACCCCGGTGTTAACCACGACGTCGTGGCTGCCGGTGCCGGTGTTACCTGCCGCATCGGTGATGCTGACACCAATGCTGTGAGTCCCGTCGTTCAGGCCGCTAACCACCTTAGCCGGCAGGCCCACGCTCCAGTTGCCACTGGCGTCCACCGTGGTGGTGTAGGTTTTACCGTCAACCATCACAACCACTTTGTCGCCCGCTGCCGCACCGGTGCTGCTGCCGCTGACGATCTGTGCCTGCGCGTGTTCCGCCAGATTGATCACGTCATCGCCCGCCACGGTGTTAATGCTTACGGTTGGCGCAGTGGTATCAACGGTCACGTCACGGGAAGCCGTTGACGGGTTACCTGCTTTATCACTCACTGAACCTTCGACGCGGTAGTCGCCGTCGGTGAGGTTCGCCAAATCGGCCTGCGGCACGATGGTGCTCCAGCTGCCATCGGCTTGCACAACAGCGGTGTAGTCCACACCGTTCAGTTTCACGGTGACGGTCTGACCCGCTTCAGCGGTCGAGGTACCGGAGAGCGTCAGATCCGCGCCCGTTTCGGCGGCGTTCAGTACGTTATCGGCGGTGATGTCGTTGATGGTCAGCGTTGGTGCGCGGGTATCCACCTCATATTCCTGTGCTGCGCTGGCCGTGTTACCTGCCACGTTGGTGACATTCGCGATTACGCTGGCGTCGCCCTCTTTCAGATTCGCCATATCTGTCGCCGGAACGGTGATTTTCCACGTGCCATCAGCCTCAACCCGGGCCTGATAGGTATGACCGGCGAAGGTCACCTTCACCGTTTGTCCCGCTTCCACATTTTGGGTGGCGCCGCTCAGGGACAGGTCTGCCCCTTTCTCGGCGGCATTCAGCACGTTGTCCGTAGTGACAGGATCAATAGAGACCGCCACCGACGTCAGGTCAACATTGAGGGTATGACTGATGCTGACCGGATTGCCGGCACTGTTACTGCCTTCAGCGGTAATAGGCAGACTGCCTGCCGGGAGTTTGCTGACATCTCCCGCCGGTATTGCTGCGCTCCAGCTGCCGTCGGCTTTAATGGTCGCCGGGTAGCCGGTGCCATTGACGGTAACAGTGATACTGCTGCCCGGTGCCAGATCGCTGCTTGAGCCGGTGATGATCAGGTTCTGACCGTGTTCAATGCTGTTGATCACGTCGTCACCCGCCACGGTATCAATGCGCAGGCCCGGCAGGTTGGCGTCGACGCTGATGTCGCGCGAGCCATGGCCGGTATTGCCGTTGACGTCGGTAACGCTGGCGGTGACGGTCAGATCGCCATTGCCCAGTGCGGTGAGGTCGGTTGAGGGTACAGTCACCTTCCAGCTCAGATCGTTTTCGACCTGCGTGGTATAGGTTTTACCGCCAATGTTAACGGTCACGGTATCACCCGCTGCCGCACCGGCCGTCACATGGCCAAAGATCACCTGTTCCACCGCGATTTCTGCCGCGTTGAGAATGTCGTCACTGGTGACGCTGTCGATAGTCACTCCAGGCAGCGTTGAAGCCACTTGCAGTGACTGGCCCTGACTGCCGCTGTTGCCATAGGCATCGGTACCGCTGACAGTGACCTGATAAATCGCCTCGCCGAGTGCGCTCAGGTTGGCCGCAGGAACGTTCACGCACCAGACGCCCCCCGTGACTGTGCCCAGATATTCCACGCCGTTAAGCGTCACGGTCACTTTCGCACCGTCGCCTAAGCCAGTTGCCGTGCCGCTGATGGTCTGGTCGGTGGCTTTTTCAACGTCATTGAGCACGTTGTCGCCGGTGATAGCATCGATAGTGAAGGTCGGCAGCTGGGTGTTGACGGTCAGATTCTGGGTGTCAGTACCGGTGTTGCCTGCTTTGTCAGTGATGCTGACGCTAACTGCAACCTGCCCGTCGGCCAGTGCGCTGATGACGTCAGCCGGAACGCCAACGCTCCAGTTGCCGCTGGCGTCTACCGTGGTGGTGTAAGTGTGTGTGCCGAGGGTAACGACCACGCTGTCACCCGCTACAGCACCGGTGCTGCTGCCGCTGATAATCTGCGCCTGGCCGTGTTCGGTGGCATTGATTACATTATCGCCTGCGGTGGTGTTGATGCTCACCACTGGCGCGGTAACATCCACCAGCACATCGCGTGCGGTGCCTGACGAGTTGCCTGCTTTATCGCTGACTGTGGCTTCGACACTGTAGTTACCGTCTTTCAGTGCCGCCAGATCGCCCTCAGGTACGGTGGTGCTCCAGGTGCCGTCGGCCTGCACGGTCGCGGTGTATTCGGTGCCGTTAAGTTTCACGGTGACGGTCTGACCGGCTTCGGCGTTTGAAGTACCACTGAGTGTCAGATCAGCGCCCGCTTCGGCGGCATTGAGAATGTTGTCACTGGTGATGGTATTGATGGAGAGCGTTGGTGCGGAGGCGTCAACGTGCACGTCCTGCGCCGCCCCGGCGCTGTTGCCGTTCACGTTGGTGACGCTGACGGTAACGTGAGTATCGCCGTCTTTCAGCGATGTCATATCTGCCGCAGGTACGGTGACCTTCCAAGACCCGTCCGCCTGCACAGTCGCCTGATAGCTATGTCCTGCGAACTGAATGTTAACCGTCTGACCGGCTTCCACATTTTGCGTGGAGCCTGACAGCGTCAGGTCAGCACCTTTCTCGGCGGCGTTCAGCACGTTGTCGGCCGTGACGGAATCGATGGATACCGCCACGCTGCTGAGATCAACCGTGATGTTATGACCGATATTAACCGGGTTGCCCGCCGCATCCGCCGCTTCAGCGGCAATGTTCAGGCTACCCGCAGGCCAGGCTGCCACGTCGGTAGAAGCCACCGCCGCGCTCCAGCTGCCGTCTGGCATCACCGACGCCTGATAGTCAACACCGTTGATAGACACAGTGAGGGTACTGCCTGGGTTCAGGTCGCTGCTGGTGCCGGTAACGATCAGGTCCTGCTGATGTTCGATGGCGTTAATGATGTCGTCGCCCGCCACGGTATTGATGCGCAGGCCCGGCAGATTGGCATCCACGCTGATGTCGCGCGAGCCATCACCGCGGTTGCCGTGGCCATTGGTAACCGATGCAGTAACGGTCAGATCGCCGTCACCGAGCGCCTTCAGATCTTGTGAAGACACGGTGACTTTCCAGCTGAGATCTGCTCCAACCTTCGCGGTATACGTTTTTCCGCCCAGATCAACGGTGACGGTGTCACCTGCTGCGACACCGGTTACGCGCCCGGAAATCACCTGATCGACCGCCACTTCGGCGGCGTTCAGCACGTTATCAGACGTCACTGCGTTAATGACCACGGTTGGAATGGCGCTGTCGACCAGTACGTCATGGGTAGCGCTAACGTTATTACCGTTAACGTCGGTGGTACTGGCGGTCACACGGTAATTGGCTTCGCCCAATTTTGCGACATCGGTCGCCGGAACCGTCGTGCTCCAACTCCCCCCGCTGACGGTCGCGCTGTAGTTGGTACCATTGAGATTGACGGTGATTAACGTGCCGTCAGGCTGGTTGCTGGTGCCGCTCAGCGTCAGGTCCTGGCCTTTCTCTGTGGCATTGATCACGTCGTCCTGCGCGAGAGTATCAATGTTCAGCGTCGGTGCCACGGTGTTGACAGTGACGTCATGCGCCACGCTGCCAGTATTGCCCGCGGCGTCCGTGATGCTGGCCGTCAGCGTGGTTTTCCCGTCGGTCAGTGCTTTGATCGCATCAGCCGGAACGCCAACGCTCCAGTTACCGCTGGCATCCACAGTGGTGGTGTAGGTCTGACCGTCGAGCGTCAATGTGACTTTATCCCCGGCAACGGTGCCGGTGCTGCTGCCACTGACTATCTGTGCCTGAGCATGTTCGGTGGCGTTGATCACGTCATCACCCGCCACGGTATTGATGGTGACCACCGGTGCGGTGGTGTCCACCAGCACGTCGCGCGCCGCCGCGGACGGGTTGCCCGCCTTGTCAGCCACTGAGGCTTCGACGCGGTAGTCGCCGTCGGTTAATGCCGCCAGATCGCCCTGCGGTACGGTGGTGTGCCAGCTGCCGTCAGCCTGCACGGTCGCGGTGTATTCCACACCGTTGAGTTTCACGGTGACAGTCTGACCGGCTTCGGCATTCGAGGTGCCGCTGACGACCAGATCCGCGCCCGCTTCGGCGGCGTTAAGGATGTTATCGCTGGTGATATTATCGACTGACAGCGTAGGTGCGGTGGTGTCTACGCTCAACCCATGACCGGCAGTGGCATGGTTTCCGTTCACATTGGTGACGCTGGCCGTAACGTTAGCGTCACCTTCGTTCAGTTTGGTCATATCCGCCGCCGGCACGGTGACCTTCCAGGACCCGTCCGCCTGCACAGTCGCCTGATAGCTATGTCCTGCGAACTGAATGTTAACCGTCTGACCGGCTTCCACATTTTGCGTGGAGCCTGACAGCGTCAGGTCGGCCCCTTTTTCAGCCGCGTTGAGGACGTTGTCTGCAGTAACGGCATCAATAGAAACCGCGACGGTGCTCAGATCGACCGTCACCTTGTGGCCGATATTTACCGGGTTGCCGGATGCGTCAGCTGCCGCAGCGTCAAGAGTGACACTGCCTGCTGGCCATTGTGAGACATCGCTGGCAGGCACCGCCGCGCTCCAACTGCCGTCGGCCATCACCGAAGCCTGATAATCGATGCCGTTGATGGAAACAGTCACGGTGCTGCCGGCGGTCAAATCACTGCTGGTGCCGCTGACGATCAGATTTTGGTTGTGCTCGATGGCGTTGATGATGTCATCGCCCGCCACGGTGTCGATGCGCAGGCCAGGCAGGTTGGCGTCTACGCTGATGTCGCGTGAACCCACTCCGGTATTGCCATGACCGTTGATGACAGACGCGGTGACGGTCAAATCGCCGTCGCCAAGTGCGGTCAGGTCCTGTGAAGGCACCGTGACTTTCCAGCTCAGATCGGATTCGACCTTCGCAGTATACGTCTTACCCCCCAGATTTACGGTGACAGTGTCACCCGCTGCCGCACCGGTGACACGTCCGGAGATCTCCTGGTCAACGGCAATTTCTGCGTCGTTGAGTACGTTATCGGCGGTGACCGGGTTAATAGAAACCGTGGGAATAGCACTGTCGACCAGCAGGGTGTGCGTTGTGCTGCCGGTATTGCCATCGGTGTCGGTAGTACTGGCGGTGACGGTATAATTCGCTTCCCCCAGTTTTGCCACGTCGTTGGCCGGTACGCGGGTGATCCACACGCCGCCGGTGACAGTCGCCGTGTAGTCCGTGCCGTTGAGGCTGAGGATGACGGTGCTGCCGTCGGCCAGATTACTGGTACCGCTCAGGGTCAGATCCGCACCCTTTTCAACCGCGTTCACCACGTCATCGCCGGCCAGAGTGTCAATGGTCAGCGCCGGTATGGCGGTATTGACCGTGACGGTTTGCTGATCGCTGCCGGTATTACCCGCTTTGTCGGTGATGCTGGCAGTAATCGAGACCGAACCGTCTGCCAGACCTTTCACCACATCAGCAGGTACGCCGATGCTCCAGTTGCCGCTGGCGTCTACCGTAGTGGTGTATTCATGTCCGTTTAGGGTGACCAGAACGTTGTCGCCTGCCACCGCACCGCTGCTGGAACCGGTAATGATTTGCGCCTGGCCGTGTTCGCTGGCGTTAATCACGTTATCGCTTGCGGTGGTGTTGATGCTGACCACCGGCGCAGTAACGTCCACCAGTACGTCGCGTGCAGCGGCTGACGGGTTCCCCGCCTTATCCGCCACCGAGGCTTCCACCCGATAGTTACCGTCAGTTAATGCGGCCAGATCGCCCTGGGGAACCGTGGTGCTCCAGGAGCCGTCAGCCTGCACGGTCGCAGTGTAGGTAATGCCGTTGAGTTTAACAGTAACGGTCTGCCCGGCTTCGGCGTTGGACGTGCCGCTCAGAACCAGATCAGCGCCCGCTTCTGCGGCATTGAGAATGTTATCGCGGGTGATGTTATCGACTGACAGCGTAGGGGCCGTGGCATCCACGCTTATCTGCTGGCCTGCGCTGGCGCTGTTGCCATTCACGTTAGTGACGCTGACGGTCACGCTGGCATCGCCATCTTTCAGGTTCGCCATATCGGCGGTGGGCACCGTGGTGCTCCAGGCTCCGTTGGCATCGACCGTGGCGGTATAGGTGTGACCGGCAAAACTGATCGTGACCGTCTGACCGGCTTCGACATTTTGTGATGTGCCGGAGAGCATCAGGTCTGCGCCCTTTTCGGCCGCGTTGAGCACGTTGTCTGCGGTGACAGGATTTATGGCAATGGCAACCGGCGAGAGGTCAACCTCAATCCCGTGTTCAATCTGCACCGGGTTACCGGCGCTGTCAGCCCCACTGGCACTGACATTCAGGCTGCCAGCAGGCCAGTTCGCGACGTCGGCAGAAGGGACTGCGGCGCTCCAACTGCCGTCGGCCCTGATGGTCGCCGGGTAATCAACGCCGTTGATGGTCACGGTGATGTGGCTGCCGGAGGACAGATCGGTGCTGGACCCGGTGATGATCAGATTCTGCTGATGTTCGATGGCATTAACGATGTCATCCCCTGCCACGGTATCAATGCGCAGGCCCGGCAGGTTGGCATCAATCAGAATATCACGCGAGGCGTCACCGGTATTGCCGTGGCCGTTAGTCACGGAGGCACTAATACTCAGTTCGCCGTCGCCCAGCGCGGCCAGATCCTGGGAAGGAACGGTGATTTTCCAGCTCAGATCGGCTTCGACGGTAGCATGATAGGTTTTTCCGCCCACATTGACGGTCACCGTATCGCCCGCCGCAGCGCCGGTCACGCGCCCGGAGATTGTCTGGTCGAGACCTATTTCGGCCTCGTTAAGAATGTCATCACTGGTCACGCTGTTGATGGTGACGACAGGTAATGCACTGTCCACCTGCACCGAATGGCTGATACTGATTGGGTTGCCGTGCTCATCTGTAGCGGTGAGGCTCAGGGTGTAACGGGCCTCGCCCAGTTGCGCTACGTCGGCCGCCGGTACGCGGGTGCTCCACAGACCGCCGTTGACAGTCGCGGTGTAGTCTTTGCCGTCGAGGGTAATGGTGACCTGCGTGCCGTCGGCCAAATTGCTGGTGCCGCTCAGCGCCAGGTCCTGCCCTTTGGCAGCCGCGTTAATCACATCATTATCCGCCAGCGTATTGATGGTCAGATTCGCGCCAACGGTGCTGACGTCGATTTCCTGCGTATGGCTACCGGTGTTTCCCGCTGCATCGGTGATGCTGACGCTAACGGTATGACTGCCGTCGCTCAGGCCTTTGATCACCTCTGCCGGGACACCGACGCTCCAGTGCCCATTGGCGTCCAGCAACGTGGTGTAGGTATGGCCATCGATAGTCACGGTCACTTTGTCGCCCGCTGCCGCACCGGTGCTGGAACCGCTGATGGTTTGCGCGTGCAGATGCTCCAGGGCATTGATCACGTTGTCACCGGCGATAGTATCAATACTGACGGTCGGCACGGTGATATCTGCGGTGATTTGATGTTCAGTACTGCTCTGATTGCCTGCCTTGTCGCTGACCGTGGCATGAACGGCGTAGTTGCCGTCGGTCAATGTGGCAACATCGGCAGAAGGCACCGTGGTGCGCCAGGAGCCATCGGCGTTAATCGTGGCTTCATAGCTTTTGCCGCTGAGAGTCACGGTGACTTTCTGACCGGCTTCAGCATCGGTCGTGCCGCTCAGTACCAGCGCCTGACCGGATTCGGCGGCGTTGATCATGTCGTCTGTGGAAACGGTGTTAATGGCAAGCGATGGCGGCTGGGTATCAACGGTCAGCGTGGCGCTGCCGGAAACAGTATTGCCTGCGGCGTCTTTGCCGCTAACAGCAACGGTGTGAACGCCATCAGCCAACGCCGCAGCGTCGGCGGCCGGAACAGAGAGGCTCCATGCGCCGTTGTCGCCCACGGTCGTCTGGTACGTTTTACCGTTAAGCGTCACGGTCAGCACCGTGCCAGAGGCCAGATCAGAACTTTGGCCGGAGACGGTCACGGCGGCACCCTGCTCGGCCGCGTTAAGTACGTTATCGTCCGCCAGCGTATCGAGGGTCAGCGAGGCCTTGGCGGTGACCACGTTCAGGGTGATATCCCCGGCAGAGGTGGTTTTATCACCATTAATTTGCACCACGGAGTAGTGATGTGTGCCTGCACTTTGCGCCGGGAGCTGGGCTGACCAGGTACCGTTCGCCGCGACCTGCGCGCTGGCGATCACATTGCCGCTGGCATCTTTAATCTGAATGCTGGCACCGGGCTGGCCGCTGCCGCTAAAGGTCGGTTGGGTGTCGTCAGTCACGTCATTGGCGCTAAGCAATCCCTGACGGTCACCCTGTTTGTCGCTGACCAGAAATGTTGGGTTCGCGACTTCAACGTCTTTGGTGTTATCGATAATGGTGGTACCGCCGCTATCGCCACCGCCGTGTGCCAGCAGCGCGCCTACCGCTCCCCCGCCCAGCACGCCTGCGGCGATCATGCCCCAGGGCAGATCACTGAAGGTGGAATCGATCATCAGCGGGTCAAGGTTGGTCAGCACCGTTTCGGTCGGGTGAAGAATGACGGACTGTAAACCCAGTGCGTCGCTGGTATCAGCAAACTCAACGTGGGTCAGCGTCTGCGTGGCATCGTCCTGGAACACCAGTTCACCGTGGTTCTGTTCCCCGTCTTCGATAAAATAGCCATTACAGCGGATCACGCTGCCATCTTTCATATGGATCAGCAGGTCTTTACCTGCGCGTTCATAACGCGCCACCTCATGGGCAGAAGCATGCACCATGACCACGCTTGGCTCGTGCAAAGAAACAGATAAATTGCCTTCACTGGCTAAAGCCGTTTTTACCGCCGTTTTACGGGAAATAACATCAACCACTTTACTCACGGTAATACTCCTTCATTGTTAATGACTCTGTTCACGAATTGTCTGATTTCTAATGGGGTTGGCACCAGGCTATTCAGGGTCCTGCTCGCTGATGGCAGCGATATTATTTTGGGTCGTTCTCTGTTACGGGTTCCATAGAGGAAAGTGCATAAAAAAGGGTGAATGCCTGGCGTGTCCGATCGAGAGGAAGCGTGATTACTCAGGAAGGAAATATTTATAATATGATGATATTAAAGAATTAATTAATTTTTCGTCGTTTATTTATGATGTAGCAAAGCACGGGCATGCCCCGTTATTTTTCATTATTTTATGCAGAATGCTTAAATTGAAAAATAATATTCAACATCACAAACATTTATTATTTACCACGCTTCCCTTATTAGGAATGCTATCAAATGGCTGCGAATAATCCTAATGAACGGAGTGCGATCGACACAGAAAAGCCCTATTTCGGACATCACAAGGCAGAGGTGGGAGGATTCCCTTATTGCAGTAGGAAATTTCGTACATGCAATAAGGAATAATGGCAATGACGTACTAAAATAACCTCAGGCACTAAACTTCTGCCTGTCGCTGTCGTTAATAGGGCGGATAACTTTGCACGGGTTACCCGCCGCAATGGTGTTGGCCGGGATATCGCGGTTAACGACACTGCCCGCAGCAATCACGCAGTTATCACCGAGGGTGACACCCGGCAGTACGCTGACGCCTGCGCCAATCCAGACGTTATCGCCAATAGTGATGGGCAATGCGTATTCCAGCCCCTGATTGCGGCGTTCATGGTCCACCGGATGACCGGCGGTATAGAGGCCGACATTGGGCGCAATAAAGACATTGTCGCCGAGGGTGACTTTGGCGCCGTCCAGGATCACCAGATTGACGTTGGAGTAAAAGTTCTCACCGATTTCAATGTTAAAACCGTAATCGCAGTGGAACGGTGACTCGATCACCAGCGACTCGCCGGTTTTCGCCAGCAGGTTTTTTATCAGATCGACCCGCTCCTGAATGTCGTCCGGATGCATATGGTTGTATTCAAACAGCGCGCGCTTGGCGACCTGGCGTTGTTCAAGGATCAGCGGGTCATAATTGGCATCGTAGAGCAGCCCTGCCAGGGCCTTTTCCATTTCCGTCATGATGATTATTCTCAGTTGATCTTCCCAAAGATGCAGGCAGTATAGACGCAGCCAGACGATAATATAAATAAGTATCAATATGTTCCGTAAAGTGCAGCTTGTTACCGTCCCCCAGCCCTGATCGCCTCGGTATTTCTGCTCACCGGCTGTCCGCCGCCCGCTGAATTCACCCAATGGAAGCGCCCTTCCACCACGCAAGACGAGGTGAGGCCTGCGTGGAAGAAAAGCAGAGGCATCCGCTCAGCTTGTCGCAGCTCGACGCGCTGCCGTTTGCAGACGATGACGGTTTTTACCCAATAAAGCCGAACTCCGGTCGGGATGAGGATATGCAGGTCAGCGGCGGCTCGCCGTCGTTTAACGCCGTTAACCAGATGCGTATTTTAGGGCACTGGATGAGAATGTTCACTATCCCGAATCAGTCCCCGGTGGCCAAAGCCTGGCAGGAGTTCGATGAAGACGGCCAGCAGGCGTATCTGGCCGACCGCTACAGCGAACGTAAAGAGAGTGCGGCCGAGCTGTCGGCCAGAATGAATCAACGGGATATTTAGAAAGCATTAAGGGCGCAGTAAACTGCGCCCTTAATGCTTTCCTGCCCTGACCTGCCTGCTATCAGAACCCGTATTTGATCCCGATGGTCAGTTGACTGTCGTTATAACCTGCCCCGCCCATCTGCTGGCCCACGTTACTCCAGAGATTCAGGTTTTTATTCAGTTTGCCTTCAACACCCAGCTTCACTTCACCCACGTTGCGGCTGCCCGCCTGGCTGACAGTAACATCATCCATCGATGACCCCGCCTCTTTGGTGCTGTAAAGCCAGTTCACTTCGGAGTAGACGGTAAAGAGTTTGTCTTTGCCTTTATCCTGCGTACTGACCCCTTCGTGAGAGACCCGCACACCAACCCGGCTGTGAACGGCATTATTACCGGCGGACTGAATATTAGTACCGCTTTCATCATGCAGATCGTCCGCTTTCTGACCATCCCAGATCACCTGCGCCTGTGGGGTGATAAATACCTGGCCCGCGCGCGTCTGGTAGACCGGTATACGGTAGCCACTTTCCAGTGAAGCGCTTAACCCGTTGATGTTGTAGTGCTGCGCCTGCGTCTGATCTGCCTCTTGGCTGGCTTTCAACCAGCTGTACTGCATCCAGGTATCTACGTAGGCACCGTTTTGATTTTTAGCGTCCTGATACCAGGTGGCATAAGCCCCGGCGCTGTAACCATCCACCGTACCGTGGGATTTATACCCCGTACGCGAAGAGGTGGTATTGCTATTGTTGTAACCGTAACCGGCCATCAGCCCCAGGCCCAACCGGTCATCCTGCCCCAGCGCGCCGTTCCACACTTCGCCACCGCCCTGCACCACGTAACCGTTCGCCGAGGTATTCAACTGGCCGCTGCCGTCGCTGAACCCAGTGTGCGAACCAGACTGACGCAGCCACAGGCTGGAATCTTCCGCCCGGCCTTCGCGGTCACTCAGGCTCTGGTTAAACATCGTTTGTGCCGCGGCCATGTTGGCCATATAACCGCCAGCTTCCGGGCGCAGCGTTTTGCTGCTGTTGCCGCCACCGCTTTTGCCATCACCGCCCGTATCGGTGTTGCCGCCGTCGCCGCTATCCGTACCGCTCTGGCTTGAGGTCAGATACCAACTGCCGTCACCTGGCTTACTGGCCGTACCCTGACGCAGGAAATATTCGTAAGGCCCGGCCACCGCGCGGCCTGCCAGCGTAAATTTGCCGGATGAAGCACCGGCTACGTCGATGACTTTAATACCATCAACGGTATCCGCCCCTTCGCCACGTGCGCTCTGTACGCTGAGCGTGCTCTGGCCGGTTGAAGCACCGTTGATCACCAGTTTATCGGTCGAGGCGTTGTCACCGCCCATGTCGGTATCCAGACGCACCGCGCCGTTCTGACCATCATAATTGCCGTTAATAGTGAAATCACCGTGGCCGTTGCCGGTCAGCGCCTGACCCACCGCCAGTGTACCTCCGTTGGTGACGTTACCGTTCACACTGCCGTACCCGCCGAGGGTCGCGTCGGTTGCCACGTTGACGTCACTTGCGAGTGTCGCCGTCTGCTGCGCCAGTGTGCTGCCCACCAGTAAGGTGCCGTTTTCAACAGAGGTCTTGCCCTGCGAAACGTTGTCACCGTCAATGGTCAGCGTGCCGCTGCCCTGTTTAATCAGGCTGCCGCTACCGGTCACGGTGTTAGTCAGTGCCATATCATCGGCGTTATCGACCACCAGCTTACCGTCGTTATTCACAGACGCTGTGCCCAACTGCTGCACGTTGCTGGCCGTCAGGGTGGAATTCGCGTCGATAGCAAAGCGACCGGCAAAGTCCTGATTGTTGTTACCGAGCGCCAGGTCAGAGGCCTGAGTCAATGAGACTTCGCCTTGCTGACCTGCCAGCGTATTAAGGAATGCGCCCTGGACGTTTTGCAGTTCGAGTGTGCCTTCGTCGGTGATGTCCCCGGTGCCCAGTCCCTGAAGCTGCGTCAGTATTGCGGTGGCGCCGGACTGGATCGCCGTCGTGCCGCTGAAATTGCGGTTATTGTTGCTCAGGGTCAGCGTATTACCGGAAAGCGTTAATATACCCTCACCGCTGATTTCACCGGCCGCCGTGCCGCCGTTGCTGACGGTGACATTACCCCCGCTCAGAGCCAGCACGCTGCCCTGCGCCGTGTTCAATGCGCCAACTGTCTGGCTGTTGCCGTTAACGTCCAACGAGGTGCCTGACGCCATATTCAGCGCGCTGGTCTGCCCCAGGGCATTATCGGTGATCAGCGTAACGCTGCCGCTGTTGAGGTCGGTTGCGCCGGTATAGTCGCTGGCGGCATTACCGATGCGAACATCGCCGGTTGCATTGATATCGAAACCGCCGCTACCGGAAAGTTTGGCGCCCAGTGCGTTACTTTGCGCCTGGCTGTTGTCCAGAATGACTGACTGCCCCTCGAGGGCGTCGATCTGCGTCAGGCCATAGCCAACGTACAGACCGTCCTCTTTTACCATCCCGGCGTAGTTGTAGTGGGCGTTACCGGCCACTACGCCGTTTTGCTCCAGCCCCTGAATGAGGTCGTCACCCAGCGCGCTGCCATCGGCGTAAGTGAAGGCAATTTGACTGCCTGCGCCGACAACGTTCTGCGCACTGACAATCTGATCGATGACCTGCTCCTGCTGGTCAAACAGCGAGGTGCCACCGACCGGCTGTGGGTTAGTCAGATTCAGTGGCGTATTCACCACCAGCGTGCCGCCGTTTGAGGCGTCTAAGGTGTTGACCGTCAGTTCGCCGAGCGGACGATCGGTATCCGCGCTGTAACCCACTTCCAGCTTACCGCCGTTCAGGGTCAGGCCCTGCATGGTTTGCTGGCCAGTCAGCGTTGTGCTGCCCTGTTGATTGAGTTGCAGGGTGGCGTTGTTCATTACCGCACCGGTATTGCTATTCAGTGCCAGATGTCCGGTATCCAGAGTGACCAGACCGGTAAAGTTACCGCCGGCGGCACTGTCTGCGAAGATCAGTTCCTGTGCGCTGTCGCCGAGATTGACTAACAGCTGACCGCTGCCGCTAAGCTGGCGGCTAACGTTGAGATCTGCGGCAGAAGACGAATCTTTTTGTACAGAGAGCGTGCCTTGATTGCCAAGATTAAGAACGCCTTCGGCACTTGCTAACTGATCAAGGGTCGCTACCTGCAACACACCGCCGTTGATGTTCACCGCCGAAGTATTGGCAGAGTTATCACCGGTAAAAATGAGGGTGCCGTCACCGGCTTTGGTCAAATCACTGCTGCCATTGCCGTTCCAGCCATTGAGGCTGGCGGTGACGCCGGAATCGGCAATAATGCTGCCGCTCTGCGCAAGTTGTGCTGTACGGGCTGAAGTCAGGCTGTTGGCAATCTCGAGGTTACCGCCGTTGAGGATCAGGCTGTTGGAAGCCGAACCGCTGCCAAGGTTATTATCGGCAGTGATAGCCAATGTACCCGTGTTAATTCGTGTCGCGCCGTTGTAGGTATTAGCGCCGCCCAGTGTCACTGTGCCGGAACCATTTTGTGAAACTGCACCTGAGCCACTGATCTTACCATTGTAGGCCAGGTCATCAGAACGGTTGAAGCTGAGGGTGCCATTGTTGATAACATTACCGGTCAGATTACCGGTGGTACCCCCAGCACCCAGTTGGAGAACACCACTGCTATTACTTATGGTGGTATTCCCCGTAAAGGTATTATTCCCCGTTAAGATCAGTGTACTCGCTAGCATCTGAGTGAGGGCGCCTGTGCCGCTGATAACGCCATCAACTGTAGAAGGTGAAGACGTTGAAAATTGCAGGGTGGCGTTATCAATAATATTGCCCGACCCAAGATTACCGCCGTTAATAACCCTTACCGCACCATTATTGATAATGGTGCCACCGCTGTAGGAGTTATTTCCTCCAAGCACAAGCATGTTAGGCCCATTCTGAACCAGAGTTCCGGTACCGCTAATGGCTGAATTGTACATTACGGAATCAGAATGATTAAAAATTAGCTGGCTGTTATCCCCTACCGAGACATTGCCAGTAACACTGCCTGAGGTTCCGCCGGTGCCTATTTGCAACGTACTACCATCAGAGATCACTGTTCCAGCCCCATTATTGGTCACCTGGCCTGACACGGTCAGCGTACTGCCTTTGGATATACTGGTGCCTGCATTGTTGGTCACTTGCCCGGACACGAGCATTGTTCCGCCGTTCAATATGCTGGTGCCTGCTCCGCTGCCGCTATTATTTAGCTGGCCAGAAACAGTCAGCGTGCCATTCTCTACGTCAGTGGCGGAGCTACTGGCAGCCGTTGTCGTAACGTTACCGCCCAGCGTCCATGTGCCGATATCGAGTGCGGACAGGGTGGAGATACCGCTAAAGGTATTATTCGCCGTACCGTTACCCTGCAAAGCAACTGTATTGTTACTGCCGGTACTGGTGACGGAACCATTGATCGTGCTGCCGGTTTGCAAAATTACTTGGTTATTGCTGCCGGTGATATTCATGGCAGTGCCATTGCTGCCGGTAAGCGTCCCGGAGTTGGTTACCGTCATCCCGTTACTCTGTATAAGCAACGCATTTGGTCCGGAGATGGAGCCTGAATTATTAATGCTACCGGTGGTGGTCCCTCGGGTAAAGACTCCGGCAGTAGTGCCGCCGAGAATGGTTCCCGCATTTTGAACCGTCAGGGTACCGCCATCATTGAGCAACCCCAATCCCGCAGCCCCTGTCGTGATGCCGCTGGCACTTTGGGTAAAGGTCCCGCCGCCGCCCAGGCGTACACCAGAAGAAAAACCCGTAATGGTCCCATCGTTGTAAATGTTCACCGGAGCCGAACTATTGGTGCCAAAAACGCCGTAAAATCCGGCACTGGTAATATTGGCGCCTTGATGGTTAAAAACAGTACCGCCATTTTTTAGCTCGACACCGGAGATATTTACATTGGGCACTGAGGCAGAAATAATGCCATAGTTTATCAGGCTGGCCCCCCCTACATTGGAAGCATCAAGAGATACAACAGCGGACGTCCCAGTTCCATCATCGCTATTATTGAGTAATGACCCATAATTTGTCAGTAACCAGTTGGCTGAGTTATTACCCGTGATCACATTGCCGTAACTCGAGGTCAATGTAGAAGGGGCAGTTATATTAAAAATTGATTCCGGTGAATAAGTTGCAAGGTTAACCGTTGACGAAGAATTACCAAGATTGGTATCTGCCTCTGCATCTATCGCCGTTACACCAAAGAACAACGGGCTGCTCGTGATAGCCGCCTTAATACCGGCCACAATCATCGGGCAACGCAGTTTGAGTTTCTCTTTGAGGCTTGTGGCAGAGGAACCGGCCAACATAGCCGGTGCGGCCAGCGTGGTATTGGCCGCACCTTTTATTTTTGCACGGCCCAGTTCAGAGGTGACCACCCAGCGGCCCAGGATATTATTCCAGATAATTCGATAAATTTTGTTCATAAACTCTCCATACATTCCGGTAATTACATCCCTGCATATTTAGGGAACAGAATTTCCGAATCATGATATTTAAATTAATTAAATAACCTCAGGAATCTGGGGCTGCTGCTTATTTACAACATAGGGAAATATTCCGCCGCGCGTTCGACTCTGGCAGCACAGATATTTTCCATGCGTCTGAAATCCATAATGCTTCTGGCGCCGACTTTCGACAGGCCATTCTTGCGGTGGGCATAGATAGTTTTAATGGATATATTCATCATATTACTGATGGACTTCACCGGAATACCTTTCAGGGTATAAAGCAGCACGGCACGTTCGCGCTCCGTCAGCCCCGGGAACATAGGTTCACGGTAGCGCTTGCGGTCAAGGGTGATCATGGCCAGTATTTCATCGGCCGTGGTGTCGTTCTTAATCACTGCTGACGGCAGGTTAGTGGTAATGACTTTATTGGCGCTGTTGTCTACCAATAATAATGTGGCCGGTGCATCTTTCAAATACAGCAACAGCGAGAGATTAAGCGAGAAAGAGTCAGAGGCGATGATAAATACATCTGTATTGCCTATCTTCTTGCCGTTAAAAAATGTGAATACGTTTTGAGAACTCAGGCTGATATATTCTTCTTTAATGCGCTGGCGCAGCATTCCCTTTAATCCACTAAAAAGATAGCCATCATCTGAAATTATATAAATACACATGTATGCCTCTTAAAACACTATGGCAGGATATGAATAGTGCGCAGCAGGTCGAGTAGGGAATTAATGCTGACCGAAGTGATAATTTTAAACTTCAATGAATTCATACAATATCCCTATAATTAATAGGGGCGATTATATGTTTTCCTTTTGATCTTACAATACATACGTCACTATCTATGACAACACCTTAAAGCCCATGGTTATTACTCTATTACACTGTAAATTTTAGTCATATCGCTATTTTTCACTGACTCATGTATTGAACCTGGTGTTAAACGTCACTTTCTATATTTCTTTTATTGCTCAATTTATAAAGTTAAAAAAAAACGATTTTTGGAATATTCTGCTGAGAGAAAACCTAAGCTGATGTTTGCTATGCATTACTTTTTTATGGAGATGTAAGCCCGCCAATATCATCCGTTTAGGATACGTTGTACTTGTAAGCCGTTGAGAAGCAGGTTAAGAGAGTGAGGGGAAAACGGAAAGTGAAGTCTTTTGAATTATGCTTAATAAGAACGCAGATCCCCCCGCTGCGCAGAGGTAAATACCGCTGCGCACATAGGTGAGATTTCTGTAGCTCTTTGTTTTAAAAAAAATTAGTTCTTAATAAGATTTTTCATTGATAGGACAGCGTAAAAGTCGCAATAGCCGACACGGATCCCGCGCGAATGCTGCCGGTACTGATGTACTGCGCTTTAAACGGATACTGCGTTGCCCCGCCTGTGGAGGTCCCCAGCAGGAACTGATTGGTGTTGCCTGCCACCGCAGAGTCCGGCCCAAAGGCAACCGGTATATCGCTGCTGTTGAGTATCTGGATACCCACGCCTTTAGCACTTGAATCGGCGGTCAGCCCGAGCGTGGTGGTGCGGTTGGCGATATTGGTGTTATCCGTCAACGTCACAAAAGCTTTAATCCCTGCCGGACAGGTGAGGGATAAATTAAAGGATTTTGGCGCTGCGGTGAGGCCTACGCGGCTTGAAAGATCGCCTATTTCCACCGGATCCAGCGTGACGCCGACCATTTTTTGGTTGACTGAACAGGTGGCCGCGGTGACGGTTCCCGTTGCCGCACCCGAGAGCGGAGACTCTTGAGTCCAAGGACCACCAGAATCAGAAGTCACATAATACATTTTTATTTCAGAAGCTGAGGTTAATGTCGCACTCGCGGGCAGCGTGCCTGTTACCACAAAATCCATATTTGCATTAAGTGTATAGGGGACCATCGCCGTTCCAGTAGAATAAGGGCAAACAATCCTGGTTTTGGAGGTTCCGGTTAAAATAACGGCACTGGCATTGGTACAATTCGGCGCATTAAATGTGTACCTCACCCCTAAGCCGCTAATATTAGTTTGATATACGTCGTTATACCCAGCTACCAATGGCGCAACGGGTAACAAATCAACATTATTAGTAAAAGTGTTGGTCCCCGTTAGATCTCTACACTGCATAACAGAAGCTGTCTGCACTGACTTAACTACCATCCCCGGTGCGGCATTGGCCGGTATAGACAAGGCACCGGCAGCTATAGCTTTGGTTCCATTATAGGCATTACAAGTTGACACAGCCAACGCGGGGGCGCTGGTCAGAACGTTGAGCGACAGCAGCGCCGCCAATATAAGGCAACTCTTCAGGCTAACTTTTTTACACATAAGTCACTCCTTAAATAAGAATATAGACCGGTCTACCGGATTTAATTTAGCGTCGCCGTACCTGGCAAGGCTTCACCCAAATCACCGATGGCTTTGTAATTCACCTTCGCACCTGATTGCAGGCCCCCCCCTCCCGCAACTTGCAATACTGCGGTGGAAAACGGCGCAATCATGCCGCCGCGTTCGTTCTTCAGAGATTGCCCATGACTCTGTACCTCGAATTCACTTAACGAGATGTAGTATGGCGATGAATTGGTCACGTCCATTGCTCGCTCCCCCGTTTTTTGCGAGGAAGCCACCTTCCAACGCAGTTGTGCGGAGGCCTCTTTCACGCTGCCCTTTAAACCTGCTGGTCGCACAAACAGCTTAATGCGGGTGCGAAAAGCAAACTGCAGCCGGTTGGTCACCTCTTTTGCATTGGGTGGCACATCCAGCACGTTAAGCCAGAACAGCGATTCGCGGTTATCAGGCAAGGATTGCTCGGTGTACACAATGCGCAGCATCTGCGATGCGTTCGGCTCCATGCGAAAAATCGCCGGGGTGATAAAGAACGGCGCTTTGCTGTCAGCCGGCGTGCTGTTCGGGTCCCCTTCATCAACCCAGGCCTGTGAAAGTGAAGGGGCTGGGCTGTTGTTATTAAGCTGCAGGCTGACGTCAGTCTGGCTGAGTGGAAAGACCACCCGCGTTCTGACGATGGTAATACCAGCCATGGCCTGACTGGCCAGGCACAGTGCCATCAGTCCCATGAACAGGCTGGCCCACTGGCCGAACACCGTTTTGTGCATGATTTTCATTTTTCTCGCTTCGCTTAATGACAAGGAGCGTCAATCTGACGGTAGCCTGTCGTGGCAGTATTGGTTGTCTGGCTGACGGCGTAGGTCAGCGTGCAGCTTTCCCCGGCCTTGTCGCCCCATTTGACCTGTAAAGATCCCTGATCGGCCTGGCCGCGCAGCAGGATCTGCCCGCCCTGTCCGACCATCGAGACCAGCGTGTTCTGCTTATCCAACACGTCAGCACCGAAAGGTACCGGCTTGCCGCTGCTAAGCAGACCGCGGACCAGTACCGGTTTACCCACCACGGTGTCAAACTTAAGGCGGGTAATGGAGCCATAACGTGGCACCGTATTGGCGGAGGAGCTTTGCAGCTCGACGTCGGACGAGGCGCCATGCGGGTCAATCAATACGCTATTGTTCTGATACGGTGTCAACGAGGCGATCACCGAATTTCCCCACCACCCTACGGTACTGCCGGAGCCACCGATCACCTCGGCGCCATTGGCCCCTTTGGCTTCGATAATGGCCATGGTTTCCCCCTGTGATGAGGTCATGGCGACCCCACCAGCGTAGCCGATGACGGTGCCACGGGCTGAGAGTGAATATTGGTTGTAACCGCCACCACCAGACACCGAAGTGCCCACGTTGGAGAGCGCACCGTTATAGTTCAGGCTGCCACCGTACTGCTCACCCGAATCACCGTTGTTGACACTGTGGCTGGCAAAGCCGTTGTAGCTGACCTGATTGCGATCGCCCGCGCTGCCGCTCAGGTTGGTTTGTGCACTGTAACGGCCTGAATCCTGATAGTTCATGGTGTTAGTCAACGTCATTGAGTGACTGCGTCCCAGCGGAATACTGAACATCAGTGCCAACTGGTCGTCATACACACCGTCGGAGTAGGTCCGGCCGAGCGAGACGTTAATCGTCCCCCAGCTGAAGCCCGTGCCATATCCCGCCTGATAAGTGGTTGAACGACCGCTGTCCTCCCATGAGGTTTCCGTAATGCCGCTCAGATAGACGTTGCCCCAGTCACCGACCGGCTGGCTGATGTTCATCTGCAGACGTTCGCGCGGACGATAGAGGGTGTCGTGGACGTTGCCCTTCAACTGCGCGACGTTTTGCAGCGTCAGATAATCGGAGTTGGAAAAACGGTACGCCGCCAACGCCAGATCGGTATTGGTGGTATCCAGGCGCTTGCTGTAGGTGACACGGTAACTTTGCCCGTTCATGGTGCTGTCGATACCCTGGACTTCAGCCGGCAGATTTTTCGCGTACGAGTTGGTGACATCAAACGCAAAGGCACCCATGGAGGTATTTAAAGCCAGCCCCGCCAGACCGGAGAGATAGTCATCGGACAGTATGCCGCCGGTGTATATAGTCACTTTATTGCTGACGCCGCGGCGGTAGGTGCTCTGGATAAATTTAGGTTCGCTGTAACCTTCACCGTTGGAGTGCGACGTGGTGTCACGATAAGTCCCCGCCGTGGCGCTGAAGCGCGAAATGCCGGGACGTAATAGCTGATTTACCGAGGCATAAGGCACCACAAAGCTTTTGGTGCGGCCATCGGCTTCCGTAATAGTGACGTTGAGGTCACCCGAATAGCCGGTATTGGAGAGATCATTAATGGCAAAAGGCCCGGGTGCCACGGTGGTTTCATACACTACTTGCTCGCCCTGGCGAACGGTAATTTTGGCGTTGGTTTCCGCGGTACCGCGAATTTCTGGAGCGAAGCCTTTTTCAGAGTCCGGCATCATACGTTCGTCGCTGCCTATCTGCACACCGGTAAAAGGAATGCTGTCAAACAGGTCGCCAGGGGTATAAAACTGCCCGACCGTCGCCATCGCTTCCAGACCCGCTACATCATGTTGCGCGTAGGTGCTGATACTGGTGTAGCTGTGACTGCTCTGGCTTTGATCATTGCCCTGGGTTTCAGAGGCATTGAACGAGCCGTTATGACGCAGGTTCCAGCCCAGCAGATTCAGCCCGGTATTCAGCCCGACATACAGGTTTTTATTGGTCGTTCCATCCGGGGACGTCGACTGATAGGCGTTGGCGTTATAGCTGACGAATCCGGCATTAATGCCGCTTTCCCAGTATTCTGGCGCAATATAGCCGCCTGAATGGGTGTTAATATAAATTTGCGGAATACTCAGGTGGGCGGAGAGCTCACTCTGGTCGATATTAACCTGAGCCCCCGGCAGCAACTGAACGATATCGACGCAGTCACCGGCCAGCGTGGCGGTAGTTTTACGGCTATCGCTTAATTTACTGAGGTTGAGCCCCCAGGCCGTGACATCTTTTCCCCGGAAGCAAATATTGGTGCTGCCTGCATTTTGCGTAACACGCACTTTGCTGCGCCCGATAAACTTGTCGTTAATCAGCACATCCAGTTGATATTCACCGGGTTGCATGGCACCTTTCTTCTCAAAACGGCTAATATCAATGGATTTGTCCGTTCCTTTGAAAAAGCCATTATTGAAGGTCACATCCTGGGTGCCTGAGGTGTTATCCGCGGCATGAACCATTGGGGCTAGGGCGCAGCCCAAAACAGAGGCAAAGAAAACGCTTAAATAAAAATGAAGGTGTTTCTCGTTAAATAAAGCGTTATGTAATGCCGAGTGTTTAAATAATTTTTTATTCACAAGATTTTCCTGTCACCCTTATTTCTAAGTCCTCATCAGAGGCGCTCACGCCCACTGTTCCCTGGACTTAAAAATTTCATTTAAAAGCATTCAATACTGACGTACAGATATCAGCGGATATCATTAACAGTTGAGGTTGACGTCGTTGAGCTGCCGTAATCATTGACCCACTCATAAGTCACTGCGGACTGGATAACTGGTGCGGCACTTAACCCTTTGAGAGGAAAATCTTTACTGCTTTTTGGAGGCACCATACCCCCCACATCATCCACATAGGTTTTACCTGCTGCGTTCAATTTAACGTGGGTCATGGAGACGTTATAAGCCGCCGGGTTGGTCGCGCGCAGTGCGTAACCCTGTTCCGTTTTCACACCCTGCCAGGTCAATCCTGCCGCTGCGTCCGCGGGCGTACCTTTCAGGCCTTCGGGACGATAGAAAACTTTGATGCGGGTACGTAATGCCACCTGAACGGTGTTCTTATCAGCCTTGTCTTTGGACTGTGCCGGGATATCCAGCATGTTGTACCAGTACACGGATTCGCGATCGGTTGGCACTGCGCCTGAGTTGAGCAAAGTAAGACGTACCAGCTGCTTTTTGCCTGCTTCAACGCGGGTGATTGGCGGCGTAACAACGAACGGAGCCGTGCTCAGGCTTGGGTCCTGATGGATGTCGCCACTGTCAATCCATGATTGCACCAGTGCCGGTTTTGGATCGTTGTTGGTTAGCTGAATAGAGGCATCATGCTGATTAGCCGGGTAGATGAGTCGAGTGCCGGAAACCACAACGCTGGCCTGGGCAATATTCGCCGCACCAAACAGTGCGAGGGCTAAAACACCGAAAGTCAAAATACGGGAGGTCTTTTTCATAGTGAAAGCTCTTGATGAACGGAAGGGAAACCCTTCCGTTGTAGATTTTCTGAAAACCGGAGTATTACTGGTAATCGAGAGAGTAAACCGCTGAGGTGGTGACTTTGCCGGAGATGGCATCAGCAGAAGGAGCGATGTACTGCACGTAGTAATTCATGGTAGAAGCACCATTTGCATCAATAGGCGTCATGACGTTATTAACGTTGGTAATCAGGTTAATAGGCATCTTCTGACTATTGGTCAGCTGAATTTCAACGTTAGTCGCGCCCAATGTTGCACCGCCAGCTGGGGTGGTATTGAGCAGGTTACCGGTGTTAGGGTTCACGTTGGTGTTTTCAAATGCCGCGCGCACACCGGCTGGCAGAGAACCACCAGCAGAAGTACAGCCCGTCACCTGAATAGCCAGCAGTTTGGCACCTGCGGTGCTGCCGCTTTTCAATGAAGACTGAGCCACCGTTGGCAGTGTCATTTCATAGTCGCCGCCGCTCTGGCCATTCACATTAATAGAGCAGGAAACGTTGTTAACCTGACCATTAATTGTGATCGTGCCGTCAGAAGCAAAAGCGCCAGCAGATAACAAACCACCGCCGATAACGACTAAAGAAAGTAATGTCTTTTTCATTTAAAAAATTCCTGTTTGAGATTGTGAAGTTTATTCCATAAAACAACTTGCCTGACCCGAAGGGCGCGGCGCCTTTACACTAAGCGTGTTTATTTCACAATGGGCATTATCCATAAACCGGATAACTATCCATTATTGGAACTGATGGCATTGGAGAATATTCCTCATGCCGGGATTTATTATTAAACCCTGGTGTGGGCAATTTTTACTGAGCCTGTAAAACAAGCCCCATTAATATGTCGGACCAGACATTCAGTGTTGCTTTCAAACCCCGCTGCTGTATTGCGCTGAGACTCACATTAGGGGGCGCGGCTTTAAACCGGTAGTGAAGTCTTTTGAATTATGCTTAATAAGAAATCGGCCTGAGGGCTTTACAGGCCTGTTTATGGGGAGGGGATCATTCACAATCCTTTGTTTTAAATGAATAAAAATCTTAATCAGATTTTTCGCCTTGATGCTACTCCAGGTTACGTATCCGCTGATACTCCTGCTACGGGTGACGCCTAAGTTTTTGGAATTCATGCTCAACGGCGCAATCATGAGCCGGATCATGCCCGTTCCTGGAGGGGCGACAGGGTAATATTTCTGCACTCGGCAGATATTTATCAGGATTTTAACTCAGATTTTCGAATGGCCGCTTTTACAATGCGCATAAGTCCTTTTAATCCGTTAGAACAGCTTTCTTCCGTAAAAATATTCAACGCACTGGTGCCTCTTGACTCTTTATGGCGAGGTATAAACGCTTCTATTTACTTAATACCGTCAGCCCACTCACTTAAGCCCACACAAATATTTTTAATATCATAATATTCCCACACTTTTTTTCAAGGGAAGATTATAGGTTGCTATTAAGATCTTACAATACATATGACATCATCTATCACGACCCGTCTCGGCGGGTAATTGCATTCAAAAATTCCGATAAAAATCATACGGGCAGTTTTTTATGCTAGACAAATGCCACGCAAATGGTTTTAAATATCGAAAATGGACATTTATAAAATACTCAATTTAAAAAATCATAATAATGCGCTTTTGCAGCATTATTCTCTAATAAAATACCTAATTTTTGTTTCGTGCTTAATGATTATAAGCGAATTATGCTGCTTATCAGACTCAACGTTTATAAAGGTAAAAGGCCTTTTCCCCGTCACTCATAACGATGTAACGGGGAAAAGGCCTTGATTTGATGCATTGTTTTAATTCAAAAAACAATCAGAACCTACTGTCTGACTTTGAGAACTCAACGTTTCTTTTTGGTTTTGGTTACGGCCGGGGAACCTGAATCGATTACCCGCACATCAACGAAGTACTCTTTACCTAAGATCTTGCCATTACCCAACCATTCAACGCCGCGGTAGAGCAATACCGGGCCCTGCGCGTTTTGCATCAGCTGGTGGCCGTTACTGTCGATTACATCATAGCTGTTGCCGGTAATGCTGACCGGCGTATAGGTTGCCTGGTCAGCCAGGTAGATATTCTTCACCGACTGCAAATATTGCGGCGCATAGCGGGCAACAATACGTACTACGTCGTTTTGTTGGTCGGCCCAGCTCAGATTACCGTCTTTACTGAGATTGCTGGCGATCACCGCATACATTTGGGCAGTCGCTTGAGAAATGGCCAACCGCAGACGCATCTCCTGCGCAAATTTCTCCGGATTCAGTGTCACCTTCACCTGATCTTTCGCTTTGCTCTTATCATGATCCTGGTCCTTCCCCTCTTTTACCGTATCGAATAACGCGCTGTTATTGACCGGCGTAAAGAGAGACGTCGCAATAAATGCCGTACAGGCGGTGCTCTGCATGGCGGCATTTTTATTGACTAACAATGAAAGCGCATTGCCTGTTGCGGGTATATTTTCCACGTCAACGTTGTTCTGTTTCAGCACATCGTTCACTTGCTGCTGGCTTTTGGTACCGCGCGCCAAATCACACACCAGCTGCATCACTGCGTCGTTACGCTGTCCTTTCACCGTCGGCGTGGCTGCGATTAAGGCATCCGTGATCAGGCTATACGCCGGGACGCTGATGGATTTAACATTCAGATCGGCCGGTGCTGAAATAGCCTGACAACTCATCAGACCGATAAGACCGCCGAGAACGGCGGTCCTGATTAACGTGGAATTTATACGCATGAGAATGGGCTCTTAGTGGGCGTTAACGACGTCGACCGTCATCCGGCGGTTTGGCGCCAGGCAACGGATCACCGCGGGAGATTTACTGCCTGCGCACTGAACGCGCGGTTCACTGTCACCTAAACCTCGGGTGACGATGCTGGATGCAGGAATACCCCCGGCCACCAGCAGCTGTTTTACCGATTCAGCGCGGGCCTGAGATAAGCGCAGGTTGTCGGCAGGTTTGCCGATGCGGTCGGTATAAGCGGAAACGACGACTTTACGGTCGGCCAGATCGGCGGCTTTCAGCCCTTTCGCCATATGTTGTACCTGCATGACCCCTTCCTGGCTCAGCGAAGCGCTGCCGAAGGCAAACAGGCTTTCCGCCGTGAATTCCTGATGAGCAATCGCTGCCGGCACCTGAGGCGCTGCTTTTTTTGCATCCAGCAGAGAGAGGCAGTTTTCCGGCAGGAAGTAGAAGCTCTGCGCCTGCATGTGGCTGTCGAACAGTACTTTGTACTGACAGGTCAGCACGCTGTTGTCGGCTTTGGTGAAGTGGAATATGTAGTTCCACTCTTTCACCCGGAATACGCCTTCGTCAAAGTGCGGCGTACCAATCAGCTCATACAACTGCGCTTTGGTGTCGCCTTTGCGGACTTGCTTCAGGTTATCGAGGTTGACGAAGCTGCCTTCGGTTCTTACGGCTGAAGACATTTCTGGGAAGACCGGTTTGTCCGTCATGCCCTGAGCGTCCACGTTACTGGTGGAGTGAGTGCAGCCGGAAAGTAACAACAGACCGCCGACGAGTGCTGCCAGACCTGCTTGTTTCGTGTTCATTAACATCATCCTATTACTGCTAAATTTGTGTATATACCCCCGGCGTCATGCCGGGGGTCATCTTTCTGTACATCAATAATGAGCGAGTATTACCACTGGTAGCCCACGCCGACGGCAGCACCCAGATCACCCTGGCTGTTGGTAGTACCTGAAAGTTTCGTGACCCATTTACCGTTATCGGAAATGGTGGAAACACCCAGTGCTACGGCAGACTGGCTCTGGAAGGTACCGCCACCCATGCTCACCATGCTTGCGCCAGCTGAGTAAGGTTGTGGCAGACTGGCCATGGCCATCGCGCCCGCAATACCCGCACTCATCTTGTCTTTGTTGCCATCGATCATGCTTTTCAGGTCACCGAATTTGTTGTCGGTGTACTGATTTGCATCGGCAATGCCGGACTTGAGCTGGTTGACGTTGACGGCATCGGTACCGCTGGTGCCCGGTGCCACGTTAGTGATCTGACGTTCGTTACCCGCAGAACCCACCGACACGCTGTTCTCACGGTCTGCAACAGAGTTCGCACCCAGCGCTACAGAATTAGAGGCCGTCGCACTTGAGTTTGAACCCAACGCCACGCTGTTATCACCTGAAGCCACGGCACCCGCGCCACCTGCAGTAGAATCTTTACCGGTTGGTTTTGGTTTCGGCAGATTGCTGGTGTTATTCACCTGGAACATGCCGTCAGTACCGTTGGAGATATTGGTCACCTGATTAGCCACCACTTCCAGCTGCGCGTAGTTCACTGCGTCGCTGTCCTGGGTACCCGCCGCAACGTTAGTGATCGTGGTTGGCCCACCGGCCAGCGTGATCTTGTTGTAGTTGGTGGTACCGTCGTTGTTGACGTCATATTTGACCGAACGGTTATCCAGGTTAGTGATATCACCGCTGATGTTGTTCACCGCATCCGCCACTGCGTACAGTTGGGAACCGTTCACCGCATCGGTGCTGGTCGCAGTGACCTGGCCCGCTGCTACGTTGGTGATAGTGCGTTCTGCACCGGCATCGCCGACGCTGACCGTACCCACCGGAGCCGTACCCGCAAAGGCGTAGTTCTGGCCCTGAATGGTGATCCCGCTGGTGCCGACGGCTGCTTGCGTTTTCGAACCGTTACCCAGTGCAACGCTGTTATCCGTACTGGCTTCTGCGCCGTTACCGATCGCAATAGAGTTCATCGCGCTCGCGGTTGCACTCTGACCAATCGCCACGGCATCCGCACCCGTTGCCGATGAATCAGCGCCGGTTGAGTTGGCATGGAAGTACTTGGTGCCGTTGGTGTACACGTTATTGATGTTGTTATTAGTTTCAGTCAGTTGAGAGAAGTTGACCGCATCACTTGGTGCAGTACCGTCCGCCACGTTGGTAATTTTGGTACCGCCGGTGTGGGTAGTACTGTTATAGGTGTCGCCACCCATCGTCACGCTGTTGTAGTTCACCGTGCCATCAATGTTGGTGTCATATTTCACCGCATGGTTGTCCAGATCGGTGAAACTGATATCCAGACTGTCGATAGCCTGATTGGTGGCATACAGCTGCGAACCATTCACACCATCGGTGCTGTCTGCACTCAGACGGCCCGCCGCCATGTTGGTCAGCGTACGTTCATCGCCAACGGCGCCAATACTGACGGTGCCCACAGGCGCAGCGCCCGCGAATGCATAGTCGGTACCGCGGATCGTGGTGCCCGTGGTGGCTACAGCCAGCTCAGTTTTCGCGCCGTCACCCAGTGCAACACTGCGTGCAACGTCTGCCACTGCACCCATACCAATCGCGACCGCATCAATGCCTGTTGCAGACGAGTCTGTACCGGTTGAATTGGCGTGGAAGTACTTGGTACCTGTGTTGTAGATGTTGTCGATGTTGTTATTGGTGGTGGTCAACTGAGAGAAGTTAACCGCATCGCTTGGGTCAGAGCCGTCTGCAATGTTGGTGATCTTCGTGCCGCCGGTGTGCGTAGTATTGTTGTAGGTGTCGCCACCCATCGTGACGCTGTTGTAGTTCACCGTGCCGTCGACGTATTTGTCGTAATGCACAGTGCCTGCATCCAGGTTGGTCACGCTGCTGGTCACAGAGTTAAGCGCCGTGTTGGTCGCAAACAGCTGTGAACCGTTCACGCCGTCAGTACTGGTGGCGCTCAGGCTGCCCGCTGCCAGGTTGGTCAGCGTGCGTTCTGAACCTGCATCACCGATACTCACGGTACCCACCGGTGCTGTACCTGCGAAGGTGTAATCAACACCCAGCAGCGTAGTACCTGAGGTGCCTACGGCTTCCTGCGTTTTAGAACCATCGCCCAGCGCAACGCTGCGTGCCACATCCGCTACCGCACCCATACCAATCGCCACCGCATCCGTACCGGTTGCAGCTGAGTCTGTGCCCGTTGAATTGGCGTGGAAGTACTTGGTGCCGGTGGCATAGATGTTGTTAACCTGGTCACCCAGATTGGTCACGTTGTTGTTGGTTTCGGTCAGCTGCGAGAAGTTCACCGCATCGCTTGGGTCAGAGCCGTCTGCAATGTTGGTGATTTTCGTGCCGCCGGTGTGCGTGGTGCTGTTGTAGGTATCGCCGCCCATGATGACGTTGTTGTAGTTCACAGAACCATCAACGTTAGTCTCATACTTCACCGCGTGGCCATCAAGGTTGTTGATGGCGCTGTTGGTGGCGAACAGTTGTGAACCGTTGATGCCGTCGGTGCTGGTGGCGCTCAGGCTGCCTGCTGCCAGGTTGGTCAGCGTACGTTCTGAACCTGCATCACCGATGCTCACCGTACCCACGGGTGCAGTACCCGCAAAGGCGTAGTCAGTCCCGGCAATGTTGGCACCGGTGGTGGCCACTGCCGCTGCAGTTTTCGCACCGTCACCCAGTGCAACACTGCGTGCCACATCCGCTACCGCGCCCATACCAATCGCCACGGCATCCGTACCGGTAGCAGAAGAATCTGTCCCCGTGGAATTAGCGTGGAAGTACTTGGTGCCGGTGGCATAGATGTTGTTAAACTGGTCACCCAGATTGGTCACATTGTTGTTAGTTGTGGTCAGCTGAGAGAAGTTCACCGCATCGCTTGGGTCAGACCCGTCCGCCACATTGGTGATTTTCGTCCCACCCGTGTGCGTGCTGTTGTCGTAGGTATCGCCACCCAGTGTGATGCTGTTGTAGTTCACGCTACCATCAACGAACTTGTCGTATTTGACTGACCCCGCATCCAGATTGGTGACATCGCTGGTGATCGTGCTGAGCGCCGTGTTGGTGGCGAACAACTGTGAACCGTTCACACCGTCGGTGCTGGTGGCGCTCAGGCTGCCTGCTGCCAGGTTAGTCAGAGTACGCTCTTCACCTTTACTGCCGATGCTTACGGTACCTACCGGCGCGGTGCCAGCAAATTTGTATTCAACACCGAGGATCTTGGTGCCGGCTGTGCCAATGGCGGCCAACGTGGTTGCACCGTCACCCAGTGCAACGCTGCGTGCCACATCGGCGACTGCACCCATACCAATCGCCACCGCATCTGTACCCGTCGCAGACGAATCTGTACCGGTTGAGTTGGCGTGGAAGTACTTGGTCCCTGTCGCATAGATGTTGTTGATGTTGTTGTTGGTATTGGTCAGCTGAGAGAAGTTAACCGCATCGCTTGGTGCAGACCCGTCCGCCACGTTGGTAATTTTTGTGCCACCGGCGTGTGTGGTGCTGTTGTAAGTATCCCCGCCCATCGTGACGTTGTTGTAGTTCACAGAACCGTCAGTGTTGGTGTCGTACTTCACCGCGTGATCATCAAGATTATTGATGGCGCTGTTAGTGGCGAACAATTGTGAGCCGTTGATACCGTCAGTGCTGGTGGCGCTCAGGCTGCCTGCTGCCAGGTTAGTCAGCGTTCGTTCAGCGCCTTTATCACCAATACTCACTGTGCCGACCGGCGCGGTGCCTGCAAAGACGTAGTCAGTGCCGGCAATGTTTGCGCCCGTCGTTGCTACGGCTGCTTTGGTTTTCGCGCCGTCACCCAGTGCAACGCTGCGTGCCACATCGGCGACTGCACCCATACCAATCGCCACCGCATCTGTACCCGTCGCAGACGAATCTGTACCGGTTGAGTTAGCGTGGAAGTACTTGGTGCCGGTCGCGTAGATGTTGTTGATGTTGTTGTTGGTATTGGTCAGCTGAGAGAAGTTCACCGCGTCGCTTGGGTTAGACCCGTCCGCCACGTTGGTGATTTTTGTACCACCGGTGTGCGTGGTGCTGTTGTACGTGGTGCCACCCAGGGTGACGTTGTTGTAATTAACTGTACCATCCGGGTTGTTGTCGTAATGCACGCTGCTGTCAGAAACAGATTGCAGCTGGCGTACGTTTACTGCATCAGTGGCTTGTGTGCCGCCAGCGACATTCGTTATCTGACGTTCCGCACCGGCAGCACCCACAGATACAGCGCCCTGAGTTGAAGCCACTGCCGTATTGCTGAATTTCTCTTTTGTGCCGCTCATCCCGGTACGGCTGGCCACCGAAGATTGACCCAGCGCAACACCACCTGCCGTGGTAGCACTGGAGCCAGAACCCAGAGCAACACCACTGTTTTGACTGGCGTTTGCGTGCAAGCCGATCGCCACAGTTCCGCTGGTAGAGATATTACTACCTGCTCCCTGCCCCATAGCAATGTTGTCGCCACCGGTTACGTTTGAACCGGCAGTCGAGCCATAGGCAAAGTTATTGTTACCGGTTACGTTCATACCAGAACTGATACCCTGAGCGATGTTCCAGCTACCGTTAACTGTCGAACCCGCATTGAAACCGGTCGCGAAGTTATCATTACCGGTTACCGTGTTACCGGTGCCTTTGCCGATAGCCTGGTTACCACGGCCTGTGACGTTATTGCCTGCCGACGTGCCAATGGCGGTATTCGACCCACCCATGTTTACGCCGTCATCTTTGACGTTCTGACCAGTAAGACTACCAATGGCGATGTTGCCCGTGGTGTCTCCACCGACTACACCTGCGGTAGCAACGCCGCCGATACCTGCACTCGTACCAATAGCGATAGATCGCGTTACTGCTGTCGCTGCATTTTCACCGATAGCAATAGCTTCGCCGCCAGTGGCTTTCGCAGACATACCAAGAGCTAGCGAGTTGCCTGCAGATGTTGCTGCAGAACCCACGGCAATACCGTAGTTACCGGTAGTTGATGCCTGTGGCCCCAGGGCTACGGTGTAATCACCGACTGCGGATGCCTTAGCACCCAAAGCAGTGGAATCCACACCTTGGGAATTCGCATAGTAGCCCAATGCCTGCGACTGAAGACCTGACGCGTTGGCATACCAGCCAATGGCAGTGGCCTCTAAAGCCGAAACATTCGCTCCACCACCAATCGCAGTACTATGATCAGGGGTTGCAGTTGCCATATCACCGATAGCCACGGCACTGTAACCATTAGCGACAGAACTGCGGCCAATCGCGGTGGCATTAGTATTGGTTGCTACCGCATTGGAGCCGAAAGCGATCGCGCCATCAGACGATGCCGCAGACTGAGCACCGATGGCCATCGCCCCGTTGCCCCCGCTGGCTTTCGCGCCAGGTCCAATAGCAATACCATTGACAATGGTGGAGCTGGCTGAATGGCCCAGCGCAATGCTGTCTGCCCCCGTGGCCGTAGCTGACTGACCAATCGCCGTCGAGGCAGCACCGCTTGCTGATGCAGTCGGGCCAATCGCCGTTGCGTTGCCCGTTGCGGTGGCTACACCACCGTTGATAGAGGTGTTGGTCGCAATATTGTTATCTAATGCCGCACTGCTGGTACCGCCACCCGCTACCCATGCATCGGCTGGGAAGGCCATCAGCGCTGCAGCAACAAAGCCAGACAAACCACCCACGCGTTTTGCGATACGCAGGGAGCTTGATCCTTTGCCTCTTGCTCCTGCAAATTCACCTGCAACAACCCAGGCTTTTTGCGTAGAGCTCCATACTAAACGGTATATCTTGTTCATTTATATTCCCTTCCTGGCTCCATGCCAGGATCAAGTTAAGACTTGTGGTTTGTAGCCAGCAGGGCTGCTGTGGCCGTATCAATCAAAGGTTTTTCCAGTGAGGTGTTATTCAAATGGACCTGTTCGCGCTCATATAACTGCAGAGCGGCGTTATTATTTTGTGTGGCGTACTGCAAATAACCGCCGGTGAAAAACGTGGCCTCGGTATACGCGTCACCTTTTGCAAGAAGGCGCGTGTCGGGCATTGCTTTCACAGCGGAGAAAATGGCTTCAGGGCTGCCTTTGCCGGCATACAGATTGGCAATGGCCTGATAGCGTGGAAATGTGAAGCGGTAGTTCGCGGCAGTCTTAGCCAGCTGCTTTTGCAGGGCAGCAGGGGAACCGGTCCAGGTACGGGCGGTCAGCCACAATTGCCAGAGACTGGCGTATTGCGCTTCCTGAGTGGCAGGTCCGGTCGCAATCTTATGAAAGGCTTTCTTTGCTGCATCGAACTGTCCGAGTACCGCCAGATTCACCGCTGAAGGGGTGGCGATTTGGGCGTCGTACTCAGTCTCCTGCAGAACGTCGTAGCCTTTGCGCGCTGACTGGGGCTTGCCGGCCAGATCGTCTGCAACCGCCTGCTTGAAGACCGCGTCATAGGAGGCATACTGTGCCGCCATGTCAGATGCTGGCCCTGGCTGAACCTCAGAGGACACAGTCGGATTAACCTGATCGTTGGCCACGGCAATATGACTGAACGCTAAAAAAACACTCAGCAATAACAGCGGAAATAACTTCATTAGCCATATCGCGCCAGGTGAGGATTTAAATGGCGAGCGCGTACGAAATCCTGGTGTCGTATTTTTCATAAAAAACTCATATTTAATGAATGGGTGATCCTTCTTTTCTTTATTTTATAAATGAAGAAGTTATCACCGATTATTAGGAATATTCTTATCATGAATATTCAGACGTAAAGCGGCCCTATAACTTTTCATAAAAGAAAAGGCATTTATCTAAAATTTTATTAATATTGCCAATATATTACAGAAACAGAAGTGGATTGCGTCTGTACCGGGGAGGCCTTTGGCTTAAATCTAAGAACAATTGATTTACATATTTCTCGAATATAGAGACAGAGCTACTTAACTATTCAAAATCCTCACAGTACAACGGAAGAATATCTGGATAATTAATCATATAGCCTGTTCCTTTTGCGCTCTGGATAAAATCGTCAGGAAGGCCAATCAGAGCTAACTTCTTGTTAAGTTTATTTAATACCTGCCACAGACGTTGCGTCGATGGACTCAGATTATTCTCTTCCCAAATTTTATTCAGCAATTCGTCTTTGGTTACTTTCTGCGTACGGGCATGGCTCAACAAATAAAGAAAAAGCTGCATCATGGTGTCGTTAAAGAAAACAGATCCGAACATCAGATTTCTTTCCGTACTGTCAACGGAAAAATGATAAAGCCTTTTTCTGCCTATATCAAAATGAATATCTTTACCAATTAAAAAGCCGTACAGTTTATAATCCATTTACATTACCCATTTGTCGAAAACCCAAACCCAGGTCGGCATCCATTTATTTAGCAGACATATATTACCCATAGCATTAATGTGGCTGATTATATGTTTCCTCAAAGATCTTACAATACATCTCACACCATCTCTGAAGACTACCATTACCCGTTAAGTTCCTTGCGTTTACTCTGCAAAAAAACACCTGAGTAGCACTTTTAACCCAAGAATAGCCAGCATGTGGTTTTTAATATTGAAAACCCTGCACCTCACATAACTCACTTTAAAAAGCCGAATAAATAACATTTTAAAGAATTTTATGCTTAAAACATGGCTAACATTATGTTTCCTATACGCTATATATTTGGACATTTAACTATTATTCCATGAATCTGGTCGTGCTCCCTGACATCAACGCTCGTACCTCCAATGGAGTAGATGCAGCCATCCTGCTGATATTCAAGATAAAGGCGATAGACACATCGGCCAGGCATCCTTCCGTTGAGTTAGAGAGTAGGGCTGAGAGTGATTTAGAGAAAGTGAAGTCTTCTGAATTATGCTTAATAAGAGTGGGGAATTAGGCGTTTTCGAGGGTGAAAAACAGGGGTAAATGAGAAAAAAGAGACATTTTAATGCCATGATCTTAAACAAAAAAAACCTTAATTAGATTTTTTGACCACTTTCGCGTGATTACTCATGCGTCAACTATCCATTAGTATACACTTTAAGGAATCCTACAATATTATAGATGCAAAAATGAACACGAAATACCTTATTAACACGCACGTGATCTTTGATTCTGATGCCAATTGCTTATTTTCAGTGACTTCACAGAGCGTAAAAGTCTCTTTGCATACCCCTGCCAGCCAGTGTTTATTGCTATTAGTACAAAATAAAGGCGAAGTGCTGAGCCAAAAATTCCTTTTTGAGAATATATGGGGCAAGAATGGAGCATTTGTCAGCGCAAACGCGCTTTATCAGAATATCGCGATCGTAAGGAAATGCCTGAAATCTGCGGGTATAGAGGAAGATATTGTTCAGACAATCCCTAAGATTGGCATCAAATTCACGGGTGAAGCAGTATTGTACGAGCCAGTACTCTCCCTGGCGAATGAACCCGAGCCTGCGCCTGCCGAAGTGATAACTTCGGAGAAAATGGATGATGAGCCTATGGCCTCATTACCTGCTCCACCGGCATCGGCATCGGCTAATAATGAGCAAAAACCTGAACCAATAACTGACTCAACAATAGCAACAGACTTGCCAGCGGCTGTTACGATTCCTAAAAGCGGACGCATTACCATTAAACCGATCTACTGGTGCCTGGCTGCACTGGTTTTTGGCGCACTGTGCGCGATGGCTTATCTGCAGCAGAAGCCGGAGAACTCTTTCTTTTCCGACTACAAGCTGATTGGGAAAGTCAATGGCTGTACCCTGAACTCCTCCTACTATAATAAAGAGGTCGCCACCCGGGCATTCACAGACTTTTCGAAAGTTGCCGGGCTGATCTGTGCCAATAATATGTACGCTTACCTGACCATCAATCGTCTCCCGGAAGGCACCACCATCATGCTGTGTGATCAACAGGCAGAAAATACCAATGCGCAGTGTCTGAGTTATATTTTTTTGGACCCGACAAATGACAAAAACTAGAACAGTGCTCCAGTATACGCTACTGGCTCTCTTGTCCCTTTCGCCCCTCGGCTATTTGGGTTACCAAAAATACCAGGAAGACCATTTTTCATGTCAGGCGGAGATAGTGATCTTTAAGGACAATAGTTACTACACCAGTATCATGAGCTACCGTTTTGATGGCGGCAGCGGCGTACTTGATGCCAAGGGTTTTTTCAAAAAAGATGGCGCAGAAATAGCCAAAATTAACAAGAAATTGGCCTTCAACTACTGGTGGGAGGGGAAATCGCTGATTATGGTTTCGGATAATAAATATGATGATAAAGAAACTGTCGCGCTGTTGAACACGCTTACCCCGGATTTTTTCCTTTATAGCGATCGCGGTATGACGATCCAGTTGAAAAGGCAAAATGCGTCCTCGTACCTTTTTACCCAGAGCGGCGCTCCCCTCTTTTCTTGCTTGATCAGTAAGAGTTCGCGGACAGCCAGTTGAGCATGGCACAAGGCCAGTAAATCTGGCATAGCCCCAATGATAAAAGCCCCGGCGAGATTGCCAGGGCTTTTAAGGTACTACAGACTTAGTATTTAACATTAATCAACTTAGTAACTTAGAACTACACTTAATACTGCTTCAATTGATGTACATTTTCTCACAGGATATTTAGGTAACACGTTGTACTCTTGTCCTCCGATAAATTATTGAATAAGATGACAATCCTGTTTAGTTCACTCGACCATTTCAACATAAGCAATTTGGTCTGGTGAGTACATCACCCTCGCGATATAAACTCTTTGATGCGTTGCCTTACTTTCGTCGCGACATTCTCGATTTCATACTTACGTACCCAATCGCGAACATAACTATTAACAACAAGGCCTTACATCATCGCGTTACGTACCCATCATGCGATTATAGTGCTTAACTACGTGGCCTTAAAGCATCATCGAATCGGAAAATATAATACTCCGACATCGTCTCTCCCATACTAAAATACTACGTGGCCTTTATCGCACTCTATTGACTTCTGTATTTTAACTGCCTGGGCAGTTATTTAAAACACCGCACTAATAAACATTTCATTGCCGTTTGCGCCGGTGCTGAGTTCTAATTTACTCGTTCTCAGCGGAGTGTCAACACTGTTTTTAACCACATGTCTTTATGCTCAGTAAAAATAAAAATAATAGGTAAAACTTATTAATAGATAACTAAAACAGGTAAGGCTACGCTTCACACCAGCCGGTGAGTTTTTCAATGCTCAACGGCTTGCCACCTGACGCATTAATAAGGCTGCTGAGCGGCAGAAAGAGCGGCTGAGGCAGTTCGTGCAGGTTAAACCACTGCCATCCCTCGCACTTTTCCGGTTCTCTATTTACTGGCTCGCCGTCTTCAACGTCTAACCGCGCAAGGCAAAACAGAGTCACATAATGCTTTTGTTCACGGGTAAACACATCATTGACCCAAGGACCGCGCGTGACCTGTCCCAGTTTCAGCCCGGTCTCTTCCAGCACTTCCCGTCGCGCGCACTCTTCAGGGGACTCACCAAATTCGAGATGCCCGCCGGGGGCTGACCAACAACCGTCGCCATGACTGCCCTTGCGCCGTCCAAGCAATAACTTACTCTCCCGGAAAATCAGCACACCCACACCGACTTGTGGTACTAACATCTGCCACTCCTGCGTTATATAAGCTTTTGGAAATCATAACCGACTGCTCCGTTGAGTCTATATTTATCCTTTCTGGTGATTGATCTGTACTATGAGTACTTCGGATGTTGGGTTGTTAATAAGGAGATTATGATGTTGGATAACTATTTTGGTTCAGACATTAATGCCACCAGCGAGCAACAGCGCCGGTTACTGGCCGTGCAGGCAGCGCTCGAGTTACTGAAGGCAACGCTGTCTGATACTAACGACGGCAACGGTGTCGAATACCAGCTGAAAACCGCTGAGAAGTACGTCGGCACCCTTGCAGATGCCATTCAGGCCGCCGTAGAGAAAAAGTAATCAGGCGGATTGGATACCATTTCCCCCTACACCGCCTGCTGTGGACACGGCCGGCGGTTTTTGTTTGGATGCCATTAGCGGCACGGCTTCAGACCTGTGGCCCTACCTGCAAAAAGGGGTTGAAAGCAATTTCCCACAGGTGTCCGTCCGGGTCGGAAAAATAGCCTGAATACCCTCCCCAGAAGACTTTCTGTCCAGGCTTTATCAGCGTACCGCCTGCTTTAACGGCCAGTGCCAGCACTTCATCAACTTCCTGTTCACTGGCCACGTTTTGTGCCAGTGAGACCGCGCGAAAACCGCTGCCATCCGCCGCCACTCCGGCATCTTTCGCCAGCTCGTCCCGTGGAAATAATGACAGCCATGCTCCCGCCAACTGGAAGAAAGCAACGCCCTCGGATTCAAATTCTCGTCGCACAAGCCCCAGTCCTTGCTGATAGAAGGTCGTGGAGATCTGCAAATCCTTCACGCCCAGGGTGACCATACTGATAACCGATTTCATCAATCTTGCTCACAGGTGAATAACCATTGTGCGGTTCAAGATAGTGGACGCCGATAGAATTGGAAATCAGGCCACCTCAGTAGCCTGCATAACTGGCGGTGCGGTCACAGTTCTTGTCGGATTGGACGGAAAAAATCGCGTTGTTATCCGAATGGGGATCTCGAGTCTGAAAGGCGTGGGGTTGTCAGTCGGGTACTGGCTCGGGTATGCTATGGAATATATACGATACATATATAAACCATATATTGCAGGAACCCACGATGGGCATTATCAAAATCTCCGAAATGATGCATGAGAATCTGCGCATCGCCAGTTTGGCCTTCACTCGTTCAATGAATGCCCAAGCCGAACATTGGATGAAAGTGGGCATGTTGATGGAAATGCATCCTGACCTCTCTCATCGCGATATTTGCCAGTTGCTGGTTCGCGCCAGTGCAGAATCCACAGAACGTTTCGATGGGATTAAAACCCTCCTCAACGATGGCGTCACCGCAAGGAAAACCAGTCATGACTGAAAATAACTTTATCAAATCTCCTGAAGGCATCGCCAAAGCGCGCATCGCCGGAGGCCTTGCTGCCCGGGTTTTGCAGATGATTGAACCGCACGTCCAGCCCGGCGTCACCACCGACTCTCTCGACAAACTGTGTCATGATTTTATCGTCAATGAGTTAAAGGCAATGCCCGCCAACATCGGTTATCAGGGCTACGAGAAAACCACCTGTATCTCAGTCAATCATGTGATTTGCCACGGCATACCGTCGGAAAAGGTGCTGAAAAAAGGCGATATCGTCAACGTCGACGTGGCACTGATTAACGATGGCTGGTACGGCGACACCAGCCGTATGTTTTATGCCGGTGAACCGTCAATTCTGGCCCGCCGCCTGGTAGATACCACGCTGGAAGCGATGAACGCCGGTATCGCCGTTGTGCGCCCCGGTGCGACGCTGGGCGATGTAGGTTTTGCTATCGCCAGCGTGGCCGAAGCCCAGGGCTTTGGCGTGGTGCGGGAGTATTGCGGCCACGGTATTGGTCAGGGTTACCATGAGGCGCCACAGGTACTGCATTACGGCCAACCGGGTAAAGGTCTTGTACTGGAAGAAGGGATGCTGTTTACCATCGAACCGATGATTAACGCAGGTCAGCGTCATTCGAAAGTATTAAAAGATGGCTGGACGGTGGTCACCAAAGACCATTCATTATCTGCCCAGTGGGAACATATGGTGCTGGTAACAAAAGATGGCCACGAGGTGCTGACCCCCTGGCCTTGAGTGTTCAACTCTTTACCTTCGTGGGACATCAGTCCCACGACTTTCCACACTCTCTCTACTTCTGATACTGTTCGTCGGTCACTTTTTCCAGCCACTCCACCGGGCTACCGTTGAGTGATTCATTAATCGCAATGTGTGTCATGGCCGTCTGAGACGTCGCGCCGTGCCAGTGCTTGACCCCTTCGGGGATCCAGACGATATCACCCTGATTTATCTCTTCTCGCGGTCCACCCTCTTTCTGTATCCAGCCACGCCCTTGCGTGATAATCAGCGTCTGCCCAAGCGGATGGGTGTGCCATGCCGTGCGCGCACCCGGCTCGAAGGTCACTATCGCGCCGCCCACACGGGCAGGTTCAGTGCCACTGAAAGGCGAGTCGATACGGACGGTGCCCGTGAAATACTCTGCCGGACCGGCTTTGGAAGGTTGCGTACCGCTGTGAATAATTTTCATGTTTTCCTCAGAGTTATCATGCGTTAGATTTAAATTACCCCGAATTGTGAGACATAACCATAGGGTAAAATCTGCTAGAACCTATGAGCTGCATTCATCAATAGTGCGAGATATCTGCTGCTGTGACATGAGAGAATAGCGCCAGAATTCAGAGCAGAGTTTGACTGCATCGTCCAGGGGGCTGGAATGTTAAGAGAAAATATAAACGATTTGATTTTTTTCCTCGCCGTGGCGAAAGAGCGCAGCTTTACCCGCGCTGCTGCAAAGCTCGGCGTGTCGCAATCGGCACTCAGTCATGCTATTCGTGGTCTGGAAGAGCGGCTCGAACTGCGCCTGCTGACCCGCACCACCCGCAGCGTGTCAACCACTGACGCCGGTGAGAAACTGGTCAATACCTTCAGTCCGCGTCTGGCAGAGTTGGAAGAAGAGCTGGAAGCCCTTAGCGAGTTGCGCGACCGCCCGGTGGGTAATATCCGCATCAATGCGGCAGAGCACGCCGTTGATTCCGTTCTCTGGCCAAAATTGAAACCCTTTCTCGAAAAATACCCGGATATTAACGTTGAGATCACCATCGATAACGCCCTGACCGATATTGTCAGCGGTCGCTTTGATGCCGGTATCCGTCTGGGTGAACAGCTGGCGAAAGATATGGTGGCTGCACGCATCGGCCCCGACATGCGTATGGCAGTGGTGGCGACACAAGCCTACTTCGACAAACACGGCGTGCCGCAAACGCCTTCTGATTTGCATAACCACCGCTGTATCAACATGCGTTTGCCGACCCTCGGTGGCATATATGCGTGGGAATTTGAGAAAGAGGGACGGGAGATTAACATCCGTGTTGACGGCCAACTGATTTTTAACAGTTTGCGCCAGAGAATTGATGCCGCACTTAGCGGTCTGGGGCTGTTATTTGTCCCTGCAGATTCAGTCGCTGAAGCTGTCCGCCAGGGCAATCTCATCAGCGTATTAGAGGACTGGTGCCCCTCTTTCCCCGGCTATTATCTTTATTACCCCAGCCGTAAACAGCATACGACGGCTTTTTCATTGCTGGTAGACGCACTGCGCCACCAGCCTTGATTTTTTCACTCCCAACAAGGCAGGCTGTACGATGACAACTGAAGTAACCCTGACTGGCCAGAAAATCCGCCTGCGTCCGATGCAGGATAATGATGCGGCGGCCCTGCTGGCCGCCGCATCTGACGGGGAGCTATGGAATTTGAAAGTCACGGCGGTACCTTCCCCTGAAACGGTGTCGCAGTACATTCACATCGCCCTGAAAGGCAAAGAGGCAGGCACGGTGATCCCTTTCGTTATCGAGGATATCGCCAGCGGGAAACCGATTGGCTCGACGCGGTTCTGGAAGATGGACAACAAAAATCGCAAGCTGGAGATTGGACATACCTGGTTATCTGCGTCATGGCAGCGCACGCATGCCAATACTGAAGCCAAATATCTGCTGCTCGGCCATGCCTTTGAAGTGCTGAACTGCGTTCGCGTCCAGTTCACCACCGATGAACTGAATGAAAAATCCCGCAACGCGATTTTACGGCTGGGCGCGCAGCAGGAAGGCATCGTGCGCCACGAGCGCATCATGCCCGATGGCCGTAAACGCAACTCGGTGCGCTTTAGTATTATCGACGATGAATGGCCGCAGATCCGCAGTAACCTGCAACAACGCCTGCACGATAGCAGCATGTAAAAGCGGAGGGGCCTGCTTGGTTTTACCCTCGCCAATGCCCCTGCCGCCCTCTCACCGGGGGCGAGTTTTACTGGTCTGATCCGAAGGCGGAAGGCTGCAGAGTGGCAAATACTTCTTCCGCCGCCGGAGTAATGCCGGTCATATGCATACAACCGTGGATCATCCCATCAAGCTGTACGAAACGAACCGCTGTACTCTCCTCCTTCAATCTCTTTGCATAATGCTCACCTTCATCCCGCAGCGGATCATACTCACTGACAAGAATCGTGGCTGGAGGTAAACCCGCCAGCGAAACAGCCATCGCCGGCGACGCATACGGATTTGCCGCATCGTCGGCGTCACGCAGGTAGTTTTGCCAGCAAAAAAACATCACATCGCGGGTCAACCCGTAGCCCTGTGCGTAACGGTGGCTTGATGGCGTATTGAGCGCGGCCCCCAGTGCCGGATAGAGCAAAAGCTGGTGATGTATCCGCGGGCCTGCCCGGTCTCTTGCCAGCAGACAGGCTGCCGCGGCCAGGTTCCCACCCGCACTGTCACCTCCGATACTGATTCGCTGTGGGTTAAGGCCTAACGCGCTGGCCTGCTGTGTTATCCAGCACAGTGCGCTATACACATCCTCCAGCGGAACGGGAAATTTATGTTCCGGCGCTAAACGATAACCCACCGATAAAATCACACAGCCGGTGGCTTCCGCCAGCTGACGGCACGGGGACTCCCAGGCGGGCAGCGAGCCCAGGCACCAGCCGCCACCATGGGCAAACACCATCGCAGGTCTCCCGATACTGTTTTCCAGCCCCACAGGCACGTAAACCCGGACCGCAACCGGATAACCGTCTGCGGCAGGAAATGTGAATGCCTCGTTATGCACTAACGACGTAGGTTTACCCTGTTGCCAGAGCAGCGCAGTGTCAGTTGCATTGCGTAGTTCAGCCAGAGAGGCGTCCGCCTGATCCGGCGGGCTGTCGGCCAGAAAGCGGGCGATGGCATGATCAAGCGGCACGGGACGCCTCCTGCAACAGAAATACCAGCAGCAGATCGCAGAAGGCTTCCGGGCGCTCCTCGGTAATAAAGTGACCGCAGTCCGCCACCATCGCATGGCGTAGATCGGTTGCGACGGGCTGCAGGGTCAGAAATGGTGCATCGGCGGTAGCGTGTTCGGCACCTATTGCTAACACCGGCATTGTGAGCGGCGTCAGTGCCCGGCGCTGATTTTGCAGTACGGTTTCAGGTATGGCGCGGTAATAGTTAAACCCGGCATGCAATTTTCCTGGTGCTGAATAGGCGCGGATATACACCTCGCTGGCCACCCGTGAACGGTGCCACGACCACTTGTCAAAAATAAAGCTCAGATAGCGGTCTTCACGCCCCTCCGTCAGCGCTTCAGGCAAATCGGCCAGTTGGTTAAACATAAAATGCCAGAGGAAAATATTTTCACCCGGTGCAACGAAGATCGAAGGGGCAGGCGCCAGCCCGGGGATCACGGCTTCGGTTAAAATCAGCTTCTCCACCGCTTGTGGGAAATCACTGGCCAGCGCGTAACCTACCCACATACCAATATCATGGCCGATCACCGTATAACGAGCATGGCCCATTTGCACCATGGCTTCATGCAGGGTAGCGGCGATATTACCGGTATCGTAACCGCCCGAGGGCGCCTGCGAGTCCCCGGTGCCGGGAGGATCCAAAGCGATGGCCTGATACCCCGCCGTCGCCAGCGCCTTCATGACATAACGCCAGGTATACCAGGTCTGTGGCCAGCCTGGGATCAGCAGAACCGGTGTACCGCTCCCTTGCGAAACGCAGTGCAGTCTGCGTCCTCTGACCAGCAGCGAATGATGATGGAGGGACGTAATATCACTTTCTTGTGCGAATGACGGTTGCATAGTTCTTCTCTTTATTAGTTTTCAGCGACTATGTATGTTCAGCGAATGCCCAGAAGCTGGTTGATTTGTGTCTGGCTGACCGGCGCTGCGGCGAAGTCGTCAAAGACGTTATCCGTTACACAAATAATGTGGTCGCGGATAAACGCCGCCCCTTCACGTGCACCATCTTCCTTATTCTTAAGACAGCACTCCCACTCCAGCGTCGCCCAGCCCTGATAATCGTTCTGCGTCAGTTTTGAGAAGATACTTTTGAAATCTACCTGACCGTCGCCGGTTGAACGGAAACGCCCCGCCCGGTCATTCCACGACTGATAACCACCGTATATGCCTTGTCGCCCCGTCGGGTTAAATTCGGCGTCTTTCACATGGAACATGCGGATAAACTCTTTATAGATATCCAGATATTCCAGGTAGTTAAGCTGTTGCAACACAAAGTGGCTGGGGTCAAACAGCATTTTGCAGCGAGGGTGATTGCCGGACCGCTCAAGGAACATTTCAAACGTAATGCCATCGTGCAGATCTTCCCCCGGGTGAATTTCAAAACACAGGTTGATACCCTGCTCATCACAGGCGTTAAGCACCGGTAACCAGCGTCGCGAAAGCTCATCGAATGCCGTTTCAATTAACCCTGCTGGGCGCTGCGGGAACGGGAAAATGTAGGGCCAGGCCAGCGAACCGGAAAATGTCCCCATATCCGTCAGCCCCAATCGTGCCGACGCTCTCGCCGCCAGCAACAGTTGGGCATGAGCCCATTCGGTTCTGGCCGCGGGCTTCCCACGTAAATGCTCAGGCGCAAACCCATCGCACAACGCGTCATAAGCCGGATGAACGGCCATCAGTTGACCAAAAATATGGGTAGTCAATTCACTGATCGCCAGCCCGTTTGACGCCAACATCCCGATGAGTTCATCGCAGTAAGTTTGGCTTTCCGCCGCCAGTGTGAGGTCCAGCAAGCGGCTGTCCCACGCCGGAATCTGCAACGCGGCAAAGCCGTGGTCAGCTGCCCAGATTGCGACAGTTTCTAACCGGTTGAAAGGGAATACGTCGTCGCTAAATTGTGCGAGGTGAAGGCTGGGACCTTTGATGGTTTTCATGCTTGCTCCTATTGTTTGTTGATTGACAAACAATAGGAGCAAGCCGATCATATTGCAAACAGATTTATCGCGCCGTGCACAAAGGGTTAAGGTTTAGTCTGGTTAAAGCAGGTGTCACTTGCTTGATATATGTGGAAAAATGCACCCAGTTAATTTCCCGAATTTTTTACCGGAGCAGAATATGGCGGGTCGTCCAAGAGAATTTGATCGAGAGGCAGCGCTGGTTGCCGCCAGAAATTTGTTCTGGCGTCATGGCTATGAAGGCACATCGATGGCAGATCTGGTGGCCGGGATGGGCATTGCTTCGGCGCGGATCTACCACGCCTTTGGCTCGAAAGAGCAACTTTTCCGCGAGGCAGTGGGCAATTACGCCGAAAATGAAGGCGGATTTGCGGTCGAGGCCCTGCAACACCCTCATATTCTGACGGCAATGCAAAATCTGTTTTCGGCGGCAATCGCGCTTTATACCCGCAATACTCAACCACTTGGCTGCATGGTAGTTTCTGCCGCCGGAGGGTTGAGCGAAGACAACAACGCCCTGCGCGAGTGGTTAGTGCAACAACGCCAGCAGCGCACGCAGGGGATCATCGATCGTTTCACCCAGGCTTTCGAAAACGGTGAACTGTCCCAAGGGGCCGATCCACTGCATCTGGGCCATTTCTACGCCACCTTCCTGCATGGCCTGTCTGTTCAGGCACGCGACGGTGTCGGCCAGCAGGCACTCAACGCAGCCGTTGTTCTGGCGTTACAACCTCTTGAGGCTAACCTGCGCTAATCCCTGGTCGCGATATTATGAGGGATGAAGCCGTACAATCTCATTTTGAGAGAACGCAGTAATAGGCGTTAAAGTAAGATTAACGCCTATTCATGGTTGTTAACGTAAAGAAAAGGTCACTGTCAAATTACTGACAGGAATTACTCCGGGTTAACAAAGATAAAACAGTACTTTTGTAATCAATGTATTCCCTGTGGATTATCCAAAAGGGAGTTAATTATAAACCTTTGCTTTTTAGCCGTGTCACATGCTCAACAAAAAGTTTAACGGGATCTGTTTTAGAACTGACCATCCCGCCGGTCTGATTAATTGCATCAACATGGTCAAGCGAATAGTCAGAACGAATGACTTTCCCCAGATGCATATTATATCGGCCCACTAACCCATCATTCTGGAAGCGTTCTTTGATAAAGAAGAACGAGAATCCGACCATCGCAAGATGAAGCGGGTCAAGATTATTAACCCCCTGGTTAAAGGGATTATAATCAATCGTCCCACCCCAAGAGTAATAATAGACGCCATTCTCAAACTCTTTGCCCTCTCCCCCCCATACTGCAGGTAAACCCTGAGGGTATTTGGCATTGAATTGTGCCACGCCTTCGCTAGTCAGTGCGTCAAGAGCAGCGATGCCATCCTGCGGCAGGCACGGGTGCCCAGCGATAGCAGAGAGGAAGTTACCAAACGCGTTCATCACGCCATTGGCAACGGCTTCAGGCAAGCGTCCAGGCTTCAGGGCAAGACGGATCAGGTCAGCAATTTCTGAGCCAAAATTGACACCGTTGACGGAGGTCACGGAGGCGATCAGTTCGGGATGGGTCGCCGCGGCATAACGGCAGGCAAGCGGGCCCTGGCTATGGCCAATCAAATTGACTTTTGCTGCCCCCGTCTCAGCAAGGACTTTTTTCACAAAGGTCAGTAATTGTTCACCACGCACTTCATTACTATTTTCTGCGGACAATGTGGCGACAAAGACTTTACAACCCGCATTTTCCAGCGCCTGTGGAATACCGAAAAAATAGGGATAAATACCGGCTATTTTATCAAAACCCAATAAGCCGTGAACCAGAACGACAGGATATATTAACGAGGTATTGGTTGACATAATAAACTCCATTTATGTGATTGGCCATGTGGCCAGGAGAATAATAAGCAACGCGGAAATTAACTGCATGTCATTGCGGTTGTGCTGTGAAGAAGACATACAATATAGTCTATTTTTGGATTTTTAATAAATGTGACTCCCAAGCGGAGCCAAAGCTCCGCCGGTTGACTTAATAAGGGGCATTAAGGGTTTTACGCGCAATATAAACGGCTGATCACGCCTTTATCGTTGGATTCGATATTCAGGCGCTCAGCGCGGTAGTCCATGGTGACGGCAGTATTCGGCGCGATATGACGCATGGGTTGTGAAAAACGCAGTCCATCAAGCACCGAGACGGGTTTGCCAATCAAATAGCTGAAAGAAGCGGCCCCACAGGTATCCGGCTGCTGAACGCTTTCGGCGTTTTTGGCCGTATCAGCGTGATTCTGGCAGGCGGTGAGGGAAAGGACGGCCAGCGCGGAGAGGCAAAGTAATGTTTTATTCATGGTTAAGAGATCCATCATTTAAAAGAAAGCTGAACAATAGTTTTATTCACAGCAGTGATGCCTTAGTTAATCATATCATCTAACAGGATAATTCGCTTTCCATGTACTAGCGAACTAGTCAAACGTATACATCCACGCCCATATGCACTATATTGCCGCGCTTAAGACCAGACTTGCAGCATAAATGCAGGTCTTTGGTCCGCTTACTTTTTGCCTGCTTCCCAGGTCAATAATGATGAAAGCCACGCGAGGATCCGCACTATGGCGACGCTTGCAGTAAACGCTCCGCACCGCTCCGTACTGGGTGGGGCCATGATTATCGGGGGAACCATCATTGGTGCAGGGATGTTCTCTTTACCTGTGGTGATGTCGGGCGCCTGGTTCTTCTGGTCGGTCGCCGCACTGGTATTCACCTGGTTCTGCATGTTGCATTCGGGGCTGATGATCCTCGAGGCCAACCTGAACTACCCAATCGGCTCCAGTTTTAACACCGTGACCCGTGATCTGCTCGGCAACGGCTGGAATATGCTCAACGGTGTCACCATCGCTTTCGTGCTCTATATCCTGACCTATGCCTATATTTCGGCCAGCGGCTCGGTGTTGCAGCATACGATGCGCGAGATGTCGGTCGATTTCTCGCCGCGACTCGGTGGATTGCTTACGGCGCTGGCCGTGGCCTTTATCGTCTGGCTGAGTACCCGCGCGGTGAGCCGCATGACGGCCATTGTGCTGGGGGCGAAGATCATCGCTTTTTTCCTCACTTTCGGCAGCCTGCTGTGGCATATCAAACCGGTTAACCTGCTCAATAGTGTGGAACTTAACCCAAGCTACGCGCCGTATGTGTTAGCTACACTGCCCTTCTGCCTGGCCTCATTTGGCTATCACGGCAATGTACCCAGTCTGATGAAGTATTACGGCAAGAATCCGCAGGTGATTAAAAAATGTCTACTGCTTGGGACCCTGATGGCGCTGGGCCTCTACGTCATCTGGATGCTGGGAACCATGGGGAATATCCCCCGTCCGGCGTTTATTGGCATCGCCGAACGCGGCGGCAACATTGATGTGCTGGTGCAGTCATTGAGCCAAATCCTCAACAGCGCTGGGCTGGATCTGTTGCTGACGGTTTTCTCCAATTTCGCGGTCGCCTGTTCTTTTCTTGGCGTAACGCTGGGGTTGTTTGACTACCTTGCTGACCTGTTTAAATTCGACGATAGCCGGATGGGGCGTTTTAAAACCGCGCTGGTGACTTTCATTCCACCGATTATTGGCGGCGTGATTTATCCCGACGGCTTTATCTACGCCATCGGTTTTGCCGGTCTGGCCGCCACTGTCTGGGCTGTGATCGTTCCGGCGCTGATGGCGCGGGCTTCACGCCAGCGCTTTGGCAGCCCGCGTTATCGGGTGTGGGGCGGCAATAAAATGATTGTACTGGTGCTGTTGTTTGGCGTGCTGAATGCCGCCGTACATATTCTCTCCAGCCTCAATCTGCTGCCGGTTTACCGCTAATGGGTCAGGAAGCATTGAGAGGTACCCTGATAAAACAGGGTACCGTGATTGAGAAGGCCCTGAAAGAGCTGGGCGCACAGGGGCAAGGTCTGAAACAGCTGACCCTGTCGGTGGATGACCAGCTGACGCCGGAGGTCCGCGCCGCCCTGCGCCATATCATTCATCTGCGCAACGCCGCCGCACACGATGCCGATTTCAGCGTCGATACACAAAATCGCGCAAAGTTGGAGCAAAACCTGGCGCTGGTTACCCGCTACTTTGCACAGCCGCCACGAAAAATGCGCGCTTCCCGCAAAAATAGCCAACCTAAAAAACGCCGGGTATCACGCCTGACGCTGTTCTTCCGGCTGTTTTTTATCGGACTGGTGCTGGTGGTGGGATATCTGCTGTTTCCGGGAAACTAACCCCGGCGCCGCTGGCGTAATCCCCCAGTAGTTGCGTAAAAGCGCGTACTGCCGCACTGCGGTACGCGTCTTTGCGTTGTAACAGCACAGCCTGACGTACGGTGATGGGTCTCTCCAGGCTGAGCGGATAAAGCTGCCGGTCGGCACGGGCAATCGCCTGCGGTAAAATCGTGGCCAACTGACTAAAGCGCACCATTTCGACGATGGCGCTGATGGTATTGGTTTCCACCACAACATTTGGCTGAATTGCCATCTGTTGACAAAAAATATCGATAAACTGCCGGGTGGCAAACTCTCCGTTGAGCAGTACCAGCGGCTGGCGGGCGAACTCTTCCAGACTCAGGCTACCGTTGCGCGTCGCCAGAGGATGTCTTTCCCCAACCATCAGATTCAGCGTCTCCAGAAACAGCGGCGTGGCCGTGATATCTGCAGAATGCACAGGTTCAAAGGCAATCCCTAAATCGAGATGATCCTGCGCCAGCAGGGCTTCGATTTTATCCAACGTCATTTCACACAATTTCAGCCGAATCCCCGGATAGCGTCGGTAGAATTCCCCTACTACGGGTGCAGTCAGGTAGGAGGTGAAGGTCGGCGTCATAGCCAGACGCAGCGTCCCCCGCTGCAAATCTTCAGCGTCATGAATCGCCCTGGTCCCCGCTTCCAGGTCCTGCAATGCCCGTTCAGCATAGTGCTTCCAGGCAATCCCGGCATCCGTCAGCGTTACCGTTCGTCCAGAACGGTCAAACAGTTGTGCATGTAGCGATTCTTCCAACTGTTTGATTTGTTGCGATAACGTGGGCTGGGAGACGTGCAAAACCTCAGCCGCGCGGGTGAAATTACCCTGCTCAGCCACGGCCAGGAAGTAACGGATGTGTCGTAGCAGCACAAACACCTCACTATTAGTAAAACCAATAGCAACCATTATAAATGGGTCTTAGACCCTATAGCCAGTTACGTTCATTATCTGCCCATCGAAACATCAATGAGTAGAAATGAATATGAAGGAAATTATTGACGGCATTCTGAAGTTCCAGTGTGAAGCCTTTGTCGAGCGCAGCGAATTGTTTAAACAACTGGCGACCCACCAGAACCCACGCACGCTGTTTATCTCCTGCTCCGACAGCCGACTGGTACCGGAACTGCTGACCCAGCGCGAACCCGGCGATCTGTTTGTTATCCGCAATGCGGGCAACATCGTCCCTTCGTTCGGACCGGAACCCGGCGGCGTCAGCGCGTCGGTTGAGTATGCCGTTGCCGCACTCGGCGTCGAGGATATCGTGATTTGCGGTCATTCCGACTGCGGCGCGATGACCGCCATCGCCACCTGCCAGTGTCTGGACCACATGCCCACCGTCGCCAGCTGGCTGCGCTATGCCGATGCCGCCCGTAGCATTACTCAGGCCAATGACTATGCTTCGGAACAGGACCGCGTGAATGCCGTGGTGCGGGAGAACGTGATAGCTCAGTTGACCAACATCAAAACTCACCCGTCCGTTGCCCTGGCGCTTGAACAGGGAAAACTGAGGTTACACGGCTGGGTGTATGACATTGCCAGCGGTGGCGTTGATGCCCTTGACGGTAACACGCGCCGTTTTGTTCCGCTGTCTGCCAACCCACAGGTGACGGCCACGCCCGCCACTGCCAGCTTTTAACATTTTAATACTCTGATAACCTGAAGGAATTTATATGACTCATTCACTCCATACCCAGACTTCACGCCAAAATCTGACCGATATCATCATGGATGCCAAAATCCGCAAAAACCTGACTTTTGAGGCCATCAATGAAGGCACCGGTCTGAGCCTCGCTTTTGTGACCGCAGCCCTGCTGGGACAACATCCGTTGCCGGAAGCGGCAGCCCGTGCGGTCGCCGCCAAACTGGAACTGGATGAAGACGCGGTGCGCTTGCTCCAGACTATCCCGCTGCGCGGCAGCATCCCCGGCGGCGTGCCGACCGACCCAACCATCTACCGCTTCTACGAGATGGTACAAATCTACGGCTCCACGCTGAAAGCGCTGGTGCATGAGCAGTTCGGCGACGGCATCATCAGTGCCATCAACTTCAAACTGGATATCAAAAAAGTGCAGGATCCGGACGGTGGCGAACGCGCCGTGATCACCCTCGACGGTAAATACCTGCCGACCAAACCGTTTTAAGTTCTGACGAACGGCGCACGCCCTTCCAGGCAATCGTCAATAATCTGTAGCACGCCCTCCTCATGATGCAGGCCCGCCCGGTAACGGGCGGCAGCCAGTACGGCAGGCTGGGCGTTTTGCATGGCAAAACCGAATCCGGCGTGTTGCAGCATTTCAAGGTCGTTACCGCCGTCGCCGAACGCCAGCACCTCACTGTCTTCAATGCCGTAAATCTGCTGGATTTTCTTCAGCCCATTGGCTTTATGGTTGCCGGGGATCACCAGATCCACCGAGCCGTGGCCACTGGAAACTGGCTTCACTACTTCGCCCAAATGCGCTTGCACATGCGCCATTATCCCCGCCAGCTTTTCATGCGGCACCTCCAGTGCAAATTTGAAAATGGGTTCGTTAACGTCCGCATAACGCTTCACTCGATTCAGGCGGAAATAGTAACGATTCATCTTTTTAAAGAAGCCTTCTCCGAACTTTTCCAGCATGTATGCACCGTTTTTGCCACACACCGTCACTTCGATATCCTCAATACCGTTGATAAATTCCAGTACCTGCGCGGTTTGCTCTGCGGGCATGTGCGCACAGTAGATTTCCTGCTGTTTATCCACCACATAAGCGCCGTTTTCTGCCACGTAGGCAATGTCCGGGTCGAGCGCATCGAAGAAGGTTTTCAGCTGGTAATACTGATTGCCGCTGGCGACCACGAATTTGATGCCACGACGCTGCAATTCGACGTATTGGGCGGCAAAGCGCGCGCGGTTGTAGTCACTTCGGGTGTCGAGAAAAGTGCCATCCATATCCACGGCAATGAGTTTTACGGTCATCGTGACTCCTTAGAAAAACAATGAGAGAGTTGTAGGATAAAAAAATGCCAGCGCCGGAGCGCCGGCTGGCAATATGCCACTCAGTTTAAATCGTTAATATTTCAGCTTAAACGCACCCAGCGTGATAACCATAAACAGGGCAGCAACCGCCGCAAAAGCCACCGTCAGGCTGGAGAGATGGGCGATATAACCGATGATAGCCGGCCCCCCGAGCACCCCGAGATAGCCCAGCGTCGCCACCATCGCCACCGACATATTGACCGGCATAACCTTCTCCTGGCCTGCAAGGGTGATCAGCACCGGCACGATATTGGCCGCCCCGGCGCCCACCAGCGCAAAGCCCAGCAGCGAGAGGTTCCAGCCCGGCATTGCCACCACCATCAGATAACCGGCGATGCCCAGAATGCTGCCAAAAATCAGTACCCGCTGGCGGCCGAGTGCGCTGACTACCGCATCCCCGGCCAGGCGCATCAATGACATGGTGATGGCAAATACCGCGAAGCCCCACCCGGCATGTTCCACCGCCAGACCCCGATCTTGCGTAAGGAATACCCCGCCCCAGTCCAGCACCGCGCCTTCGGCCATAAAGCAAATCATCGCCATCGCGGCCATCAGGATCAGGCGAAAATTAGGCCGCGGCTTGGTGGCAGGTTTGGCCATGCCAGACTCATGATTACCGAACGGCAGCAGTTCCGTGAAAGACATACTGGTCATGACCACTACCAGCACAATGGCTGAAAAAGTGCTGGCCAGCGGAGACAACCCGGCCCCGAGCAGCAAGGAGCCCCCGCCTGCACCGACAATGCCGCCCACGCTGTAAAGACAGTGAAAACCGGACATCAGCGGACGTGCGGATGCCTGTTCGATAAGCGATCCCTGCACGTTCATCGCCACATCGGCGAGCCCGATCCCCATGCCAAACAGAAACAGCGCTGCCGCCAGCCAGCGGATATCACTGACCGTAGCCAGCGCGGGAAACAGCAGGCAGAACAGCGCAACAGCTGACAGGATAATCGCCCGGCAGCCAAAATGGCCAATCAGCCTGCCGGAACCCAGCATCGCCAGCAGGGAACCACCGCCCAGACATAGCAACAGCAAACCCAGGTCCCCTGCCGCCGCGCCGGTGCGCAGTTGGGCATAGGGAACCAGCGCCGCCCAAAGCCCCATGGCCAGGCCGGTGACGAAGAAAATTGCGCGGGTTGCAACGCGTTTACGTTTGGAGTCGCTCACTGTGGTGGTAATGCTAAGTGACATAAACAGGATTCCCATAGCGAAGAGTCATCCCGGAACGACCGGAATCACTTATTAAAAGACTTTTAATAAGTGATGACTATACAGATCAGCCGGAAATGAAGTCAAGCATCTGAAAGCAGAAAGACGCGGGGGATCAAAGTTCGAAGGTAAGATGGAAGGTATAGCTTTCGAGCGTCAGTTCGGCGATGCCTTGCAGATAATCCTGCTCAATGGAGGGGCGAAAAATCAGGTGTGGCAGATGCTGAGCGGGAATATGACCCTGACAATAACGACGGATATCGGCCAGGTCCTGCTTCTGAAGCCGTGGCCCGGACAGCGCCACCGTCACCGGATTAATTACCGCGACCAGCGTGACCACAATATTACCCAGACGCTCGGCTAACTGTCCCTCAGCCGGTTGCGGCAGCGGAAGGTGTGAGACCTCACCGGCAAAATGGCTGGCCCCTTGTAACACACGGCCATTGATCACCATACCGCACCCGGTACACTCACCCTCAGGCTGCAGCAGGTAGGCTACCGGCGCCGTCTCCTGGGGGCAGGTGCTGCGGTAAAACCCATAGGCGGTGTAATTCATGTCATTACCGACCTGCACAAACACACCAAATTTCTCCTGCAATATCTGCACCAGCGGCAGATGCGCAAACAGCGAGATATCACAGGAGGCCACCACGCCGTCAACGATCACCCCCGGCAGGCCAATACCCATGGCCTGCAGGTTAGGATATCGCGTCACAATACCGCTGATGGCGTCGAAAAAATTTTCCAGCACGAACGGCTGACAGGCGGTGTCGAGCTGTTCGAGCGCCTCACCGGTGGCAGAGGTGATGAGTGCTGAGATGCGTGCAGACGCGTTATTACCTTCCACATACAGGCTGAGCACCGAGAAGAAATCCGGGTTGTACGCATAACGCTGGGCCGGACGGCCACCGCTGGACGCATCCAGCGCCAGCGCCAACGCTTCGCCGGTCAGGCAGAGATCGTTCAGTACCGTGCCACAGGTCGCAACGCTCAACCCGGTTTGCGCTGAGAGGTCCGCCTTAGTGGCCGAATTCAGCGCTTTCAGCGCATTGACCACCAGCACTACATTGTGTTTTTTCATTTCTCGGGTCGTACGGGTAACCGGGGTATTCATAGTGCCTCATCAACGGCGTTGATCATCAAGGATATTTTATCACAGTACGCGCCAGACTCCGCTCTTGGTCGAGCCGTCACGTCGCAGTCTGCCATTCTCCTGCAACGTTTTAATGTTGCGTTCAACGGTGCGGGGATGGATCCCCAGCGCCTGCGACAGTTGAGCAATCGTGATTGAGGGCGTAGCTGCAACGGCGGCAATGATCTTGCTTCCTGTAGCAGACAGATTTCCGCCATTTTCTACCGGCACTTCTACCGGCATTATATCGGGTTGCCACAACCGAGCACCGACACCTTCTTTCAGCGCGCCGGTCAGTTTTTCCAACATAAACGTGATGAAAGCCGTGCAGTCACTGGCGCGATCGCATTCGCCTAATACGCGGTAATAGTCCTGCTGCTGATCGTGAATTAAGGTTTCTACCGGCAACCAGGCCAGTTCAGCGCGCCACTCACTGAGGATCAGCGTCTGCCAAAGACGCCCCATCCTGCCGTTACCATCAGCAAAAGGATGAATAAACTCGAACTCATAATGGAAGATTGAACTGGCAATCAGCGGGTGGATGTCGGTGTGCCGGAGCCATTCCAGTAAATCCCCTACCAGCCGGTTAACCTGGTTGGCGGGCGGTGCCATGTGTATCAACTGTTTATCGCGGTAAACACCCACATTGCCGCTGCGCAGTTGACCCGGAAGATCCACCAGACCACTCATCAACAGACGATGTGCACCCAGTAAATCTGCCATCCGATGACAGTTCCAGTGGGGAAGTTGCTCATAAGTCAGAATCGCATTACGCACTTCCTGAATATCTTTCGCCGGTGCCAGCACGCGCTTGCCCTCCATAATCGCCGTCACCTGTTCGGTAGAGAGGCTGTTATGTTCAATCGCGAGTGACGCCTGAATAGTTCGGATACGGTTTTCTTTGCGCAGCAAAGGTGAGGCGTGACCGGCCTGCGCCGCCCAGTGGCCCAATAGCTCCCCCACCTCAACCACAAGGTTCAGGATTTCTGCCGTTATGCGGTAAGGGGGTTGATAACCCGCCATCTTATTCTCCTGCTGTCCCTAATCCAAAAATCGCTGACGGTGGTCGGCATCCAGTTTTTGCACGGCGTCATAGCGCCCAAACAGCTTATATCGGTTCACCGCAATGCGGTTGTAGCACATGTCGCGAAATGACGGCGGAAATATCCGCAGCACGCCCATCCAGCGCCACGGCCGCGGCAATCCGCTCATGGCGCGGAAGATAGCGTCGGAACGCAGGAGTACTTCACCGTTATCGATAAGCACGATGGTATTGATTTTATCGGCATCCAGTCCCGACCAGACAAACAGTGCCTGACCCTTTTCCGACTGCACGGTCACCATGCGGACAGTACGGTGACGGTCATGGCGGATCAGAAAATTCACCCAGCCGATGCACAACTTGCAGGTGCCATCGAAAATGACGATGCGTTCGCCGGGCTGAATATACGGGGGATCATGGCGCATAAGCCCGCTCCGGGATGAAGGGTTTCATTCAGCCACGCCCGAAAATGGCGATCACCGCGTCCAGATGCTCTTTCATGGCCTTTTTAGCCGCGCGGGTGTCGCGCGCCTCCAGCGCGGTAAGGATCGCCAGATGTTCCACTTCGGAGCGGTGCGGCATGTCCTGCGGAGTGTAGTGCAGTTGCAGACCACGGAACATGGTGCCGTAACGATGGCCCAGCAGGTGAGCGATGATAAATGCGTAGGCGGGATTGCCACTGGCCTGCGCAATGCGAATATGAAACAGCCGGTCACCAGGGTGAGTCGCTGAACCCTGGCGGTTATCGCGGCAGTTCTGCTCATATGCCTGCCTGATCGCCGCAAGTTCTTCATCCGACGCATGACGGGCAGCCAGGGCGGCGGTTTCTGGTTCAATCAGCCGCCGAGTTTGCAGCAACGAGAACGGCGGCAGTTCTGCGGTAAAATCCAGCTCAATATTCAACTCGTCATCCACGTCGGCCCCTGTCTCTTATACACATCTGACGCTGCCGACGACTCCTTACGTG
>CAMLBO010000017.1 GCA_946478305.1 uncultured Enterobacterales bacterium
ATTTCTGCCTGTCTCGTGGGCTCGGAGATGTGTATAAGAGACAGGTTTTATTCTGAACAACTGAAGCTGCGAGGTTTTTATATTGGAATATACTGGTTACATTATCCCTGAACTGAGGCGTCTTTACTGTTCGGTTCTCTGTAACTTTATTCCCGCCCCATAAAAGTGCGGTGCACCCAGTTAGCAGAAATAATATGCTTAAACAGGCTGCAACTTTAATCGTTTTCATGATGATTTTCTTTCCTGAAAGAATATTTAATTTACTGTGAATATTATTCGAGATTTTTAGTATTTTATTGTGTTAAGCACATAACACATGCAAGATTGATAGAGATGAATTTTTCGAACAAGTTCCACCTTTTTATCCGTGTTACTCCCAATGCGTTGGTCGTTGGTCGTTGGCCGCTGGTCTTGGTTATGCCCTCCCCAAAAATAGCCAGTCAACAGATTGTTCCTGCTGAGTATGTTTATCGCTAAGCGGCCAGGGGCGAGGGCGGTAAAAATCTACCCGGTCGGTGGGCATAATCTCGCCTTCATTAAAGGCGAGAATGGCGTTCTGGCTGATGCCGCTATGGGGAAGCCAGGCAATCTGCCAGTAACCACTTTTCGGGCAAGGTTCGCCGGTGTTACACAGCAACTGCACTGAGGTACTTTTATCAAAATCCGGTGAAGTCGGCAGCGGTCTGCCGGTGGCCGGGTTAAGTTGTTTATCTTTTGCCAGCCGCTCAATCAGCGCTTCGCTGGGTTTAGTCGGCGGCACATTGGCTTCGCGGGCTTCCAGCCACTTTAGCTTGCCGTCCCATTTAGGCAGTGGCGCGGGTGGCAGTGGGACAATATCGTTAATTTCAGGGACGGTGGGGTGTGCATACGAGTAGTTGGCAAGAATTCTCCAGATTGCTTCATATCGTCTGGCGCGCTCAGGGTCTTTTTGTTGACCGAGATAGTAGAGAGTATTGGTTGGTTCCGGCCCACCAAATCCATTCTCTAAGAAACTTGCGGAGCTTTCATCACCGGCTGCAACACCAAGTTGAAATGCCTCAATCGCCTTCTGGTATTCTCTATCGACAACATATGCATTTCCCAAAGCATTAGCCGCCCCGGCTTCTCCCTGTTCTGCCGCACAATGGAGCATTTGGAGGGCAATATCGGGTGCAATTTTCGCAGGAGCTAATTTGTCACCGACATAAGCCTGAGCCAGAGCACTTCCCTCATCGGCGGCTTTGCGATAGTAACGTAATGCCATCTCTTGATCTTGTTTTAAACCTGCTGCGCCATGTTCAAGATAAATGGCGATAAAGTAATAGCCAGTCGCAACTTTTGCTTCAATTAACTTCTGGCTAAGGCGCAAGCGCTCGTCAGCGGTAAGGGAGTATTGTCCACGCATTGAGCCGTTTTGCAGATTGATGCTGGCTTTATAATGACCATTTTCAGCGGCAATGCGGTACAGGCGCTCGGTTTGTGCGTCCACGGTTGAGTCTTGTTTCAGTTGGTTATTGACTTGAAGCCAGCGGGCATATTTAAACAACACATCGGTGTCAGCAGAAGCCTCGGGAATGGTTTCATGTTTACAGGTGAAAGCCAGCCGGGCATTGATGGTGGAAAGCGGGTCCATCGCTGCGTTTTTATTGATTGAAGCTGGGGCTTTTACCGGATCGCACGCCGTCAGCAGCAGGCACGACAGCAGCAATAACCGGCGCATGCCTGTGGTTCTGTTAAACGTCTTCATTATTTGCATTCCTTGCTTTGTGTCCGTTGAGTTTTACTGCTGCTGGCCTGCTGTGACGTGGAATTACACCTCGCCTAAAAATCGCCAGTCAACGTGCTGGTACTGATGGAACAGTTTGTCGCTGAGCGGCCAGGGGCGTGAACGACAAATCTCTACCCGGTCGGTGGGCATAATGTCGCCCTCTCTGAACGCGATGATGGCGTTCTGGCTGAGTCCTTCACGCGGCAGCCAGGCAATCTGCCAGTAACCGCTTTTTGGGCAAGGTTCACCGGTTTTACACAGTAGATTTACAGAGGCACTTTTATCAAAATCCGGTGAAGCCGGCAGTGGCCTGCCGGTTTCCGGGTTGAGCTGTTTGTCTTTCGCCAGCTTTTCTATCAGGGCTTCGTTGGGTTTGGTTGGCGGAATGTTCGCTTTGCGATCTTCCAGCCATTTTAGCTTGCCATCCCAGGCAGGCAGCGGGGCTGGTGGGAGAGGGACGATATCGTTGATTTCAGGGACGGTGGGGCTGGCATAGGAGTAGTCAGAAAGCATTTTCCATATTGCTTCATATCGTCTGGCGCGCTCAGGGTCTTTAGGCAAGGCTAGGTAATCAAGTTTATTAGAAGGTTCAGGGCCATTGAATCCACTTTCTAAAAAGCTGGCAGATGTTGAATCACCAGCCTTCACCCCTAGCTGGAATGCCTTGACAGCCTCTCGATATAGATCTTTTACTGCCAGTGCATTACCTAGGTCATTAGCCGCTCCACCATCTCCCTGTTCCGCGGCACAATGAAGCATTTGTTTGGATACATCCGGTGCCATTTGGGCTGGAGATAATTTGTCACCAACATAAGCTTGAGCCTGTGGATTCCCCTCATCGGCAGCTTTGCGGTAGTAACGCAGAGCCAGTTCCAGATCCTGCTTTAAACCGGCTGCGCCGTTCTGCAAATAGATGGCGATAAAATAGTAACCACTGGCAATTTTAGCGTTTATCAACCGCTGGCTAAGGCGAAAACGCTCATCTGCTGAGAGAGAAAACTGCCCACGGATCGAACCATTCTGCAAGTTAATATTGGCTTTAAAATGACCATTTTCAGCTGCAATGCGATATAAACGTTCAGTTTCAGCATCTACAGTTTTATCTTGCTTTAGGAGATTATTTTTCTGTAACCAGCGGGCGTATTTAAACAATATATCGGCTTCAGCTGGAGCATCGGGGATAGCTTCGTGTTTGCAGGTAAAGTCCAAATTAGCATTGATGCCGGAAAGCGGATTCAGAGCAGGCTCTTTGCTCGAGACGGACTGAATGCTGCTCTGGTCGCAGGCGGCCAGCAACAGGCAAGAGAGCAACGCCCAGCGGCACAACCTCGGATTTGTATTCCCTTTAATTCGTCGAACCATGATGTTCATCCCTGTTATTCATCCGTGATTTTTACTGCTCTGAATCGCTATTGCCCGAACTTATGCTTCGGCTACAAAACGCCAGTCAACGTGCTGGTCCTGATGGAACAGTTTGTCGCTGAGCGGCCAGGGGCGTGAGCGACAAAACTCAACCCGGTCAGTGGGCATAATATCGCCCTCTTTGAACGCGATAATGGCGTTCTGGCTGAGTCCTTCACGTGGCAACCATGCAATCTGCCAGTAACCACTTTTTGGGCAAGGTTCCCCGGTTTTACACAGCAGATTTACTGAGGCACTTTTATCAAAATCCGGTGATGTCGGCAGCGGTCTGCCGGTGGCCGGGTTCAGGTGTTTGTCTTTCGCCAGCTTTTCTATCAGGGCTTCGCTGGGTTTGGTGGGTGGAATATTCGCTTTGCGATCTTCCAGCCATTTCAACTTGCCATCCCAGGCGGGGAGAGGGGCCGGTGGGAGGGGAACGATATCGTTGATTTCAGGGACAGTAGGGTGGGCGTAAGAATAGTTTGCAAGAATCCGCCAAATACCTTCGTAACGCCTTGTTCGCTCCAGGTCTTTTTGTTGATTTATATAATAAAGTCTATCCGTTGATTCTGGGCCACTGAAACCGTGCTCTATAAAACTTGCGGCACTCTCATTCCCCGCAGCAACACCAAGCTGGAATGCTTCGAGCGCATCCCGATAACGCCCTTTGCCTTTTAAATTAACTCCCAACGTTACTGCTGCTTCTCCTTCTCCCTGCTCTGCAGCGCATCGGAGCATCTGTCGAGCCACATCTGTCGTATTACCTGTGCCCCAGGATAGTTTATCTCCAACGTAGGCTTGGGCTTGTGGATTACCCTCATCAGTAGCCTTGCGGTAGTAACGCAAAGCCATTTCTGAGTCTTGTTGCAGCCCCGCTGCACCTTTCTGCAAATAAATGGCAATAAAGTAATAACCAGTAGCAATTTTTGCTTCAATCAACTGCTGGCTAAGACGCAAGCGCTCATCGGGAGTGAGGTAAAAGTACCCGCGCATTGCACCGTTTTGCAGATTAATATTAGCTTTATAATGATTATTTTCAGCGGCAATTCGATACAAACGCTCAATTTCCGCATCAATTGCCGTATCCTGTTTCAATTGGTTATTTTTTTGGATCCATCGAGCGTATTTAAACAATACGTCGGTATCGGCAGAGGATTCCGGGATGGTTTCATGTTTGCAGGTAAAGGCCAAATTAGCATTGATATCGGAAAGCGGATTCAGAGCAGGTTCTTTGCTCGCGACGGGCTGAATGCTGCTCTGATCGCAGGCGGCCAGCAGCAGGCAGGAGAGCAACGCCCAGCGGCGAAACGTCGGATTTGTATCCCCTTTAATACGTCGAACCATGATATTCATCCCTGTAATTAATCCTTTGGTTTACTGCTCTGAATCGCTATTGCCCGAACTTATGCTTCGGCTACAAAGCGCCAGTCAACGTGCTGGTCCTGATGGAACAGTTTGTCGCTGAGCGGCCAGGGTCTTGAGCGGCAAAACTCTACCCGGTCTGTGGGCATAATGTCGCCCTCTCTGAACGCGATGATGGCGTTCTGGCTGAGCCCTTCACGCGGCAGCCAGGCAATCTGCCAGTAACCGCTTTTTGGACAAGGTTCCCCGGTTTTACACAGCAGATTTACTGAGGCACTTTTATCAAAATCCGGTGATGTCGGCAGCGGTCTGCCGGTGGCCGGGTTAAGTTGTTTATCTTTTGCAAGCCGCTCAATCAGCGCGTCGCTCGGTTTGGTGGGCTGTATGTTGGCTTTACGGTCTTCCACCCATTTCAGCTTACCGTCCCATACTGGTAAAGGTGCGGGTGGCAGCGGGACGATATCGTTGATTTCAGGGACGGTGGGGGAACGGTAGGAATAACGACTTAGCATGTCACCTATTTGTTCATAACGCTGGGAGCGTTCAGGATCTTTTTGCTGGCCGAGATAGTAAAGAGTATTTGTTGGTTGAGCTTCAGCAAAACCATGCTCTAAGAAACTGGCGGAACTATCATCACCTGCGGCTACCCCTAACTGAAATGCTTCAAGTGCCCCCTGATATTTCCCTTCACTTTGTAAAGTCACTCCAAGATAACGAGCCGCTACACCTTCACCTTGCTCTGCGGCACAATGGCGCATCTGTTGGGCAACATCCGGAGCCATATTTCCCGGAGCCAGTTTCTCGCCGACATATGCCTGTGCCTGCGGATTACCTTCATCTGCGGCTTTGCGGTAATAACGCAATGCCATCTCGGTATCCTGTTGCAAGCCGGCGGCCCCGTTATCGAGATAAATGGCGACAAAGTAGTAGCCTGTTGCCACTTTTGCATCAATCAAACGCTGGCTCATACGTAGCTGCTCGGCACTGCTGAGGTCGAACTGACCGCGCATCGCCCCATTTTGCAGGTTGATGTTGGCTTTGTAGTGACCGTTGGCCGAGGCAATACGGTACAAACGCTCGGTTTGTGCATCTACAAATTTGTCTTCTTTGAGCTTATTATTTACCTGTAGCCAGCGGGCGTACTTAAATAAAACATCGGTATCAGCAGAAGCCTCGGGGATAATTTCATGTTTGCAGGTAAAAGCCAGCTTAGCATTGATATCGGAAAGTGGGTTCATGGCAAAATCCTTGTTTGCATTGGTCGGTGTACTACTCCCGTCGCAGGCTGCCAGCAGCAGGCAGGATAACAATAACAATTGGTGCATCAGTCCTTGTCCTTCAATGTTTTTCCACTATAAAGAAATTTAATTAACGGAGCTTCAGGCGACTTTTTACTTTTTCCTGTCTGGTTAATATTGTTCCTAGTTAGAATATCCTCCCAAGTTTTAAATGCCTTTTTAGGATCATCCTGCGCGCCCTGGCCGTTAGTGTGTATATTCCACAGCCTTTGCCGCAAAGCCTTCGTCACGCTGGCCCAGTCGTGGGCAATATTCATTTCGCTGTCTACTTCCATACTGCGCGAGTTGATATTGGCGGAACCGTGCGTCGTAAACACATCGTTGATCAGCATTATCTTGGAGTGAACATACGTCGGCATCCAGTCATCTGCCGGGGAGTCTGGGGCTACCAGTGAGCAAATATGTACTTTAAGGCCGTCAATAGAGGTCATGAAATCTTCGGCTTTTTTCTTGTTAATCTTCTCCGTTTCCTCTTTTAATTCAGCACGTTTCCTGAATCCATCTGCGATACCTTCATCGGACCACACCGGGTAAGGGGAGGAGGCATTTATTTTGTCTTTGATTTCATCAATCCGGCGTAGCTTGGTCAGTTCAGGAATGGTATCTCCACGCCCCAGGCTGTCGAGCATACGCTGCGTATTGAGATTGCCATCGCCCATTCCTTCTTCCGTGACATTGGTCACGACAAACAGGTACAAATACCCATCTTGTTCGGGAATTCGCCCGGCATTCTTTTGGATTTTAATGTTGCTTTTAATGGCCTCTGCCAATGGCGGCCAGCGAAAATACTGGTTCTCAATGTAGATATACTGCGTCGCGTTATTCACCGTTTTCAGATAAAGCTTTTCGATATCCGTCTTCTTCTCCTGCGCCTGAGTTCGAAGAAGCTGAGCCATCAAGGGCGTACCCAATCCAATACGCGGTTTGAGGCGTTTAGCCACCTCTTTGGCATTGCGTAATATCAGCAGATCCTGCCCGGTCGCTTTGCGCCATGCTGTCGCGAAATTCTCGTGCAAATGCTCCAGAATCGGTCCTGTCACCCGGCTGGACATATCCTGTCGTGGCCACTTGCCACGTGGTCCCAAATTGGGGGCCCATGTATCTATATTGGGAAGCTCTCTCCCTAAAGCGGGGGGACGAAGTTTTGATGAGTGCTCATCCGTGTCCCAGTATTCATCAAGCATGTTATGGCCCATTACAAAGCCGACGGCAGATTCTGGTAATTCATAATCGACCAGTACGGTTTTTTGATGATGGGTGGGTGCGATTGTCATAAAAGCCGTTGACATGTGTGAGAGTGCGCTATCACTGCTGTGCAGAGATTCCCGGTAAGCAATTTCGGCACGATCTTTCAGGTTGAAACCACGGCCAACGTACAGCGGTGATGTCGAAAGAAGTTTATTTTTTCGGATCTCAGATTCGAGACTTGCGCCGCCGGGAAGCAGAACTGAAGCCACTGTTCTTAAATCATCCGCATACGAATGCGCTCCAAACCACTCCCGATCATAAGCGTGTTGCTTGTCGCTGGCGCTTTGCCCCTCTCTGTCGCCAAATCTTACCGTGCCTTTCCCCGGCTGGTTGGACTCGCCGGCTGCGGCTCCTGCGGTGTTAAACGGCGACTCCCACCCCAGAATGCGCACCTGTACCTTTTTCTCTTTGGCTATCTTGACCAGTAGCTCGCCAATACAAGGCTCTTTGCCGTTACGAATAAAATACATAGAGGGCTGAAACCCCCAGCAGATAATATCGACGGATTTTTTTGCGTTCGCGATGGCATGATGCACTGCCCCGAAAGCTTCTTCACCGTTGACCAGCGGTTTGTACGTCGCAGGAGAGGGCGGGTATTCCGTATTCTGTACAAACCACGGTGGAGTGACTTTGCATTGCCCCGTATCAACCGTTGAGACAGGGGAAAAAATGTCTTTTAGATCCATCAGCTTTCGTCCTTATTGCCGGAACCGTTCAGGAGTTCGTTATACAAATTGCGGTGCTCAGTATGAGAGGCAGGTGGGTTTATATTTGGATTCACCTGCGAAGCATGATTTTGAAAACCGCGGTTAGCCAGTTCACCTTGCTCTTTATTACGGTAAGCACTCACGACCGGGATCTGATAGTTAACGCCGTTTGCCATTTCCAGCCGGTAACTTTGCGTTTCAGGCTTGTGGTCAATATCCAGGTGCCCGGTTTTATCCAGCACGCCTTTTTTCACTACAGCGCCATCGGCCAGCAGCGTATAAGGCATGCCCGCCCAACTGGTGCCCGGCGCGTTAGGCGCTTGCGGCACACTGATGCGTAATGTCTGCTGAGGAATAAACTCTTCGCCGGAGGCGGACGGTAACCGTGGCGGAAACTTATTCAAGCTCGCCGGTCCCATCTTCTGCCAGTTAGTGGACTTGAAGAAAATATTCTGTGGATCGGCAATTTCGATATTCCCGCCGCTGAGTTTGATGTATGCACCAGCACAGTTCACCACCAGTTCTGTCGCTGCGGTGATTTCAACCCGGCCCTCGACGCTGGTGACCGTCACATCTTTCTTTGCCAGCGCTTCGATATTGTCGTCCTGCGCCTGTATCTCTACTTTCCCTTTGGCTGCAAACAGTTTCATCCCCATCTTCTGGGCTAATAAACTCACTGCCTGGCCGGCAACCGCGGTGAATCTTTTAAGCGCACTGATATCAGCGTTGCCGCCTGCGACTATCCCCACGCTTTCGCTGCCCGAGGACATCCGTACGGACTTCGGACTGCTGATGCTTACACCCTGCGGGGCATTTACCACCACGCCGGCCTGAGCCAGGTTCTTGAGGGATTCGTTTAACCCGCTCCACGACGCGCTATCTGCCGGAAGGGCCAGCGCCGTTTCAGCGCCTGCGGAAAGAGATTTTGCGATACTCAGCGCATTTTCCAGCTGAGCGATTGCCTCACTCATTGCCAGCATTTTTCCACCGGCCGACGGTTGCGCGTCTGCCGTGATAAACACACCTGCGCCGCCACGTATCGTTACCCACCTGTCTGTGCGCAGCTCTGCACCTTCGCCGCGCAAAGCCCGATTTTCATCCACATTGTGCCCAAGGTTCAGCTGCGTTTTGCCGCCGTACTCGGTGCTGAGTTTGATGTGCTCTTCGCCGCGCTTGTCTTCCATCCGCAGTTTATTCAGGGCCGGGGTGCGGATCACGTTACGGGTGTTATTGGCTTCTGTGACGTGGTCTTTATGGCGCGAGTCGTGCAGGGCGTGGGCGATATAGGGACGGTCCGGGTCACCGTCGTGGAAGGCTATCGCCACTTCCGTACCCTGGATCAGCGGGAAGTGAATGCCGTACACGTCGCCGCCGTAAGGTTTGGCGAGGCGCACCGGCATGCTTTCCTGACCCTGGGCTTTATCATCCTGGTCGGCATCAAATTTTACCCGGTACAATCCGGCGGTATCCTGCCAGGCATAGATGTCGTTGGCCTTGGCGCTGGTTACGCGCGCCATCATTGTGCCGCTGACTTTTGGGCGCGGGAGTAATATGGGGCGCCAGCACAGCGTTTCACTGTACGGCACCGCGACGACAGTCACTTTCAAGGCATCTTTACGGCTCGCGCTGAATCCGGTGGATACCACAACTATTGGTTGTGACAGCAGCTCCGGCAGCGTAGACGGGATTGCTGTATCGCTCACTGTCAGAACCTGAGCGGGGTGCAGTGTGGCGTCGTTACTGATAGCGGTGATCAGGGTCTGATTTGCCAGAAAACGCTCATGGTCCAGGCGCGTAAGGAAGTTGGCAGTTTCGGCCGTGGGTTCGGATTTATCACCGGTGTCCAGGTGGCGCGGTTTATAGTGATACACATCGCCATAAGTCACACCTTCGCCGTCGCCGCGCGTCATGTCCGCTTTGGCTGACTGCAATACTTTCTGCGCTTCACGGTGGTTGTAGTCTTTGGCGGTCACGCTGGCTTGCACCACGCTGTGATTGACACTGAGCCCCCAGATGGAGTCCGCGCCGCTGTCGCTCATTCCCGACGGGCTGCTCAGGGGCAGAGTCTTGCCGAACTCATAGGCGCTCTGTTTATCAGCAAAATGTATGACTTCCGTTTGAGTGTCGGGCTGTAAGGTGAAGAAGTAAAATATTCCCAGCTCAGACAGCAGGCGTTGAATAAAGGCCAGGTCATTTTCCTGATACTGGTTGATTTGCTCACGTTTTGGGTAGCTTTGCTTTAAGGCAAACTCGTATTCCCAGTCCTTGAGGCCATGCTCCTGAAGTATCTGTTCCACCACTTCCGGCACCGATTTATTAACGAAGAAGCGGTGGGTACGGAATTGGTTTTCCAGCAGGGCAAGGAAGGGGGCCAGAGTGATGAGGTATTGCGCCTGATCTTTTGAACTTCCGATCCGCTCAAAACGTGTCACTACTCCGTGTACCACCTTTTGCCCCGTCAGGCTCTGCAACAAACCCGTGCCCATGGTCAGACTGGCCGGTTTACGCAGCAGCAGCGCCGCATCAATATCGTTATCTGTACTGGTGAACGTGATGGTGTAGTGATAAGTCTGGCTTATCCCCTCGCTACCGCTGAAGTTTTCCACGTCCAGTGGCGACGGGCAGCCAGGGATATCCAGCCGGTAGCGGTTCAGGGTAGTGGGGGTAAGAGCAGTGATCATATTGGTAAGCGTATCCATAGAGGTATGTCCTTATCTTCCATTAACCACACAACACCGCAGCCCGTGCCGGGTCGAGGGCGATGAGTCCGGCGAGCAGGGATTCCATTTCACTGTGCAGGCGGGGTTTGTCGGTATCGCTCCGGCTGGCTTTCATACGCAGAAGTTTCAGGCGGCGGGCTTTCACTTCAAAGAGCAGTTCCGGTTCCCATTGCGTGAGCGTCATGCGGGCAGCGTTGCCATCCAGCTCACCCAGCAGATGCAGCGCCATGTCATTTTTGCCGTACTGTTCGGCGACGCGCGCCATCAGAAGGCGAACCAACCATTGATGACGCGGCGTAGGGGTACCAGGACGGTTTTGCAGCCAGCTCAGTGCGGCTTCGACGCCACCGCTGTCGGCCTGGGCCAGCGCTTCCGGCTCCAGTTGCAGAATGTCGTCATCACCGGCGGTATTGGCTGATGCGGCAGGCTCGTGCCCCCAGCCGTCATGTGACGCGGTGACCTGCTGGTTTATCCAGTTCAGGGTCACTTCATCAGCGAACGGTGTGCCATCGCTGAAGGCCAGCCCTTCGAGCCCCGGCAGGCGGGTCAACAGTCCGTTCAAATCCTGCATAATGATGTCCGCCCAGCGGTCATAGGGCGTACCCGTTTTCATCAATGCCTGGTGGGTGTACCACTGAAGATCCAGCCACAGATGATTAACGCCTTGCGCGAACAGGCTGTCGGCTTGCTCCAGTAACTCCAGCCAGCTTTGTTGCAGATAGAGGCGTTTAAGCAGCGCGCGGTTCTCCGGTTTCGGCGGTGCCAGGCGGGTTCTCCCATCGGCGGCCAGCGGCGGCAGTTCGTGCAGCGTGTCCAGACGAATACTTTTCATCAGATGATGGCCGGAGAGCCAGCCGTCCGGCTGGTCGCGCAGATACTTCGCCAGCAGTTTTGCCTGATCAAGTAAATCACGCCCTGAGGCGACCGGTTTCAGTGCTGGCGCATCCGGTGCTGAGTGGCTGGTGGTGCTGCTGTTTTGTGGGATAACGGCATCAGGGCCGCCAGACTGTGCCAGCCGGTTTTCCAGCGCGGCATAGAGGCTACCGAGCTGAGGCAGTGCGGACTCCTCCCAACCTGCAATGCTCTCGTCAATTGACGTCAGTGCCCCGGCAATGCGTTCAAAGTCAGCTTTAGTCACTTCCGGATAGAGTGACAGGCTGTCCAGTACGCGGCTCCCCGCCAGCCATTCCAGCGCCAGTTTGCGGCTGTTGCCTCGCTGCGGATGCAGTTCGTCGCCATAGCGCTGAAGCAGCCCCGCCAGCAGAGCGAGGCCGTCGGCCAGACCGGTTTCACCATCGATGTGCAGTCGTGCCCAGATATAGTAGGTCGCGACGCGCACATCTTTGCACGATGAGGTCAGCAGCTTCTCTGCCAGTACACAGACTAAACCGGTATCCGCGCCGGAGAGTTTATTGACCTCTTCGCGCATCTGTTGGAAATCGTCGTCATAACCGGGGTCATCACCCACCGCAGAGCTGGCTGATACGGGTGCCAGCCACTTACCCCAGAGGTGGATTTGTTGTTGTGCCTGCTGCGCCAGCTTCTGTTGGTCAGCATGGCAGGCGCTCAGCAATGTTTGTAACGTAGCCATCAGTTTCCCTCTCCCATGGCAGAACCTGCGGCGTCAACACTGAATATTTGCGCAGGCAGGACAAAGTTGCGCAGTTTCAGCAAGGCCAGCGGGCCTTCTCCGGCTTCGGTGCGCAGGGTGTAGTTCAGCGGCCTGCCGTCAGGGGCTTTCCAGGTAATATTAAAACTGCTGTTTACGCCCTGGTACGGTGAGACATCGGCTTTATCCAGTAAACGGATGAGCCCCCAGGCACCGGGAAGATCGGCAAACTGACGAGTTCCGGCCTGCGTGCTTACCCAGCTCAGGCTGGCACCCGGTGCTTCGGTATCATTAGGCCATTTGAACCGCTTCCAGACAGGTAACTGGTTGTAATAACTGAGCTTTTGGCTGTCGATGATCAAATCAGTTTGCATGACGTCTTTTGCCGTACCCGGTCGCAGCTCAAAGCGTATTCCCGCTTCACCGTCGGCAAATACTACATCGGACAGATAACTCAGCTGGTCCACGGCTTTAAGAAATGCCGGATTGAAGGTCAGCCCTTGTGCGTTGATGCTGTCCGGCACCCAGTGACTCCCCTCTTTGTGTAGCACGCCATTCAGGCGGGTCTGCAGGAAGCGGGTAATTCGCCCACTGTCGCTGTTGAGGTAACGGGCCAGCAATGGAAGCGAGACTTCACTGCTGGTGTCTTTTAAGGGATATCGTCCGCCGAAGGTACTGTTCCAGTCATCGACAATTGATGCCTGCCACTGTGCATTCAGGCTCTGGGCGGCGGGGGTTAATACTTGCTGCCACGCCTGTTCCATCGGCTGGACAAACACCGTCTGCCCAAATCCGCTCCACTCCTGCCCCAGACTGGCTGCCACTAAGCTGCCGTAGTCGCGGGTTTCGGTCAGATCGACCGCTTTACCCTGGAATACCGTCTGTGCCAGCGTCTGGGTCATGGCCTGAGGGTCTGCGGCGTTAACCACCTGCTGGAGTTTGAGGCGAACCTGCGTGACGCGGGTCAGGAAGGTTTGCAGGCTGAGGCTGGTATTACCTTGTCCGCCCGCTTTGCCGTCCATCAGCGCGATCACCGGGCCGAAGGTGGCATCGAGCGGGCCCTGTGCTCCGGCCTGCTGATCAATGGCGGGCTGTTCATCTCGGTTCAACAGGTTTTTGGCGGACTTCACCAGTGAGTCCGACAGTGCCTCACCGGTCTGGCCGGTTTTCCCCTGAATACTCAGGGTGTTCATTAGCGCCACCAACGGGGACTGACGCACGTCTGCCATCAGGGTGAGCTGGTCGATGGAGTCGGATAAAGTCTGCGCCTGCTGCCAGTGCAGGCTGTTCAGGAAGTCCAGCCAGCTGGCGGAGAAATCAGCAAAATAGCGCTCCTTCAGACGGGCCTGCAGGGCTTCCGGGGTGTCCTGTTGCATAACGGCCGTTTTGCTGTCGCTCAGCACCCAGTCCATCTCCTCCCTGCGCCCGCTGACCACTTTTTCAATCGCCGGTTTTACTGCTTCTTCCCAGGCTTTACGGGTAAACATACCCGGCACAACGGCGTCGGTCGTAAATATGCGTTCAGGGTCGGTATCGCCTGTCATGTCAGACAGGCGCATATCCGCATACTGATGCGCCACCTGCCGCAGCATTTTTTGGTAGAGCGAAGATTCACTGTTACGCGCACCCATCTGGCTTATCAGAATGGTACGCACCTGACTGACCAGGTTTTCATCCTGGGTCAGCCGCCAGCCCGGGTGGAGGGCAAGGTTACGGGCATAAAATTCCAGCAGGGAAGGGCCGCTGCCTTGCCAGATCCCATCCGGTACGCCAGTGCGCTGCGGCCAGTCGCTCAACAAGGTTTTGCTGAACCACGGGGCATCCATCTTTTCCGGGCGTGCCAGCATCAGATAGAGTTTTAACTGGTCATAAGCGGGTTTTACCCGCTTGTCGCGAAGCGGAGAGTCGGGTGGAAGCTGCGCCATAGCATTAAGTTGCTCTTCAAGATGAAGGGCGGCGGCATCGCGCAGCAGAGGGGTGGCGCTGGCACGATAATGCGGCCAGAGTGCGGTCAGCAATGCATCGTTCTGGCTCAGTCCAAACCCGCTGTACCAGGGCGCTCCCTGTTGCTGGCGGTACTGAAGCCTGTCCAAAATGTGTTGTAAATCGAGCTGTGCCTGAAGACGTGCCGGTAGGGGCTGTTGCACGTTTGCGGCCAGCTTGACCTGAGATTCACTGGTGTTGAGGAGGTCGCGGTTCACCAGGAATGACATCACCATCCCTGCACCCCACAGCACCATGACGACGGCCACTGCCGCTGCCAGCACTTTACGCCAGGCAAAACCCAGCTTCTTCGCAGCAAGGCTGGCAGGTAATGACGGCAGCGAATGGAGCAAAGCGTCCCAGCGGTTATCTTTGCCCCAATGGTGTTTTACAGTGCGTTTTGCATCTACCGATGCAGGGCTGAATATCACTCCAGCCAGCGGGGTCGGGCGGTACGGGTTAAGCAATGTGGCAAGCGGTTCTGCAACCGAATCAGGGCGACGGGCTAACTGATCGGCCAGTTGCAACAGGAACTGATGATGTGTGCTGTGGCTTACCTGCTGCGTACCCTGTTCAATCAGACCAGGCACCAGCCCGGCAAGTTGTGAACTCAGCTCATCAGGTTTACAGCCAGCAGGCAGCAGGCAGCCGACAGATTGGGTAATACGGTCGGCCTGAGTCGCACCGGCGTCGTGCAGTGACCAGACATACAGCGGCAGCCGCCATCCAATCAGCTCAAAGCGCGCAGCAAATGCCTGCGCTACGCTGTCCATCATATCGACGGAAAGGGGAGAAGGGCCCTCTTTCAGGCCCAACGTTGAGCGCTGAGCTAACGCCGACGTCACCCATACGACACCATCCAGCGGGCGGCGGCGTAGCTTACGCAAAGCACCTAACCACGCGCTGTCTGCCTGAGCACCAAGATCGCCGCCCCAAAGCAGAACGGCTCCCGCATCTTCCTGCCAGTATTGGGCAGTGAGGCCGGGTGCGAGTTGTTCCACATCCGCGGCGCTGCCAGTTAATAGCAGAATGCGGACTTTGCGGGGCCAGCAGCGGCCGTAGGTTTGACGCAGGGCCTGGCGGAGTTCAGCGACCGTGGTATGACGTGGTGGCGTTTGCGCCAGGCGATTTTCACTGCCCGGTAAAATATTTTGCTGCTTTTCCTCTTTGCGGTGCCTGAGTTGTCGCGCCAGGCGTAGCAGGGCGGGGCCAAAACGCACTGCCGTGCCCAGCACGCAAATCAGCAGGAATGCCCCAACCTTTTTGCCGGTCGTGTCGAGTCCTATTCTTTCACCGTGGTACCAGATGGCCCAGCCAATCAGGCTCAGCACAGCCAGCAGCAGAACCGTCAGCCCTCCCACACGCCAAATCCTAGTTAACGTGCTCATCCCCACTCCCTGATGTGATGGTATAGACAAAATTTTCTGCTCCTGTTGTGGATAACCCTAGCCATGATTGTTGCCCGATGCGGACAAAATCAGCCCCCAGAGCGGCGGTAAGCCAGGGAGAAAAAGGTCCCTGAATACCGCAATATGTTTCGATAACCTGAATGTCTTCTGCGCGCCAGGTCGTACCCAGCGTGTTTCCAGCGTTGATAAGTGCAGCAGACGACTCCGTCCATTTCTGATGGTCGCCAAGAATGCTGGCTGTCTGGCGTGCCTGCGCCTGCGTGGTCAAAAACAGCGTCAGATCTTCGTCAAAATGGTGCATGTCCAGCTGCATAGGACGCAGCAGCCGGATGGAATGAGATAATGAATACTTTTGTGACACATCGTCGGTGGTGAACAGCAACGCTGCCAGCCCGTCGGAATAGCGCTCCTCCCCCCACATCTGCATAACGAGAATCAGTTGTATCGTGGCATCAGGCTGTTTTAGCCGTTGATCAAGCGTATGGAAGGACAAGTGCTCCGCCAGAGCCAGTGAGGAAGGGCCAGAACGTTCAGGGAATCTTTCTTGCCAACCGTCAGTAAAAAGGGCAAATAAATTCTGCTGCGTTGCGCCCGGTTCATCCGTTAACAAGGTCACCTGGAGGGGTAACTCACGGGGAAGTGCCAGAATGGCATCTTCAATTCCGCCCAGTAACACGCCGATCGTCGCAGCGGAAATAGGTTTGTCATCTGCGAGGTAATCAATGCGGCGCACCAGCCGCGGATATTGCGGCAGCCCGTGGGCATTTTGCTGTAACAGTGAGGCTGAAATAAGATCAGGTAACAACAGACAACTTGCCGATATCGCCAGGTAACGTTCTGCCCAGGCTGTCCACTCTTGTTGTGCGTGCCCGGCTTCACGCTGTAAAAACTGAAAACGGTCCAGTGCGCGTCCGTAGAGATAGCCACAAGTACTGAAAACCAGTATCCAGAGCACCATGGGAAGTAAAGAAAACAGCCAGATATTCACTGCATTCACTATTTTCAGTGAACCTGATGCATGCAAGACGAACAGCAATACCCCCGCGATAACAGCCAGCACACCACTGATTAACCAACCCGCCGAGGAAGGCGGTTGAGGCTGCTCAGTCGTAACAGGTTTTTGACGTTCCCAGCCCATGATTTATCCTATTGCACAATCCGGCGCACCGGAGATGACCTGGCAGCCGCACTGACAACGACAGCCATCGACCACCACGGCTTTACCGTCTGAAGACCATTCAGGTGAACCTTCAACGATTTGATTGGTGCCATGACCCTGGACTGGGCAACTGACCTGATCGCCAACCAGCGCGACTTTTTTGCCATTGACGATCATGGTTGATGAGGCAGATATAACTGAACCACTGTGAGTGGTTTTATCGCCGAGAAGTACGAAGCCTTTGGGCATAAAATATTCCCTCCTTAATATACATTCCTTATTAATCAATATGAAATCACACACATTACTAATTCTAATTATTAATCACACAACGGAAAACATAGCTTGGTGCAATACCATCCTCTTCGTATTTACTTCCTTCCAGCACCGGAACAGGTAGTGCTGATTGTCGGAAAACAGTTAATGCATATTGCGTATCACCACCAACGTAGCCACGCCGAACTTTCTTTTTTCCTGTACTGGGACCTTGCGGATTTTTTAACGCCGAGTGCGAGTAGTAGTCTGCTTCATACCAGTCATTCGCCCATTCTGCACCACTTAATCCCATGTCATATAATCCCAGCGGATTTGGATTGTATTTACCTATTGGGTAAATAGGTAAATACAATCCATCAGTGTATTCACGCAACTCATCATCACTTGGAACATTTTTCCCTTCAGTAAACTCACCATTACTTGTTGCATAAAGCGAATGCTGCCCTCGTGAACGGGCTGCATATTCCCACTGTGCCTCAGTAGGCAAATCCACTTTTTTCCCCGACTGTTTACCCATCCATAAGCAGTAATCTTTAGCCATCTGCCACGGGACGCTGACTGATACATTATCTTTTAATAATGAGGGGTGCCCTGCCCCAAGTCCTAATGGCAATTTACTCGTGCCTGATATTCTTATAAATTCATTAAAATCTTTATTGGTAACTTTATATCTACTTATCATAAAGTCGTCTAATGTTACCTTATGTAATTTTTTATCACCCCTGTTAATACTGAATGGTGTTTTCTCTCCAACTAGAGGGCCAAAGTCACCCATTAAAAAATCACCACCATCGACTTTGATCATGTTATCTAGTGAACGCTTAACCAACTCTTGTTCTTGTTTTTTATTTTCCGTTGATTGACTGTTATCGCAACCCGGTAAAAAGTCGATACAACTGATAACAACAAAACAACTTTATATTTCATGACATCGTTCCTAGTTTATCCATTATATTCAGTTATTACTCAGTCATAAACTCAATTAGAGATTAGTTATTCACTACACAACGAAAGACACTAACATCATAATCATCACCTGCATTTGTTCTAAGGGGAGAAGATTGCCTGAAAGTTGTTAGAGCATACTGATCGTCACCACCAACAGCTCCGCGTTGCACTTTTTGTATTCCTTCAGTTGGTCCCTGTGGATCTTTTACCGGTGAGTGCGAGTAATAATCCGCAGCATACCAGTCATTAGTCCATTCCTTTCCACTTAATCCCATATCATATAGACCCAAAGGGTTTGGTGGGTACTTACCAATTGGATAAATAGGAAGCCCTAGTCCATCAGTGTATCTATCTAAATCATCATAAGTAGGGTAATTTCCCCCTCGTACTATATGTCCATCATTAGTCGCATAAGGAAAAAATTGTCCCCGAGAGCGAGCGGCATACTCCCATTGAGCTTCTGTTGGTAAATCAATCTTTTTCCCTGACATCTTGCCTAACCACAAACAATAGTCTTTAGCTTGTTGCCAGTTAACATAGACAGAATAATTAATCTTTTGTAATGAGGGGGAATTTTTAGCCAATATATACAATGTTGGTTTTCTAATTCCAGTCACACTTAAATAATCATTATAATCACCATTGGTCACTTTGTATTTTGATATTGAGAAAACACTTAATATAACTTTATGCAGTACTTTGTCATCTTGTTGAATACTAAAAGGTAGTTTCTCTCCAACTAATTGTCCAAAATCTCCCATCAAAAACTCACCACCTTTAACCACTGTCATATTTCGTATGGATTTTTCAATTAATTTATTGGTTAAGTCTGCATTTTGTTTTTTTGATGCACTATCACAAGCAGTGAGAATCAAAACAAAAATTATACATAGCGTTTTTATACAAAAACTTTTCATTTAAATTTATCCTATGCCATCTCTGTATTTGATGAATGCTGTTGATAAATCAACGCAGTATATTGTTCAATTTGTTCATCTGAAATTGATTTGAAGGGTTCGTCCGGATCAACTGTATCAGGAAGTCTGTTATAAAGAAGATGAAGGTTTTGTTCGTATTGTGATGAGTATTTATCTAAAAAACCGATCTCAGATAAACCCATGAAATGTAATAATGCATCTTCATTAGCTTTAACACTCACTTTTTTTGTTGCAGGTACAGCGGTTATATGTTGTATTACATTCCTATAATCTGCTTTGCTCTGCACCCATTTAAAGCAATACATTATTGCTGTTTTCCGTTGCTGCATTACACCCCATTTATTGGTATCTCGTTTTTGGTTTCTCGAATCAATAATGTCTAAAAAATTCACATCCATTAATCGTGCTATAATTGAACCTTTCGTCTCCGGTGGAGTATATTTTAATCGATCAGGGTTAGATATAATGCTGTTCATCAACACAACTCTTTTTTCTTCATCATCCAATACTTTTTCGAGTTGTATCAAAATACCTTGAATATCACTTTTAATGCTCTTAAATATATCGACACCAATTTGAATACTTTCGGCAGCTAGTATTATTGGGATTGCGCATAAAGCCCTGAATGAATCAGGAGGCATCATTTCCTCTAATTTTTGATAATCAACATTCCTGAGCATATACATAAAGCTTTTCATAAATGCAGCAAAGGTCCCGCCGTCCACTTCAAAACCTACACTCCCTTTAGCGCCAACTCCCCAGCAGAACGCGGCTTTGCAATAGATACGAAAACGCCCCTGAATGTAGGTTACGTAAAAGACTCCAGTTCCCCCAGCCCCAGCCTGAACAGTGACACCCATTTCCAGTTTTGCTATTTCAGCGAATTTTTTTTCTTTAGGGACAATGGCACTTTTGTCGTCATGCGTTATATTTTTTTCTTCTGTAGAATCGGCTTCTTCGGGATGAGGATCAAACCATTCAATGGCACCACTGATGTTCCCCCCCGCTTGTATACCAACAAATGCACCAATCTCTCCTCCAGCCTGCACTTCCGGAATTTCTGGATTCACCAAATTAACCTGTCGTCGTCCTGGAAGCGGTGGTGGTGGCAATGAGGCAGAACGCCCCCGAATACCATACCCTTTCCCCATTTCGCCACTCCAGTCCATTTCCACGCCAAGTTCAATGCCAAGACTCGCGCCGACACTTCCGGACAGGACTGTTTTAATTGCAAACCGCAACGCGCCCATATTGCAAACAGCGACAGGAGTTTCTGGTGTAACTTTATTGCAAACACCGCCAGGAGTTTTTTGTGTAACTTTGCCTGGGAACAATAAGCTGATGCCAAGTCGATCGGGTAGGTACAACGAGGCCTCTGCCTTTGCCTCTCCTAGCGCAAAGCTAGCATGCCCTTCTACTTTACCTTTAACCTTGCCTTGCAGCGGGTTAAATTCGCCTTCCAGACCAGCCCCCTGGCTGTAACGCATTAACTGAGCCTGTGCTCCGATATCAACATATTGATGGTAGACCGACTCATCACCTTTCCCACTATCTTTCGGCCAGGAGAGAGTTTTATTCATCTCTGTTGCCCAGTTCGTCAAAATGACGTTACTGTCTTCAATTAAATCAAGTTTTACTTTTTTCTCGGTATCTTTTAATTGTTCTTTCAGTACCTGAGTATTTATTTTGGCTTTGCGAACTGTTCGCGTAACATTATTACCCTCTGCATCCTGTGTGGTAATATTTTTGTTTTCATACTTAATAAAACTGGCTTCACCACTTTTTTTATCTACTTCGCTTAGCTGATATCTTCGCCAGTGGCTACTTATTCTGTCTGAACGAACATAGGTGCTTTTAAATCCAGTCACTGAATTCTTTTTTAGCGGTATAAGTTCCATTATTCCAATGGCGGTGTCTTTCATTTTATCATCCAGAAGTTCCCCTTCTGGTGGATTTTTCGTCAATGACATTAATTCTTTTCGTAATGCCTGATTGGCCTTATTCAGGGCATCATAAGCTGTCTGGGTTTTATCCTGACCTTTTCTTGCAGGTTGACGCCCTGCCTGATTTATTGCTTCGAAATTAACATCATCCAGATTTTTTTGTGCTCGCTTCAGATTTTCCAGTAAGCCAGCCAGTAAGTCATGTTCCTGTACCAGTATTTTATTCCCGGATTTATCAACGCAAAGCAATGTTGCACTGCCAGGATGGAAATAGATTTCTGGCTCATACTTTCCGTTAACTACAGTGCCTTTGCTTTGCAGGGCTGTTTTGCTTTCCTGTTCGCCATTAGCCATTTTTTAATTCTCCTTTATGGAAAAAATCTGTTAAAGCAACTCGATTTTAAGGGCGTCAGGCAGAGGCGTATAAACGTCGATTGTTTTACCTTCGGCATCTGTTCTGCCTTCGTAAATATTGCCTTCGCCTGTTGTGATCCGATAACGAGCTGAAGGCATTATTTCTCCATCATCCTCATTGCGTGCAACAAAATTCTCGGTGAATCCTTTGGGCAATTCCGGTTTTTCTACATCATAATCCGCAGGTCCCATTTTCTGGACGTTAGCCGACTTCAGAAAAATATTTCCCGGACACCCAAGTTCTATATTCCCGCCGCTGAGTTTGATGTATGCACCGGCACAGTTCACCACCAGTTCTGTCGCTGCGGTGATTTCAACCCGGCCCTCGACGCTGGTGACCGTCACATCTTTCTTTGCCAGCGCTTCGATATTGTCGTCCTGCGCCTGTATCTCTACTTTCCCTTTGGCTGCAAACAGTTTCATCCCCATCTTCTGGGCTAATAAACTCACTGCCTGGCCGGCAACCGCGGTGAATCTTTTAAGCGCACTGATATCAGCGTTGCCGCCTGCGACTATCCCCACGCTTTCGCTGCCCGAGGACATCCGTACGGACTTCGGACTGCTGATGCTTACACCCTGCGGGGCATTTACCACCACGCCGGCCTGAGCCAGGTTCTTGAGGGATTCGTTTAACCCGCTCCACGACGCGCTATCTGCCGGAAGGGCCAGCGCCGTTTCAGCGCCTGCGGAAAGAGATTTTGCGATACTCAGCGCATTTTCCAGCTGAGCGATTGCCTCACTCATTGCCAGCATTTTTCCACCGGCCGACGGTTGCGCGTCTGCCGTGATAAACACACCGGTGCCGCCACGTATCGTTACCCACCTGTCTGTTCTCAGCTCTGCGCCTTCGCCCCGCAGCCCTCTTTCAGCATCTACATTGTGCCCAAGGTTCAGCTGCGTCTTGCCGCCGTACTCGGTGCTGAGTTTGATGTGCTCTTCTCCGCGTTTGTCTTCCATCCGCAGTTTGTTGAGGGCAGGAGTGCGGATCACGTTGCGGGTGTTGTTGGCTTCGGTCACATGGTCGGTATGGCGCGAATCGTGCAGGGCGTGGGCGATATAGGGGCGGTCCGGGTCACCGTCGTGGAAGGCTATCGCCACTTCCGTGCCCTGAATAAGCGGGAAGTGAATCCCGTACACGTCGCCGCCGTAAGGTTTGGCGAGGCGCACAGGCATACTTTCCTGGCCCTGCGCTTTGTCGTCCTGGTCGGCATCAAATTTTACGCGGTACAAACCGGCGGTGTCCTGCCAGGCATAGATGTCATTGGCTTTCGCGCTGGTCACGCGTGCCATCATGGTGCCGCTGACTTTTGGACGTGGTTTGAGTGCAGGGCGCCAGCATAGGGTTTCGCTGTAGGGGATAGCCATCCACTGTGCCACTAATGCATTTTTTCGGCTGGCACTAAAGTTAATGCCGGTGATAACCACGCTGTTAGTCACGGCTGCGGGTAATGTCGGCACAAGAGCGAGTTCTGTGATCGTCAACACCTGACCGGGGCTGAGGTTGGCATCATTTGCCAACCCCGTGACCAGCACCTGTTTTGACAAAAAGCGCTCATGGTCAAGGCGGGCCAAAAAGTTGGCTGTTTCCGCTGTCGGGTCGAGTTTAGCCCCGGTATCCAGATGGCGGGGCTTGTAGTGATAAACTTCACCATAGGTCACGCCATCGCCTTCACCACGCGTCATATCGGCTTTGGCAGACTGCAGGGCTTTCTGTGCTTCACGGTAGTTGTAGTCCTTGGCCGTCACGCTCGCCTCGACCACGTTGTGCTGCACATTCAGCCCCCAGACCGACTCAACACCGCTATCACTCATGCCCGATGGGCTGCTCAGCGGCAGGGTCTTACCAAACTCGTAGGCACTCTGTTTATCACCAAAATGTACCACTTCGGTCAGGGTGTCAGCTTGCAGGGTGAAAAAATAGAAGATCCCCACCTCGGAAAGTAGACGCTGAATAAATGTCAGGTCACTTTCCTGATACTGGTTTATCTGCTCGCGTTTCGGATAGGTCTGTTTCAGCGAAAATTCATATTCCCAGCCTTTAAAACCATGCTCTTCCAGGATCTGAGCCACCACCTCCGGCACCGATTTATTCACGAAAAAACGGTGTGTACGGAACTGTTTGTTCAACAGGGCGAGGGAAGGTTCCAGTGTTAACTGATATTTTGCCTCGTCGGCTGAGCTTGAAATTCGGCGAAGATCGGTCACAACGCCGTGCACAACCTTCTGATCGAGCAGGTTCAGCAGCGCTCCGGTTCCCATGGTCAGGCTTGCGGATTTGAGCAGGAGCTGAGCGGCATCAAGGTCTTTATCAGCGCTGGTGAAAATAACGGTGTAGCGATACGTTGCGCTTAACCTCTCATTGCCACTGAACTCCTCCACATCCAGTAGCGATGTGCAGGAAGGGATATCAAGGCGGTAACGGTTTAGCGTAGTTTTGGCGATATTGGAAAGTGTATCAATTAGGCTCATGGGGTTTACTCCGTGTAATGGCCTTAATTCCAGAACAATTTAGGGATGAAGAACTACAGTGGCTGGTTTACGGTTTACTTACCTCACCATACGGCCTTGAAATCTCCATGTTGTTTGGTGGCACGTTGTAAATACGCCCATTTTTGCTTTCAAAGGTCACAACGACTTTTCTGGGTTCATTCTTGTGATGTTGGGAAGTTAAAACATATTCAACAATGAACTGTCCTTTATCAGGGAACCGATAAAATGAGGGAGGAATACATAATTCGCCTTCGGTAACAGTCAGGTCAGGGTCAAAAGTAAATGCTTTATTTTTTGAGGGTGTACCACGTGGATTAATCGCAATATCTGCAGGCCGATAATCCAGGGGGTCAGTAACTGAAAAACAGACTTTATCCCCGACAACATTCACCTGCGCCGTTTCATCGAAACGCATCCTGTCACCGGGCCCAGGACACCCCGTCAGCATTAATATACATGGGAACAAAAATGCTCCAGACCACAAAAATTGATGCTTTGATATATTCACCATGGGAATCCTCGTAACGCATTACTGTATTGGTGCCGTATTACCGACTCGGTAATATCACCATCAAGTGTGACGTCCGGGTATTTATTACTCCACAGGCTGTGCCAAGTGAAATACCCATGAGTCTGCAAAGTAAAATTATCGGCAATAATCTGTGCCTGCTGCTCCATCGGATATTCACATAACAGACGGCCATCTAACTCATACCTGTAACTCACCAGCCAGCTGACTAACCCACGGGCAATAACATGCATCCCTTTAGATCGCTGCCAAACATGACTCATTTCGTGGATAAACAGGTGTTGAAAATCATCCGTTGTCTGAGAGAAATCATCTTGGTATAGATCCCGAAAATACAACTCGCCGTTTGGTGTCATCGCAACATTTTTATTTTGCAGCTTTAAAGGCAAATAACTCCCGTGGTGGATCCACACGGTGCCGTACTCAATGCTGGAGCCAAATACCGTTTTCGCCAGCGCGATCTCTCCCGGGGTCAGCAAACGGATCCCCCCTTCTTTTAATGTCTTGTCTGATTCATCTGTCATCTGAAATCTCCCTTATAACTCCCCAAACTCCAACACAATCCCTTCCTCTTCATCCCAGCCCAACGTCAGCGACGTCGTGCGCTGTTGCGCCGACATGCGCTGAAGCAATTGCTGGCTCAGCACCGGCAGGATTTGCTGATTCAGCAGGCTGTCGATGTTGCGTGCGCCGGTGTCTGGCAGCAGGCAGGCGGCGACCAGCGTGTCGTAGAGGCTTTCTTCGATGGTGCATTGCAGGCCGTAATGTTTGTTCAGGCGTTTGGCGACCTGCGCCAGTTTCATTTCGACGATGGTGCGCAGAGCGGTGGCATCCAGCGGGCGGTAAATCAGCGTCTGGAAGCGGGCCAGAAGGGCGGGCTGGAAGTGATCACGCAGGATCGGGCGCAACAGCTCCTGTAAATCGCCGTGGGTGGCTTCCGGCTGTTCGTCCAGCAGTTGCATCAGGTGGTCACTGCCGAGGTTGGCGGTCATCAGGATCACGGTGTTACGGAAATCGATTTCACGGCCTTCACCGTCGCGCATGATGCCGCGGTCGAACACCTGATAGAACAGGTTGATCACGTCACGGTGAGCTTTTTCCACTTCATCGAGCAGCACGACGCTGTATGGGCGCTTGCGTACCGCTTCGGTCAAAATACCGCCCTGACCGTAACCGACGTAGCCCGGAGGTGAGCCTTTGAGCTGGGAAACGGTATGCGCTTCCTGATACTCGGACATGTTGATGGTGATAAGGGATTTCTCACCACCGAACAGAGTATCGGCCAGCGACAGCGCCGTCTCGGTTTTACCCACGCCGCTCGGGCCGACTAACAGGAATACACCCAGCGGACCGTTCTCAGCCGTCAGGCCGGTTTTGGCGGCGCGCAGGCGCTGTGCCATATCAACCAGCGCCGCATCCTGACCCACCACGCGGGTAGCAAGATGATTCTCCAGTTGTAGCAAATCGGTCTGTTCATCTTTCAGCAGGCTGGAGAGCGGTACGCCGGTCCAGTCGGCAATCACGGTAGCGACGGTTCGGGCATCGACATCCAGTGACAGCAGCGGCGCATTGCCCTGAACCTGAGCTAACTCTTCCTGCAGCGCGACCAGGTGGGTAACGTCGGCGATTTCCTGACGTGCGTCGATGATTTGCGTGGTCAGGCGTTTTTCATTTTCATACTGCTGTTCAAGTTTTTGCTGGTCGATGGCCAGTTCTTCACGGCGTTTTGCAATGTCGTTCAGACGTGTTGAACCGATGTTCGGCAGCAGCAGCAGGTCCTGTTCGATGGCCTGTTGCTCCATCGCCAGCGCCGCCAGTTCGGCGTTAATCTCCATCAGCGCTTGCGGCAGGGTGTCGATGCTCATACGCACGCGGGCACCGGCGGTGTCGAGCAGGTCAACGGCTTTGTCCGGCAGTTGGCGACCGGTCAAAAAGCGGCGCGACAGGGTGACGGCGGCAGTGATGGCGGCGTCCAGAATATGCACGCCGTGGTGCTGGGCGTAGCGGCCTTTGAGGCCACGCAGCATCAGACTGGCTTTGGCGTCGTCTGGCTCGTCGACTTTGACCATCTGGAAGCGGCGCTCAAGGGCAGCGTCGCGTTCAAAATACTGTTTGTACTCAGACCAGGTAGTGGCGGCGATGGTGCGCAGTTCGCCACGGGCCAGGGCCGGTTTTAGCAGGTTGGCGGCATCTGCACCACCGGCCTGATTGCCCGCGCCGATAATAGTGTGCGCTTCGTCGATAAACAGCAGCACCGGCGTTGGCGACTGCTGCACGGCGTCGATGACGTTTTTCAGGCGTTGTTCAAACTCGCCTTTGACACCGGCACCGGCCTGCAACAGGCCAAGATCCAGGGTGCGCAGGCTAACGGTTTTCAGGCTGTCCGGCACATTGCCCTCGGCAATGCGCAGCGCCAGACCTTCGACCAGCGCGGTCTTACCTACGCCCGGTTCACCCACCAAAATCGGGTTGTTTTTACGGCGGCGCGACAGGATGTCAATCATCTGACGGATCTCCGTATCGCGCCCGAAGATCGGGTCTATCTGCCCAGCTTTGGCTTTCGCCGTGACGTCCAACGTGAATTTTTCCAGCGCGGCCTGTAAGGCTTCACTTAATGCCTGACCGGACAGATTGTCGGCTTTAGGTTTTGTAGAAGGCGCATTGAGCGAAGAGACCGGCCTATTCAGGCTTGCCTGTTGTTGCAGCGCCGCGCGCTCATCTGAAAGTGCATCCAGCACGGGTTTAAGGCGGCGGATGTGTTCTTCACTCAGGCTGAACAGCGGCCAGAGCCCTTCACAGCGCAGCAGGCGCGGTTGTGCCAGCAGGGCTTCCAGCAGATTGACGCTGCGAATGGTCTGGTTGTCATCCTGCAAAGATGCCGCCAGCCAGGCAGATTTCATCAACGCTTGCAGCGCATCAGACAGCTGAGGGTGGGTATGCACCGAGCGGGGCAGGGTGTCGAGGTGTGACAACAGGCTTTGCCACAGGCCGTCCATGTCCCACTCGTAGCGGCGCGCCAGTACGGTGATGTCGCCTTCACCCAGTTCCAGCAGTTTCAGCAGCCAATGTTCAATGGTGATTTCGCTGTGCGCGCGGGTCTGACAGAGGGAAGCAGCGGCTTCCAGTGCCTGTGCGCAAAATGGATTTAAACGACGTAATAAGGTGGCTGACTGGTTTTCCATGCTGGATTCCTTTTTTTGGGTACGCTACCGCCCGTAGCCGTTAACCGATGCCCATAAGGTGAAAATATCTGAGGGTTCTTTGCACAGCATCCGCACGCAGGTGCTGTGCAAAAAACAAAAAAGCGGACAGGGAGTGATCCCCGTCCGTCCGTGCTGTTACCCTAAATATTTCGTGCTGCAGGAAGGCGGCAAGTCCGCAAATCCCCGGGAGCATAGATAACTATGTGACCGGGGTGAGCGAACGTAGCCAACGCATCTGCAGTGTGAAATATGACGGGTAATTACGCGGTAGTACGTTCGTTCCAAGAATCGGAATGAATGATGTTGCCGTCTTTGTAAGTCCAGGTGATTTTTTCGTAACGCAGCTCAATGCGCTCAAGATGATTGTGCTTCTCTTTAGACGCATCTTTGATGTCGTACATTTCTGGCGCAACTTTCACCAGTTTGACGTTCTCAAGCTTGGTGTTGAAATACTCCACTTCCTGGCCAGCATCGTTAATGCGATACCATTTGAACTCGGCAGATTTCAGGGTCTGACCGGTGGTCACTGCCTTGTAAAGATACGGGCTGGAGGAGTCGATTTCTTTGGTAAACAGGAACGGGGTATGAATACGGGTACCCGTCAGTTTGCCGGTGTTGTTGTCGGTAGGGATGTACAGGTTATGCTCCTGTGCAACCACTTCGATGCTGCCTTCGCGGTCTTTAACGTCAACGGAACCTTTAATGTCCGCACCGCCGTCGTCTTTCAGCCACAGATAAACTGGAATTGCCATGGTTTACTTCTCCATTTCTTGAGTTGATACGTCACTTTCATCCTGTAACGCCGTTTTTACGCCTGGCAGGCGACAGGCATCAGCCTGCGGTACCAGACTGATTTCGACACGGCGGTTGGCCGCGCGGCCAGCTTCCGTGTCGTTAGATTTCAGCGGCCGGCTTTCGCCATAGCCTTGTACTGCAAAGCAGCTTTCCGGAATGTCACCGGTATCGCGCATCCAGTCACGTACCGATTCCGCCCGTTTAAGGGACAGGATCTGGTTGGACTTCGGATCACCGGTGATATCGGTATGACCGGCGACCACGATCAGCCAACCCGGTTTGCCTTTGATGCCAACCAGCGCGTTGATCAGCACTTTGGTTGAGCCGGCTTTAAGCATGAATTTTCCGGTGTCAAACAACGACAGGCTGTCCAGACGGATGGTTTTCGGCCCCTGAACTATTTTCTTAATAATTGGAGGCGGAGGAGGTGGTGGTGACCAGCTGTTGATGGCGGATTCCAGCGGTGGAATCAGCCGCAGCCCCTGATATAAACCCAATGAGAGGCGCATTGGCGCACCGCTGCGCTGCCAGTCATCCAGCAGGTGTGCATCTGCGCGAAGCTGTTGTTGGGCATGGGTTTTAGGCTCTGGAGGCGTGCCGGTAAGGTGGTTATACAGCGACAGGTGATCGCTGACGCTCTGAACCAGCCGCTGGTTGTTAATGAAAGAGGCCAGCAGAGCAAACAGCAAAAATACGCCGCACATTGCACCAGCCATCAGCCAGGTTTGCATCAAGCGAGAGACACCACGGCGGCGGGGCAGATAGGGCAGCAGCACGTCTGGTAGCGGCAGGCAATCTTGCTGGATGGACATGGTGGGTGCCAGCGTTGTGATCCCGGCAATGTGTGTCTGCCACAGATTGTTTTGGCATCCCACAACGGGAGTCAGGCAGTTGCCCCATGCGCAAAGGGTCAGCGGTGGGACATCTCCCTGACGCTGAGTCAGGATGCTCAGGACGTGTTCTTCCAGCCAGGTAAGAAGACTCTCCATCCAGAATGCCGAACTCAGTCTTTCATGGCCACTTCGTGTATCCGGTTGCTGGCTCCATTCAACCAGCGGCATGATGCCGGCACCGGTTTCCTGAACCTGAATGCCTGTCAGTCCCGGAGTGACGGTGAACCAGCGTTCCGTTTGCACCGACGAGGCCGCAGGGGGGGAAACCCAAATGCTTAGCCAGACAGGAGGAATACCTGCCAGCCATCCTTTGCACTGGACGATAGCCCTGTGCCAGGCTCGCAAAGACTGGGAAAAGTCATCCCGATCCTGATGTTGTTCCGGCACGATGGCCAGTAAGACAGAGATCTGGGCAACCAGTGCTGGGCGTTCAGACGCCAGATGTTGCGCCAACAAAGGCAATTGTTCTGGCATGTTAACGGCCAGATACCAGCCCTGATGGGTTTCACGAAAGGGAGCAGAAGCAGAGAACAAGGCTTTGCTGTCGCCGCAAACCAGCACCACGGCCCCCTGAAAATCTTCGGGCGGCAGGATGGAATCTGCCGTGTGCTCAAAGGCTATTTTATTGCGGTTGTGCCTGCGCCACTGGAAATAACCGAACGCACCGCTGAGGATGACAACCAACATACTCAGTGCTACGCGGCTGCCCGTTCCCAATGGCCAGAAACCCAGGATCAGCCACAGCGCCAGACACATGCCCAGAAGCAAAAGGAGTAACTGTGTTAATCCGCGCATCCGCTATTGCATCCCTGTCAGTTGAGACACCATGTGCGTAAGCCGGGTGGAAAATGTAAACCACAGCACACCCAGGATGACGATGCCCACAACCCAGGATAACCAATAGGTTTTTCGTCCTGAACGCAGACGTGAGGAGCGCGAGACCACCGGTGTTTCCTGTGAGGAAGCGAAAGGTGGAACCAGCAGGCTCAACTTGCGTACGACGTCTTCTCGTCGCTCATCACCTTGTTCACGGTAGCGACCGGCAAATCCGAGCGTCAGTGCCCGATAAAAACAGGTCAGTACTGCCAAATCGGGCGCAGGCTCATGCAATACGGTGCGGATACGCTCCCACAGCTCTTCACCGGCGTTCAGGGTATTGAAATAGCGGGCCTGAAGCGGATCTTTCAACCATTTGGTATAGCCACTGTCCTGTTTTTGGCGGTTCAGTACGCTTTCATCCAGTAATGCGCACTGGGTGTAGAGCATATGGTCACAGCTAACTTCGCTAAAACCGGCCCGCGAGAGGGCTTCGCGGGCGCCGTCAATCCATTCACAGGCGCGGCGGTACAGGGCTTCACCGTCTTCCACTTCCTGGCCGTTGCGCAACTGGCTGACCATCAGCCAGCAGGGATAAAACACAGCATCAATGACAGAGGTATTTATTTTGCTCATGAGCGCAGCACCGCAAACAGTTCGAGTTTGATATCACCCAGCGATCCCGGCGTATAGAAAGCACAGTTGCCCGCATCCAGCATTGCCTGAGCAGCCGGACCTTTTAGATCGAGGGCGAAGTACTGATTTTCCAGACGCAGCGGGATAGCTGCCGGAACGTGAGACAGCGGCTTCATTGCCACACCGTTGAGTGCCACGTTGACCACATCCGACACATCTTCAAAGCTGCCCGCTTTACACAACAGCGGGAACTGAGTCTGCAACAGATGGTTGGGGATCGAAGAGCGTACGGAGAGGTAGAAATCAGCCCCTTCGCGCAGGCGGGCATCGTGCAGTGAACCAGTCCAGAATTGGCCCTCGCGGGTCAGTTCGATAGCCACCATACGGGACGGCAGGCTGGCTTCGAGCAGCGCATCCAGCAGCGTAAACAACGGTGGGAAAACCTGTTCCGGCGCATCATGCTGATAAAGTGGAATATCTTCAGCTTTATGCTCGAGGGAGAAGGTCAGCAGACTGCCGGCCAGCCGCACCAGTTCACGATAAAACAGCTCCGGATGGCGGGATGGTGTCTGATAGAGCTCCATCAATACCGGCTCGGCGCTGTTTAACGCGTTCAGTAACCAGAACAGGGAAACATCAGCCACCGCAAAATCGGCCATCCGCTCGTTACTTTCACGGCGCATGGACATCAGACGACGTCGACGTGCCTGCAGGCGATGAATTAAATCTCCCAATTCGGTCAGTACGGCCTGGCTTGCTGCCAGCGAGAGCATAGGTGGGATAAAATTCGCATCCTGCATCCACTGCCCCTGGGCATTACGTATAAGACGCACCACCGGACAGGTCAGCCAGGCGCTGTTTTCCTGGTGAGCAAAACGCAGTGTGACTGCGTGGCGCATTATCGCAAGTTCTGTGCGTTCGTGGCCGGCAAGTTCCTGCACCGTTACCCACTCCTGCTGCCAGCGACGCGGACGCTCACTGTCCTGCCCATCATCCAGATTGCCACCATTGGCTGAGAGCAGAGGCAACGCCAGCACAACATCCACGCTGTCGCGGTCAGAAACTGCGGACAAATCACAGGCCGGAGGCAAGTTATCTGACCGCTCCGAGTCGATTAGCGTGCCGTCAGGAAAGCGAACCACCAGTCGTAGTGCGTTCAGACGGGAAAGCGCCAGCGATCCGCTATCAAAGGCTGCATTGATGACGCCCCATGGATGAGCGAGCGTCATGTGCGCCACGTTGTCTGCGACGTAGGCATCCCAGCGGGCTTGCTGCTGGAACTGTTGCGGGGCCAAAAAGGCCCCGTCGTTCCATAACGGACGATAAATTTTCATCGTTTCTCCGTTTATGCCTTAGCCTTTGGCATCTGAGAAACCAATGACAGGTTCACGTCCATGCCTTCCACCTGGAAGTGCGGTACGGCGTAGAGTTTTACGCGGAAGAAACCAGGGTTGTCCTCGATATCTTCGACGGTCACTTTCGCGTCACGCAGTGGGTGAGAAGCCTGCAGATCGTCGCCTGGATCGGTCATTTCGGTGACCAGTGTGCGGATCCAGGTATTCAGCTCCAGCTCCAGCAGGCGGCGGTCTTTGGTGGTGCCGATGTTTTCGCGCTGAATCAGCTTCAGATAGTGTGCGATGCGTGACAGCAGGAAAATGTACGGCAGACGCGCGTTGATGCGGCTGTTGGCCGTTGCGTCGGCGGTGTCATACAGCGCCGGTTTCTGCGCCGAGTTGGCGGAGAAGAAGCAGGAGTAGTCACGGTTTTTGTAGTACGACAACGGGATGAAGCCCAGATTGGCAAACTCGAACTCGCGGGTTTCCGGGATCATGACTTCTGATGGGATTTTCACCTGGTTGCCCGTTCCGAGATCGTACAGGTGGATCGGTAGATCAGTGACGGCACCGCCAGCCTGTGGACCACGGATCTGTACACACCAGCCGTTTTTGATGAAGCTTTTCACCATATTGGCAGCAAACGCAAAAGAGGCGTTGGTCCACAGGTATTTCTCGTGATCCGGACCTTTCACTTCTTCTACGTAGTTGAAGCTGCGAACGGGTACGGTGTCTGGGCCATAAGGCAGACGGCCAAGCACGCGCGGCATGGTCAGGCCGATGTAGCGGGAGTCATCGGAGTCACGGAAGGATTTCCACTTGATGTACTCGGCGCGGTCAAAGTAGTTGCCGATATCTTTGATGGCAGCCACCTCTTCCATGGAGTCTTTCAGGAAGAATTTCGGGCCAACGGAGCCGACAAACGGCATGTGGGCCGCGGCAGATACTTTAGAAATATTACGCAACAGAGCAACGTCTTGTGCGCTGGCATCAAACTCGTAGTTGGAGATCACAGAACCAATCGGTTCGCCACCCGGTGTGTCATATTCCTGAATGTAGGTATGACGGTAGAGGCCGCTCTGGATGATTTCCGGGCAATCTTCGAAGTCCTGACGCAGGTCGTCTTTGGATACATCCAGCAGTTCAATTTTCACGTTCTGACGGAAATCCGTGCGGTCGATCAGGAACTTCAGACCACGCCAGCCTGACTCTACGCGCTGGAAATCAGGATGATGCATGACCACGTCCAACTGACGGCTGATCTGCTCGTCGAGCATGGCGATATGGCCGTCCAGCAGGGTTTTGTCCAGACGTTCTACTTTCTGACCTGACTGCTTCAGGCGCTCAAGGAACACCTGTACTGCGGCGGTCACGCGTTCGTCAGTCGTGACATCAGACATGGCCTGGTTGTCCTGGAAGACGTTCACGTCGCCCAGTGAGGAAACAGGGGTCAGATTGATTTTTTCAAATAATGACGCATAAACACTTCCTGCATCGGCATGTTCCAGCACGGTAGTGCGGCTTTCTTGATTATTTTCTGTGTTAACAGACATAAGCATCGTCTCAGGTTAATCCGGTTCAGGGAGGGTTAAACGTCTTTCGGGGCCAGAGCCGCCAGTTCATTGCGTAAGTCGTCGCTCAGATGGTCATCTTTGAGGATGGTTTCGAGCTCTTTACGGAACGTGGCGTTGTCTAAAAGATTGGATTTGAGGTCGCGTAATAAATTGCGCATGGCAAGCATGGCGCGCAGTTGCGGAATTTGTCGGGCAACTTGTTCAGGCTCGAAGTCTTTCATTTCGCTGAAAGAGAGTTTGACGCTTTCTTCGCTGCGGTCGCCAGCCAGTGTGTTTTCAACGGTCAGATTCAGAGAAGGGCTGAATTCGGCCAACACGCTGTTGAAGTTGTTTTTATTGATGTTAACTTTTTCGCGCTCGGATAAAGGTCGGTTTTCCTTACCGTTGCTGTAATCGCCCATTACCATCAGTTTCAACGGTAATTCGACTTTCTTCTGCGCTCCACCGGTGTGCAGATCAAGTTTTATATTAACGCGAGCTTTCGGGATCTCATTTTGGAAGCTATTGGACATTACACATTCCCTGCTTGTAGTTAGGGTCGTTATCTATTTTGCGACAAGCAGAAATTAGAGCGCTGCTTCCTGCAAGGCCACAAACGGAGTTGGAACAAGACGCGCTCATTGTTAAAAAGTCTAATGAGGATCTTACACGCGCATCATATTCTTTAACTCAAATTAATCAATACTGGTAGTGAGGGTAAAATCTATAGGCTATTTCCTATCAATGGTATTGATTGGCCTTGTGGAATGTTTTTTTAAAAGAAAATACATATATAATTATATTAATATCAATTAGTTACATCGCATGTGTCTTGTGGTTTTATGGAAATAAAATCACTTTTTCATACGTTGTTTTTGCAATAAAAAAATATGTTTCAATTTTTACAATTTTAGAATTATTGGGATTTTTCTTTAAGAATTTTCCATTATTAGTAGGGCTTTTCCGGCATTAAAGTCCGGTATATATAATTTAAATATATTTATGCGCTTGAATTTATCATTAAGATAAATAGTATGTAGGGAAGGGCACAGGTCGGATAAAAGAGACTCTTTCCCCATTTTTTAATCTGACATGTTCTGGAATTCTAAGTGAGCGCAAATACTATATGCAGAATCGGCTAAACGCTGCTCTTAAGGCGCTAAAAGATATACCAATAGCCACTCTTGGTAAGCGTGAGTAAGACATAAAATTAAGACACTCGTTAAGGTGTCTTTTTTTATGCCTTCAATTGGGACTCTCATTCAGCCGGGCACACCTGTCGCGCGAACAATTACTGTAAATGTGTCGCTTTCATTATCTGAGGCTGCTTCCTGCTATTATTGGCTTTTTCGCACAGCTCAAACAGGGCGGGCAGCAGATGCGCGGAAGCCTTGAGACAGGCACTTAATTGCGATATTCCTTCGGGGGGCACAATTTCACAGTTTTCCAGTGATTCACTCATGCATAACAAACCCTGGCACAGGCCCTCGGCCGATTCCGCCGCAACGGCACCGAGGTCATACAGTTGTGCATCGCTAAAACCACTGAGATCCAGCTCAGAAATCAGAGAGCGGAACAGGGTAACTGAGTTCTCAGGGCAAGTTGTTTCAGTTGTGGTATTCGTCATTTTAATTCTCCAAAAGTTAAGTATGAACACCACATGAGACGCTAAACTCGGGTGGCAGCTCAGGCGGGGTTAGCGTACCGGCAACTCTCGGAAAAAACCGGCGCCTCTTTCGAAGCCCCCACCTGAGCCACCATTGTTTGAGGTGAGCTAAAGCGAGCAGCATTATTACATAGTGCTGCCGAGAATTGTTGAGTACGGAACGCTAACTCCGGCTGCGGATTTTGCCGCAGCGAGGAGAGTCTACTACATGGTTTTTTGTACAGTGAGCTGAGATTGGGACGAGTTTTTGGTTATGCGCGATGTCTCGCAAGGATGAATGTAATTGCTGAAATTCATGGGGCTTGGTGAGTATCCCGGTCTATTTCTACGTGGGCGGATAATAAGAGGGAACTAAAAAAGTGAGTCCAAAACCTAAAATACTTTCTCCTTTCGAAACCTGGCAATCGCTATTCACTTATCTTTTTGAGCATCACTATGGCCTCGCACTAAACGATACTCCTTTTCATGATGTTGAAGTGATGGCTGAGCATATCAATACAGGTGTTACGCCATTGGAAGCGGTAAATTCCTTTATTGAGCGCTATGACTTGTCGCGTATCGATCGCTCAGATTTTAGCTTAATCGACCAAATTGCCTTACTGAGTGATGCAGACATCAATCGTGCTCAACAGGCAATCGGTTTGCTTGATTCAAATATATTGATGGGTGAGTAATATTCCACAAAAGGACATTTATTTAGAAACTGCGTTTTGTATTTTGTTTTTACACCAGCATAGTGAGTAGAATCGGTAAGTCGAACTCATACTCTCAGGATAACAAGCACATGGCTGGTGTAAATCATTGGTCTCGCGATCAGCTTCTCGTTGCGTTGACGCTTTACAGTCAAATTCCCTTTGGGCGATTACATTCTAAGAATTCTGACATTATTCATTATGCGAAATTGATCGGCCGTACCCCTTCCGCATTAGCCATGAAATTGGTTAACTTCGCCAGTCTTGACCCTTTCATCATTGAGTCAGGGCGTACCGGGCTAAAAGGTGCGTCCAATGCAGACCGTGGCATATGGCGGGAAATGTCTGAAGATACGACATCTTTCCAAGCGCAATGTGAATACGCTCTGGAGAAATTAGAGCCACCCGTGACAGAAATGCATGATAGTGAAGTTCATGACTATAGCGGAAGAGAGAGAACGACAATCGTTAAGGCCCGTGTTGATCAGCAACTGTTTCGCAAACATGTTCTTGAAGCCTACGAATATCGCTGTTGTTTGACTGAACTTGAAGAACCCAGCTTATTAGTAGCCAGCCATATTCGTCCCTGGAGCCATGCTGTTGAACATCGCTTGAATCCGAGTAACGGGTTATGTCTTTCAAGCCTGCATGACAAAGCCTTCGATCGTGGGTTGATCTCTTTTAATGACGATCTTGAGATGCTGCTTTCACCGCAAATTAAGAAACTCAAAAGTGCGATTTACATTGAAAATTTTGCGAATTATGAAGGGAAAAAACTACGTTCTCCTCTCAAATATTCACCGGATATTAGCCAGCTAAAATATCACCGAAATAAAATCTTCATCGCAGAATAAAAAAGGGCGCAATCCTCGCGCCCCTCCCAAAAATCTCATTATCCTCAACCTAAAACATCTCCCCCATATTCAACTGCCCCATCAGCAACGCGTTATCACTGTAATCCACCGGCACCGCGACGACGGCGGGGCCCGGGACGTCCATTGCCGCGCGCAGGGTGCTTTCGAGGGTGTCGGATGAGGTGACGGCGAAGCCTTTGGCTCCGAAGGATTCGGCGTAGGCTTTGAAATCTATCGGGCCGAACTGTACGCCGGAGGTGCGCTGGTATTTCTTCTGTTCCTGAATGGCCACCATGTTGTAGCAGTCATCGACCCAAATAATGTGCAACAGGTTGACGCCAAGACGTACCGCGGTTTCCAGCTCCATACTGGATTGCATAAAGCCGCCATCGCCTGAGACAGAGACCACTTTACGGCCCGGATCAACCAGCGCTGCGCCAATTGCCCACGGCAGTGCTACGCCCATGGTCTGCTGGCCGTTAGATATCAATACCTGACGTGCACGGAAGCTGTACAGATAGCGGGCTATCCAGATGTGGAAGCTCCCCATATCTACGCACAGCGTCACGTCGCTGTTGACGATGTCTTGCATGGCGCGCACCAGGCGCAGCGGATGAATGGCAAACTGGTTCAGGCTATGGCCTTTTTGTGCCAGCAGCTCACGTTGCTTACGGCGATCGTCAAGGATCGTGAGCGCTGCCGGGCTAAGTTCAAAGTGCTGATGGACCTGTTCAGTCAGCAGATCAACGGTGTCGGCAATGTCGCCCACCAGTTCCACATCGGGGGTGTAATCGCTGTCGGTCTCGGCAGGCACGACGTCGATGTGTACCAGCTCGGCCTGTCCGTTGCTCCACTGTGCTGGTTCGTACTCGACCGGACTGTAACCGACGGTGATCACTAAATCGGCATTACGCAGCAGGCGGTCACCGGCCTGATTGTTGAACAGGCCGACGCGGCCCGCAAAACGATGGAAATGCGCCTGATCGATAACGCCCGCCGCCTGATAGGTGCTGGTGACCGGCAGATCGCTTTTGTTGAGCAACCGGCGGATGGCCGCCGCATTGCGTGGCTGGCTGGCCATCAGACCAAGCAGCAGCACCGGATTTTTGGCTTTTTTCAGGCAGTCAGCAACCTGGCGAATCGCGTCATGTGGTGCGCTGCCGAGCGTAGGTAATTGCGAGCTGAGCAGTCGCCCTTGTGCAGGATCGTTAATAATGTCCATCGGCAGGCTGATAAAGGAAGCGCCGGGGCGGCCAAACTCGGCGGCACGAAAGCCATTGGCCAGCACTTCGGACAGCGCGGATGACGAGGTGACTTCGGCGGCAAACTTGGTCACCGGGCGAAACATGGACACCGTGTCCATCGTCTGGTGCACCTGCTTGGCATGGTCGGCGCGTTTTACCGCACCACCGATGGCGACCAGCGGGTCACCTTCTGAGGTGGCAGTAGCTACGCCGGTGATCAGGTTCGAGCAACCGGGACCGGAGGTGACCAGCGCCACGCCCGCTTTGCCGGTCAGGCGGCCCACGGCACCGGCCATAAAGGCGGCGTTGGCTTCGTGGCGAACCGGAATAGTGATGATAGAAGAGTCGACCAGGGAGTCGAATACCCGGTCAATTTTGGCACCGGGAATGCCAAAGACGTGCTTCACGCCCTGTTCTTCAAGCTGTGCGACGACCAGATCTGCGCCGCAGTTCCACGTGTTCCTGCTGTCTGAATTTTTCATGCGTTACACTCCTTCGTCAGTCTGGTGGCGATTAACTTTCAACAGAACGGATGGCGTCATCGAGGTTCGCAGGGCTAAGGTCTGCCTGCATAAAGTCGCGGTCAGTCGGGAAATCAATCAGTAATTTATCCACGGTGCCGAAGGTCAGCACGCCGCTCTCCAACTGGTAGTCCAGTACGTGGCCGCCGCTGCTGCGCTCGCGGTTGATAAAGTGCTCGTGATAACCCGCGACATTGATGCCCTGCATGTATTCCGGCGTCAGAAAACCGATCAGCACGCCTTCGCTGTGTTCAATATGGAAGGTGGGTTGTTCCTCAATGGCTTCCAGCATCGGTTTATACGGGCGGTGTTGTTCGGGGACGGTACGCGTCTCGACGCGGCTGAACAGGCCGTCAATGCGCAGGGCGCAGAAGGTATTTTTACTGGCAATAACCTCGTCGATGATTTTATGGATATCGTCGCGGCTGTGCGGTTTATCGAGGTTATACTCATTAGTCGGTTTGAAGAATGTCATCACCGCGAAAGGGGTCTTCTGTTCCGGACGGGCGCGGCGGGCGGTACCGTCACCGCGCAGCTGGAAAATATTGCTGTTAAAGGCAATCAGCTCTCCATCGAGGTGGTTAAAGGTGCCGAGTCCGAAGTCGCCGTGTTTGAGCAGGTCCGCCATGGTGGTGTTGCCTTCGTAAACGCCGCTTAGCAAGGCGCTCATCATCGACGACTGATAAATCACGCGTTCAGGATGCTTCTGCTCAAGTAGCAGGGCGCTGCGGGTGATATCGGCCACGCAGGAACAGTCGCTGTGGTCGTCATGTCGGTGAAGGTTGTGGGCAGTCATGTTGTCGCTCCGGTTGGGAATGGTTAGCGTTGTTAACTAAAGGTTGACTCTATTCAGCCGGGAGTTCCAATATGACGGGGTATTCACTTTGAGACGTTTTTGATATGGAACTTCGTCATCTGCGTTATTTTGTGGCGGTGGCCGATGCCGGGAACTTCACCCGGGCCGCCGAACAACTGGGTATCTCTCAGCCGCCATTAAGCCAGCAAATACAGCGGCTTGAGCATGAAATTGGCGCACCGCTGCTGCGGCGTTTAACACGCAGTATTGAGCTGACCGACGCGGGGAAAACGCTGTACGACGACGCGGTGAATATTCTTAAATTGACCGATGCGGCCCTGGTGCGCGTACGCAGCGTGGCGCGGGGTGTCAGTGGGACATTGCGCATTGGTTTTGCCAGCTCTACGGCGTTTAATCCGCAGGTATTTGCGCTGCTGCACCGTTTTCGGGAAAGCTATCCGGGAATGAAGTTATTACCGCAGGAGAAGGAGATGGCGGCCCTGACGGCCGCGCTGGCGGAAGGTGCCATCGACGTGGCCTTCATTCGCTTACCGTGTGAGCGAACGAAGGAGTTTGCCTGCCGGGTGATTGATTTTGAGCCGATGGTCGTGGCGCTGCCCCGTGCACATCCGCTGGCACAGCGCTCGGACATTGCACTTGGCACCCTCAAAGATGAAACGCTGATCACTTTTCCACGCGATGTCGCGCCAAGCCTCTATGACCTGGTGATCGCCGCCTGCCATGACGCTGGTTTTAGCCCTAAGCTTGGCCAGCAATCCCCCCAGGTGACCTCTGCCATCAGTATGGTGGCCACCGGATTTGGTTACGCGGTAGTCCCCGCCTCGCTGGGAAAAATTGATGATAAAAACGTCACCTGCCTGCCGCTGGCCGGTCCGCCGCTGACCACGCAGGTTGCGCTGGCATGGCGGCGTAACGATAACGGCAAAGCGGTGATGCATTTTCTCAAGGTGTTGTAAGCGCGATGTGGCGAAGCAACGACGGGTTTACACCACAATAATCACGGATACGCGGCGGTTCTCCGCGCGGCCAGCCTGGGTTTTATTGCTAGCGACCGGGTTGCGTTTGCCCATGCCGCGGGTGTGAATATTGGCACGCGGCATTCCGGCGCTGGCAAACGCGGTGGCGACGGTGTTGGCGCGGCGCAGGGATAAATCCTCGTTGTACTTATCATCGCCGTAATCATCGGTATAACCATCAAGGTTAACTTTCACCAGCCCGACCCGCACCAGCTCACGGGAGAGGGTCTCTACCGTCTTCTGACTCTGCGGCGACAGGGTGTCCTGATTGTTGCCAAACAACACTTTGGCATTCAACCCCAGCTCCCAGCCTTCGCTGGTCAGACTGAAGCCCTGCTGTTTTAGCACGGCGATCTGCTCGGGGGTGAGTCCCTGCGGTTTTGACTGGCACGCGGCCAGCGTCAGCAGGCAAAAAAGTAGCAGAAACGGCGTCAGTAAGGTCTTAATGGAATTATGTATTCTCAAGGGAATCAGCCTTTTTACGAAAGATTTAGGGTGTATCCGCCATGGCGGTTAAGGGGGCATGGTCCGCCAGATGCCAGCAACTGCCAGGGAACCTTTTCGAGCGGTACATGGCTTCATCGGCACGTTCCAGCAGTTCTTTAGGATTTGCTGCCTGAACCGGGGTAAGTGCGATCCCGATACTTACCGCGACCAACAGTTGGGTGCCATCGGGCAGAGTCAGTGGTTCCTGCATCGCCTTCACCATGGCCTGTGCCACGCTGATGGCTTTTTCCTCAACGCTGGCCTCTGGCAGAGCTGCATTTTGCATCTGCAATAATACGGCAAACTCATCGCCACCGAGTCGTGCCAGCAGATCATGGTCCTGCAGTTGCAGCCCCAGACGTTCGCCGATATCAATCAATACTTTATCCCCTGCGGCATGGCCAAAGGTGTCATTGATCTCTTTGAAATTATCGACATCAATAAACAGCAGCGCCAGTGAGGTCTGTGGCCGCAACGGGTTGTAGCACTGATTAAGCGTATCAATGAAAAAAGCCCGGTTGTGCAGGCCGGTCAGGCTATCGTGTCGCGCCTTGTGGGCCAGTGAGTCATTCTCATTTTTCAGATGATGTTGCCAGGCTTCCAGCTCCGTCAGCAGGCTGTTGAAATCACAGCTCAGGGTATGCAGTTCAGCAATAGGTGCTGAGGGCACGCGCAGATTAAAGGTACGGTTGGCGCTGACGGCGTGCGTCACATCGGTGATATTTTGCAACGAGCGGACAATCCGTTTAACCATGCGCCGCGAAAGCGTGAACGCCAGCGTTGCGGTCAGCAGCAGGCTGGCCAGCAGGCCAATAAACACCTTAAGCAGAAATCCGATCAAGCTGGTGCCGTCGCCGGCCAGCCATACGGTGCCGATCTGCTGGTTAGCATGCAGGATGGGCAGGGTGATGGGGTTTGGAAAGGCCAGATGGCCGACAATCTGCCCGAGTTTATCCCAGGTGCTGTTCTCCGGGCGCTTCCAGTCCGCCAGCACCGTGCCATTCGCTGTCAGGATTTTCGCCTGATAGAAATCTTCATTGGTGGCAATGAGCTCAAGGGCATCACGCGCGGCGGGTTTATCGTTAAAGACCACCGCGGCCTCAGTGGTATAGCCGATGGCGCGGGCGGTGAGCTGCAAATTGTAATCAGCGTGCGAGCGCAGGGCGATCAGGGCCAGTACGGTCAGCAGAAAACCGCCCAGACCCATACCCAGTAAAATCACCATCATATGTATACGGTTCAGTTCGCGGCTTAACGATGGCCGTGTATCGGTAGTCTCACTGACCGAATCAGGGGGGCGTTGTTCCATCATTTACTCCTTTTCCCTGGCAAGCTGCAAAACATTGGGGGATACCCTGACGTTGCTACGGGCCAGAGTATCCAGATTGAGTTTGAAGCCAACATGAGCGGGACTGATGACCAGACAAAACGCATTGAGTAGCGCGCAGTCATTGTCATTTTCGCTGATGGTTAATACCGGATGACCTACCAGCCGGCTATGCAGGGAATGTTGTTGCTCTACCGACATCAGACCTGAATACAGTGCGTCGCAGTCGTTAACTAATGTCGGGCTGTCCGCAGAGATATAACGCACCGTCAGCATCTTTCCCGTCATGTTGTTATTTCCTGGTACCAGCCCCGCGGCAAATTTCACCGGAGCGATGACACATAATCTGATTGTTTCGGGGTGGGGGGGAGTCGGCCAACGGGAATAGCTGAGGACCCCCATTACGGTATTCGCCACTTCCTGCTGTTGTGCAGGTAATGAATTATTCTCGGAAGGTGACGGATTTTGTGCCCATAAATCCACAGGATATATAAGGCTAATAAAACTCAGGAACAAAAGGACACGTAATGCCCGCCTGAAGCAGCCAGAGAGAAGAGGGCCTGTGTAATGGAAACCTTGTTGGTTTATTCCCATATGCTGACTCGCGCTTTGGTAACAAAAATAAGAGAACGTTGCATGGAACGCTGTAAGCGCAGGGGAGTTGAAATGAGAATTTTCCTACCCGTGATAACTTTAGCAACTTTTGTCTTTATCCGGCTAATGAAAAATGAGAGACGCCTCTCTTCTGCAGCATAAATGAGCAGGAGATGGGTAAGGCGAGCGGGCAGATAGCGTGGTGCAGAACCCTCGTACGGATGACGTCCTGCTTTTTTTTTTGCACGCAGCCGGTCAGTACCATCGGATATTATTGCGGTTCGGATAAATAGTAACTTTCGGGTATTATCCCGCATTGAACAAATAAACAGCACCTTTTGGTCGTTTGAATAATCACCGCTTCGGTCATTTTACAAACAATTGGTATAAATAATCTGCGCAAATATGTTGATGGCTACAAATATAAATTGTTACTGAATGATCATTAATGGCTACTCCCTGTGGGTGATTATGTTAATAATTGACCGTTCTTAAGTGGAATTATCGAATGAAGATTATTAATCGTGACTTTGATCTCAATCCTACGCGAAATGACAGCTTTTTATGCTGCCGGTAGGTATCATCCCGGCATTAATGGTATGTTTTATTCGTTTGATTGGTTTTTTTAAGAATGCGTTGGTGGCATATACCGCGCCTAAACGACGTCATAAAAAACCAATTTAAAATAGCAGTTTATTTTTCTATACCGAGGGATTATGGACAACACACATATTGATACGCAGGTTCAGGGCTCGGCAACGAGTTGGCGTAAAACGGACACCATGTGGATGCTGGGTCTGTACGGTACAGCAATTGGTGCAGGCGTACTTTTCCTGCCAATTAATGCCGGTATTGGTGGTTTAATTCCACTTCTTATTATGGCCGTCCTGGCCTTCCCGATGACATTCTTCGCGCACCGTGGTCTGACGCGTTTTGTATTATCCGGGAAAAATGCCGGTGAAGATATTACCGAAGTCGTTGAAGAGCATTTTGGTATTTCTGCTGGTAAGCTGATCACCCTGCTTTATTTCTTTGCTATTTATCCTATCCTGTTGGTTTATAGCGTCGCGATCACCAATACGGTCGAAAGCTTTATTACTCACCAGATGCACTGGACTGCTCCACCGCGCGCCTTACTCTCTCTGGTGCTGATTCTGGGCCTGATGGGGATTGTGCACTTCGGTCAGGACCTCATCGTTAAAGCGATGAGCATCCTGGTGTTCCCGTTTGTAGCCGTGCTGATGGCGCTGGCTTTATACCTCATCCCTAACTGGAATATGTCTGTGTTCCAGAACGTCTCTCTTTCCGGTAACGGCGTGGGCAGCGGCCTGCTGATGACCCTGTGGCTGGTGATCCCGGTGATGGTGTTCTCCTTCAACCACTCACCCATCATCTCTTCATTTGCGGTTGCCAAGCGTAAAGAGTACGGCGAAGACGCGGAGAAAAAATGCTCGCGCATCCTGGCTTACAGCCACATCATGATGGTATTAACCGTGATGTTCTTCGTATTCAGCTGTGTACTCAGCCTGTCTCCAGAAAACCTGATGGAAGCGAAAGCACAGAATATTTCTATTCTGTCTTATCTGGCGAACCACTTTGCTAACCCAATGATTGCCTATGTCGCGCCGTTTATTGCCTTTATTGCTATTACCAAATCTTTCCTCGGCCATTATCTTGGCGCCCGCGAAGGTTTTAACGGTATGGTCATTAAGTCACTGCGCAGCAAAGGGAAAAATATTGAACTGCCAACGCTGAACCGTTATACCGCTATTTTCATGTTACTGACTACCTGGCTGGTAGCGACATTAAACCCAAGTATTTTGGGCATGATTGAAAATATTGGCGGACCAATTATTGCGATGCTCTTATTCCTGATGCCAATGTATGCCATCCGTAAAGTTCCTGCGATGAGAAAATACAGTGGCCATATCAGCAACGTATTCGTGGTCGTGATGGGTCTGATTGCTATGTCAGCGATTGTTTATACGCTGGTAGGTTAAGTCTTTATTACGTTATTACCCTGGGCAGGATAAAACCTGCCCGGCATTTAAATTCCCCACTCCTGTGTTTATCTTTAATTTAGTTTCTCCGGCGACTATCTTCGCCCGGCCCTTTATTGACACTTATTAGTCATGGAGTCAGACGTGATCAGCATCTTCGATATTTTCAAAATTGGTATTGGCCCTTCCAGTTCTCATACTGTCGGCCCAATGAAAGCCGGGAAAATATTCAGCGATGAACTTATCTCCCTCGGCCATATAAATAATACAACCCGCGTTGTGGTAGATATTTACGGCTCTTTGTCGTTAACCGGCAAAGGGCACCATACCGATCTCGCCATTATCATGGGGCTGGCCGGTAATTTACCTGACTCCGTGGATATTGACGCCATCCCCGGCTTTATTCGTGCAGTTGAAAGCAGCGAGCGACTGATGCTGGCCAACGGTGCGCAGGAGGTCGATTTCCTGGCGGATGGTGGAATGAATTTCCACAGCACTAACCTGCCGCTGCATGAAAACGGCATGACGGTCAGCGCATTCAACGGCGAGAATCTGCTCTATAGCCAGACTTATTACTCCATCGGCGGTGGCTTTATTGTCGAAGCCAGCCGGTTTGGCGTGCAGGAAGAGAGCGCCGTCACCATGCCATTCCCGTTCCACTCGGCTAAAGATCTGCAACAGCACTGCAATGACACCGGCTTGTCGCTGTCGGGTGTGATGCTGCAAAACGAGCTGGCTGGGCATTCACGCGCAGAAATCGCGGACCACTTTGCGGCGATATGGAATGTAATGAGCGAAGGCATCACCCGCGGTATTCATACCGAAGGGCTATTGCCAGGGCCGATGAAAATCAACCGCCGTGCAGCAGCGCTGCGCCGGATACTGGTGACGCAGGACAAAAATAACGTGGATCCAATGGGCGTAGTCGATTGGATCAATATGTACGCCATGGCGGTTAACGAAGAAAACGCCGCTGGTGGTCGCGTGGTCACTGCACCGACTAACGGCGCCTGCGGTATTATTCCTGCGGTGCTGACTTACTACGATCAGTTTATCCGCCCGGTCAGCCCGGACTCCTACAGCCGCTTCTTCCTGGCCGCAGGGGCGGTTGGTGTGCTGTTTAAGATGAACGCTTCCATCTCCGGTGCGGAAGTCGGTTGTCAGGGCGAAGTCGGCGTGGCCTGTTCAATGGCGGCGGCTGGGTTAACCGAGCTGCTCGGTGGCAGCACGGCGCAGGTATTTATGGCGGCTGAAATCGCCATGGAGCATCACCTGGGGCTGACCTGCGATCCCCTGGCCGGACAGGTACAGGTTCCGTGCATTGAACGTAACGCGATATCTGCGGTGAAAGCGGTCAATGCGTCACGCATGGCGCTGCGTCGGACCAGCGAGCCGCGCGTCTGCCTCGATAAGGTCATCGAAACCATGTACGAAACCGGCAAAGACATGAACGCAAAGTACCGAGAAACCTCGCGTGGGGGGCTCGCTATCAAGGTCCTGGCTTGTAACTGATTCCGCTTTCATCATCTCTTTCTTAAAAGGCGGGAAACCGCCTTTCTTAGCCCCGAAATCCCCTCCTCCCTGTGCTATGTTAAATCTGATACTTTCTGCAACCTGACAATATCTAAAACAGTTAAAGGGACGAATCGGCATGTCTAAATTTTTCATGAATGACCGCAAGAATCTGATTAACGACGTGATAGAAGGCGCAATACTCTCCTCCCCCTACAAAAACCTGGCGAAGCTGGACGTCGATCCGGCTATCCGTGTGGTGGTACGCAGTGACTGGGATAAGAAAAAGGTCGCATTGATCTCCGGCGGTGGCTCAGGCCATGAACCGGCGCACGTGGGTTTTGTCGGCAAAGGCATGTTGACGGCTGCAGTATGCGGTGACCTGTTTGCCTCACCCAGCGTGGACGCGGTGCTGAATGCTATCGTGGCAGTGACCGGTGAAGCCGGCTGTTTGCTGATTGTTAAAAACTACACCGGCGATCGTCTGAACTTTGGCCTTGCGGCAGAAAAAGCCAAAATCCTTGGTTATAAAGTCGAGCTGGTGATGGTGTCTGATGATATCTCCCTGCCGGACAACAAGCAGCCACGCGGTATTGCAGGAACGGTACTGGTGCATAAAATTGCCGGGTACGCGGCTCAGCAGGGTAAATCTCTGAAAGCGGTGGCGGCGGCGGCGCAAAAAGCCATTGATGCAACATCGAGCATCGGTGTTGCGATGGCCGGTTGCAGCCTGCCCGGTGGCAGCGGCGACGAAGAGGAAGAGAGCCGCATTCCTTCCGGCCACTCTGAGCTCGGATTAGGCATTCACGGCGAACCGGGCGTGTCGAAACTCAAAACCCAGAACAGTGAAAAAGTCGTCGACACGCTGGTAGAGAAACTGCAGGCCGGGCTCAAAAAAAGCGACAAGCTGGTGGTGCTTATCAACAACCTTGGTGGTGTGTCTCCACTGGAGATGAATCAGCTGACCAGGCAGCTGGTGCATTCAGCGCTGGGTAAATCCATCCGTTATCTGATTGGCCCAGCATCGCTGGTCAGTGCGCTGGATATGAAAGGGTTCTCGCTGTCGGCTATCGCGCTGACTGAGGATATCGAAAAAGCCCTGCTGGCAGAGGTGGAAGCCTCCGGCTGGCAACCGCTGGTTAAGCTGGAAAAACTGCCTACGCAGAAAGCCAAAAAGATCAGCCAGAAGGTGAAAGTGAAGGCTTCGGCTAACGCCGGTGTGGGCAAAATTGTTGATACCGTGACTCAGACGTTGTCGGATCTCGAAGATGAGCTGAATAAGCTGGATGCCAAAGTAGGTGACGGCGATACCGGTTCGACGTTTGCCAGCGGTGCGCGTGATATTCAGGAGCAGAATAAAGGCAAAAAACTGCCGCTTAACGATCTGTCCGCACTGTTTACCGTAGTGGGCGATCGCCTGGCGACCGTGATGGGCGGTTCCAGCGGGGTACTGATGTCGATCTTCTTCACCGCAACTGGCCAGAAAGTGGAAGAGGGCAAACCGGTTGCCGATGCGCTGCTGTTTGGCCTGGAGCGGATGAAGCATTACGGTGGTGCCGATCTTGGCGATCGTACCATGATCGATGCATTGCAGCCGGCTCTCGAAGCACTGGGCAAAAAGGGCGACGTCAAAGCCGCAGCCAAAGCCGCAGCCAAAGGCGCGAAAGACACCGCCAGCATGAAGAAAGCCAACGCAGGTCGCTCGTCCTATCTGAGCAGCAACAGCCTGAAAGGGGTGAAAGACCCTGGTGCGGTTGCTGTTGAGAAGGTGTTCGAGGCGTTAGCGAAGTAGTCACTGACGTGACGCCACGGCCCGTCTGGTTTTCCGGCGGGCCTTTTTTATGCATAGCCCTGATAACCCCAACACCCAGAATGCCAAAATTGATCTGGCGCAAGTTCAGGCCACTCTCACCAGCATGCACAATAGGGCCCCCGTATAATTTACGGCCACTATTTGCCGCCGAATGAAGAGACCTTATGTCTGTCAGCCTGATCCAGCCCGATCGTCACCTGTTTTCTTACCCACTTTACTGGGCCGAATGCTTTGGCACGGCGCCTTTTCTGCCGATGTCGCGCGAAGAGATGGATCAACTTGGCTGGGACAGTTGTGACGTGATCGTAGTGACAGGGGATGCCTATGTGGATCACCCAAGCTTCGGCATGGCGATCGTGGGCAGGATGCTGGAAGCGCAGGGATTTCGGGTTGGGATCATCGCTCAGCCTGACTGGACCAACAAAGCTGACTTCATGAAGCTCGGTAAGCCGAACCTGTTCTTTGGCGTGACGGCGGGCAATATGGATTCGATGATCAACCGTTACACGGCAGACAGAAAAATTCGTCATGATGACGCCTATACGCCGGACAACGCAGAGGGCAAACGGCCGGACCGCGCCACCGTGGCTTATTCCCAGCGCTGCAAAGAAGCCTTCAGCGACGTGCCGGTGCTGCTGGGCGGCATCGAAGCTAGCTTGCGGCGTATCGCGCATTATGACTATTGGTCTGACACTGTACGCCGTTCAGTACTGGTCGATTCCAAAGCTGACATGCTGATTTACGGCAACGGCGAGCGACCGCTGGTGGAAGTGGCGCACCGGCTGGCGGCGGGTGAGAAAATCGCAGAGATCACCGATGTGCGTAACACCGCGATCATGCGCAAAGTGGCGCTGACCGGCTGGAGCGGCGTGGATTCTACCCGTCTCGACAAGCCCGGCCGCATTGAACCCATTATGAATCCTTACGGCGAAGATCTGCCTTGTTCCGAAGGCGTTTTACCTGAACCTGACGGCCCGCAGCCCGTGACCGTGCGTGCGCCAAAACCCAAGCCGTGGGAGAAAACCTACGTGCTGCTGCCGTCTTTTGAGAAAGTGAAGAACGACAAAGTCATGTACGCGCATGCTTCGCGCATATTGCATCACGAAACCAACCCTGGCTGCGCAAGGGCGCTGATGCAAAAACATGGCGATCGCTACGTGTGGATCAACCCGCCAGCGATTCCGCTGGCCACTGACGAAATGGATTCCGTGTTTGCGCTGCCGTTCCAGCGCGTCCCGCATCCGTCCTACGGCAAGGCACGTATTCCGGCTTATGAGATGATCCGTTTCTCGGTCAATATCATGCGCGGCTGCTACGGCGGCTGTTCGTTCTGTTCGATCACCGAACATGAAGGGCGAATTATTCAAAGCCGTTCGGAAGAGTCGATCGTCAAAGAAATTGAAGAGATCCGCGACCGCGTGCCGGGCTTCACCGGCATTATCTCCGATCTCGGCGGCCCGACCGCCAACATGTATATGCTGCGCTGCCAGTCACCGCGTGCCGAACAGACCTGCCGCCGTGCCTCCTGTGTCTACCCGGATATCTGTAGCCACATGGACACTAACCATGAGCCGACCATCAAACTCTACCGCCGCACCCGTGCGCTGAAGGGCATTAAGAAGATCCTGATCGCATCGGGGGTTCGTTACGATCTGGCGGTGCAGGATCCGTTGTATATCAAAGAGCTGGCCGAGCATCACGTGGGGGGATATCTGAAGATCGCGCCGGAGCATACCGAAACCGGGCCGCTGTCGAAAATGATGAAACCGGGCATGGGAAGCTATGATCGCTTCAAGACGTTATTTGATCACTATTCGAAGCAGGCGGGTAAAAAGCAGTATTTGATTCCATATTTTATTTCGGCACATCCGGGGACGCGCGACGAGGACATGGTCAATCTGGCGCTGTGGCTGAAGGAGAATCGCTTCCGGTTGGATCAGGTGCAGAACTTTTACCCGTCGCCGCTCGCCAGCGCCACCACCATGTATTACAGCGGCAAGAATCCGCTCAATAAGGTGGATTATAAAAGTGAGGACGTGGTGGTGCCGAAAGGCGATCGTCAGCGCCGTCTGCATAAAGCGTTGCTGCGTTATCACGATCAGGCCAACTGGCCGGTGATCCGCGAAGGGCTGAATGCGCTCGGTTTGAAACATCTGATTGGGAGCCGGGCGGATTGCCTGATCCCGGCTGAAAACGCGGACGATCGCGGTCGTGGTTATGTCTCTGGCAGACCGAAATTCACCAGCCGCCCGGCGGCCACCCGTTTTACCGGTGCGCCGGCTGTCACTCAAGCAAACGGGAAAAAGAAACCGGTCACTCGAGGTAAAAAACCGGTTTAAGTGAGTTACTGACCGGGCTGTTATCGGCATTGGCTGGCATGACGTCAGCCATATGCTTCCACCACCCTTGGCAGACATCCGTCTTCGCCACCGCATCCCAGCGCTCTTCGGATTCAATTTCCACCACGGCAAACAGCAGATTGCGATTTTCATCGAGAAAAATACTGTAGTGATGCGCGCCGTGGGCTTTCAATGTTTCAGCCAGCTCCGGCCAAATGGGCGAGTGCCGCCGCTGATATTCAGCGTGGGCGTCCGGGTTTACCTGCATGATAAAAGCTTTGCGGATCATGGTGTTTCTCCATGGATCCGCAGGTGCGCGGATCCGTTTTATGGCTATCTGGTTATCAGATAGCATCGCACTCAGTATCACTCGCGTAGTTTACGCCTTCAGTGCGGCAGCAAAAGGCGTGACTTCGAAGCGCTTCCCTAAGGCGATCAACTCTTCGGTGGAGATTGTCTGCTTCATGCCACCCATCGAGAGCACTTTCACCAAAATTTCTGCTGATTTCTCAGCGGTGTCGATCAAGCCAAAAGCATCGTCGAGGCTCGGGCCGCAGCCGAAGATGCCGTGAAACGCCCACAATACAAGGCTGTGATGTTGCATTTGATCGGACGTCGCGGCACCAATGCCGTCGGTGCCTGGCACCATCCACGGCACGATGCCGACGCCGTCCGGAAATACCACCAGACATTCGGTGCTGCATTCCCACAGCTTGCGGGTGATCTTGGCATTGTCGAGTTCCAGCACGTAGGTTAGCGCGATCAGGTTGGTAGCGTGGCAGTGCATGATCACGCGATCCTGCCCTTGAGTGACGCGTTTACGTACCGCGTGAGATTGCAGGTGTGAAGCCAGTTCCGACGTCGGTAAACCGCCTGCGGTCAGCCCCCAGAGGATCTTGTAACTGGCACCTTTGTCATCGAGTTGGATCACGGTCAGCGCTTCGGAAGGCGCCAGCTGCACGTTGCGAAAGAACTTGCCGGAGCCGGTTACGATGAAATATTCGTTCGCCAGATCCGGTGCGTGCTGAGTCAGTTCAATCTGACGCGGCTGGGCGTAAAAATCATTTTTGTACGGCGCTACGTCTTCCGGCAACAGACGCATACTGACGTTACCGCCGTTGCGCTCATCCCAGCCTTTCAGCCACATATCAGTGGTCGCTTTGACCATGCCTTGTACAAACCACGAGCTAAATAATGTTTTCATCAGGTCTTTCCTGCAAATAAGGTGAATGTGTTTCGTCGTTGCGTTAAGGCATGGATCAGCGCTGAGACAACACGCTGGTTTCGTAGTGGCGGACGTTATCTAGCCACTGGCCGCCGACCGGTACGTCGTGCCGCTGGCAATAGATGTCCCATACGGCCTGCCATGGCAGGCATTTCTGCTCTTCCAGCTGCGCCAGACGTGCTGTGTAGTCACCGTCGGCTTCCAGCTTTTTCAGCATGTCGGTCGGCTCAAGCAGGGCGCGCAGAAGGGCTTTTTTCATGTTGCGGGTGCCGATCACCCAGGCCGCAATACGGTTGATAGAGGCGTCAAAGAAGTCGAGGCCAATGTGTACGCGGTCAAACAGGTCGTGACGCACAATTTCGTTGGCAATGGCCTGGGTTTCGTCGTCGAGCAGCACCACGTGGTCGCTGTCCCAGCGCACCGGGCGACTGACATGCAGCAGCAGGTGAGGCACAAACAGCATGGCGCTGGAGATTTTGTCGGAGATCACTTCCGTCGGGTGGAAGTGGCCGGCATCCAGGCAGAGCGCCGTTTGGCGGCTGGCGGCGTAGCCGAGGTAAAACTCGTTGGAGCCGACGGTATAGCTTTCAGAGCCGATACCGAAGAGTTTGCTTTCGACAGCATCAATGTGATGGTGAGGGTCGAGTTTCTCTGACATCACCTCATCCAGCGCGCTCATCAGGCGCTGACGGGGCGCTAACCGGTCGACGGTAAGGTCTTTCATGCCATCCGGGATCCAGATATTCATCACCGATGGCGTATTCAGCGCTTTACCGAACGACGCGGAAACGCGGCGGCTGGCCTGACAGTGTTCAATCCAGAACTGGCGGACCTCCGGGTTGGCGCTTGACAGCGTAAAGCCATCGGCGCTCATCGGATGCGAGAAGCAAGAGGGGTTAAAGTCCAGCCCCAGCTGGTTTTTCTTCGCCCACTCTACCCACTGGATGAAGTGCTTAGGTTCGATCTCATTGCGGGGTACCGGTATATCGGACTCCAGATAGAGCGCATGCAGGTTCAGGCGGTTAGGGCCGGGGATCAGCGAAATTGCCAGTTCCAGATCGGCGCGCAGTTGCTGCGCATTTCTGGCTTTGCCAGGGTAGTTACCGGTGGCCTGAATCCCGCCGGTCAGCACACCCTCCGGGTTTTCGAAACCGGCCACGTCATCGCCCTGCCAGCAGTGAATCGACACCGGCAGCGTATCAAGTTTCTTCATGGCGGCTTCTGCATCAATACCGAGTTCGGAAAAACGTTCTTTTGCGAGTGTCCATGCGCTTTCTATAGATGAAGGTGATGAAGTCATACTATGAGTTCCTCATTGGCGTGGCTTAGCGCCTGAAAACGACGCCAGTATGTGGCGAGTTCGGGTTGGGGTTGCGGCAGATAACGCTGCTGCTGGAAATTGGCCGCCAGGATTTGCCGGTAAAGCGTCACGTCTTTGACCAGATTCAGAGCCATCAGCTGGCAGCCGATGTTACCGAGCGTTGAAGCTTCAACCGGCCCGGCAGTCACCGGCGTCTGGCAGGTATCGGCGCAGAGCTGATTGAGAAAAGTATTCTGGCTGCCACCGCCCACGATATGAATTTCATCCAGCGGCGCGCCCTGAAGTTCAGCCAGTTGCAACGCCGTCTGGCGGTAGAGCATCGCCAGGCTGTCAAAGATGCAGCGCGCCAGTTCGGCATGACTTTGCGGCACGGGTTCGCCATGTTCACGGCAGGCATCACGGATGGCATCCGCCATTGATGGCGGATGAATAAAACGTTCCTCATTAGGGTTAATCAAGCTGACATATGCCGGCAGTCGGGCGGCAGCAGCAATCAGCGCTGGCAAATCCTTTACACTGAGTTCGCTGCACATGCGTTGTAACAGCCACATGCCCATGATGTTCTTCAATACGCGTACGCTGCCGTTAATCCCCCCCTCATTGGTGAAGTTGGCTTGCAAGGCGCGGGCATCGGTGAAAGCTATCGAACTTTCAATACCCATCAGCGACCAGGTGCCAGAGCTGAGGTAGGCAGAATGTTTACCTGTCATGGGGGCGGCGACGACGGCGCTGGCGGTGTCATGCGTCGCCACGCTGATGACCGGAATCTGATGACCGCGTGGTGTGGTCCAGTTGCCCAGTTTTTTACCCGGCTGCGACGGTTTTCCCAGCCACCGATATGGTATGCCGATGTGGCTAAGCAGATTTTCGTCCCAGTCGCCGGTGTGCAGATTCATCATCTGCGTGGTACTGGCGTTGGTATGTTCCCAGTTCAGCACACCGGTTAAGCGGTAATGAAGGTAATCGGGCATTAGCAGCAGATGTTCGACCTGACTCATCAGTTCAGGTTGTTGGGTGGTCAGGGCCTTTAACTGATAAAGCGTATTGAAAGGCAGGAACTGGATGCCGGTAGTGCGGTAAATGACCTCACGGCCAAGCGTGTTCCCGGTGGTGGCCATCACACCGTCGGTGCGTTTGTCACGATAGGCAATGGGCAAGCCGACGCGCTTCCCCTCTTTATCGAGCAGGACAAAATCCACGCCCCAGGTATCAACCCCGATACTGTCGAGAGGAATACCGGACGCATCCAGCCGGTTGAGTCCGGTCAGAATCTGTTGTTCCAGCGCATCCAGATCCCAGGTGTCGTGGCCTTCGACGGTTTTCAGACAATTAGGAAAACGGTGGATTTCTTCGAGTGTCAGCGTCGCAGGCTCCCCGGCACATTCAGACTTGAATGTCGCCAACATTACGCGGCCACTTGAGGCACCCAGATCAATAGCAGCAATATGGTGGAGTGTCATAACGGCCATTCCTTATCAGATATGATCGCAGTGTAGGGGAGGGCTTTTGGCGCCACCTTCCGGTGAATGCCACGGGATTTAGCAGGCTGGCAGCCCGGAAAAGGTCGATGCGCGACAGATCACAAAATGCGGCAAATTTCTTTATGTAATGAAGAAGAGAACGAGATTGCTGAAGGGGCGATCTTTATCGGGGTTTTGCTGACGCCGTTATGAGGGGTTAAACATGACCGCGTAACGAGAGGGAGCGAAAGACAGCGATAATGGACATAAGAAAAGGTGAGACAACAGAGTAAATAATCGGGAGGGTATATATTTAAAATGGATTACATTCGAAATAAGTAACGTCATTAGGTAACATTCCACACGCAAGACAGTGCTGAATGTTTAACATTTAAAGCTGAAACCAGAAAGATGCATGGTTATGCAATTCAGCTGTTTAATACTGTACTGCAATACTCTATTTTCGAGGTGTTAATTAAAACTGTCTGGCTTATATATGAAAGCATTCTACTGATTAAAAGAGTATCGTCATTCATTGTGCAATAGGCAGTTCAGGCTTTGCCTGGGGCTGATCCCATGCATAGAAAATTTTATTGCGACCGCTGTTTTTCGCTAAATAAAGAGAGCGGTCGGCAGCACTTAACGCTGCAGAAAATTCTCCGTCAACCAGGGCGGATAGACCGGCACTGACCGTGACATTAGTCGAAACCTGCGTATTGAAATGATGAGGAATATTCAGGCTCAGTACTTGATGCTGAATACGGTCCGCCATACGAATCGCGTACTCCTGGTTCACGTTAGACATCAGTACCAGAAATTCTTCTCCGCCATAGCGTACCACGACATCGCGTGAACGAACTGCATCACGTATCGCCGCTGAAACGCGCACCAGTGCCTGATCGCCCATGCTGTGTCCATAGTTATCGTTATAGGCTTTGAAGTGGTCGATATCCAACAACATCACGTAATGACTGGCCTGTGCCTGGCTTAACAGCGTCTCCAATTTGTTCTCCAGCCCGCGCCGGTTATAGAGACCTGTGAGCGGGTCAAGCATACTGAGATCGCTAAATTTCTCTCTTTCACTGTATAAATTGGCCACCATCCGGCGGGTAAAGTCATCGCTGCGCCTGAGCATAAAATGGTGCAGGGAGAGTCCGATGAGAGGCAACGCAATGGTAAAGAGAATTTTACCTGTGTGGTTGAAATCGTCTAAAAAAATAACCGCCACAGAGGATGGTGCTGCGTGAAGGCAAAATGCCAGAAAATTATCCGATAAAGCGATAGCACTGATAAAGAATACACTGAGTAAACTGACCAGCAGAAAGCTATTATCCGCATGACCAATTTGTTCAAATCGTAAGGAAATATGCCAGGCCCACAGAGCCCCCACAATTATTGAGCAAGAATTTAAATAAGAGCGGCCATTCTTTCTATTGAAATAAGTCAATAGAAATCCTATCACACAAAACACGCCAATCATCGCGAGAGGAAAGGTGGTTTTTAAAGATTTTAACGTCGGATTTAGCATGGCGAATAGCGCAGAAGCACTATTTAGAAAAAAGAATAACAACATTGAAAGGCGGTGTTTGCTTTTAAGCAACTCATCATAGGAATGAGATATCATTAAAAATTCACTCTATTAGCGGGTGGTCTTCTAAATAGATAAGGATGCTGCGCCCGAATTCAGTCGTGCCCGGTAAATACCCAGAGGTGCGAAAGGGTAATAATGTGTGAAGACTGCTAATAATCCTGGTAGGTAATTATTTTAATTGGATTTAATTAAGAACAGCTGACCTTAAAATTACCACTTTTGGCTGCGGGTGTCACCCCAGGGGGGAGTTGACAGCTAAAAAGATGCGTAATGAGAAATATTATTATATGCTATTGGTTCTCATTATCGTTAATGGCATAAGATCATGATTGCAGCGATGGTTACGGTGTGTGGAATGTGGGGTGTCAGCTGGTTTCTGGGGAAAAGGCTGACCAGTGGATGGGGCGTGTTATTACCCTGTGCACTACTGCCTTTTTTAGCGCTGGCGGATATGTCCCTTGAACAGCTGCGTACGCTGGTGGTCATTGCCATGCTGGCAACATTAGTGATGCTGCTCCATAAAACGCTGCGTCATTATGTGCTGTTACCGTCATTTATCGCGGTTGCTGGCGGTTTGGCAGCGCTGTCGCTGAATTTCAATTTGCTTTGATGCGGTGTTAATTCGCTAAAATTTGACGTGCTGAATACGTTTTTTGCCTGAGGGTTTTTGTGTGCCTGAATGGCGAAGGATATTGCTGTGGTGGGCCGATAATCGAAGAGAATCATGTGGTGCGAAGGGAGGGACTCGAACCCTCACATCCAAAGGACACTAACACCTGAAGCTAGCGCGTCTACCAATTCCGCCACCATCGCA